>JBFGAX010000013.1:0-54968 GCA_041567895.1 Acidimicrobiia bacterium
GCCGAGGCGGCAATGAGAAGCACGAGAATCTGGGCTATCTGAAATGATGCACCGTCGAACATGGATATCCTCTCCTACGAGTTCTGGACCAATTTAAAGTCGAGGCGCCGATTTTGCGCCCTGCCGGCTTCGGTATCGTTTGTAGCGATTGGTTGAGATTCGCCGGCTCCCGCCGTGGTCAGTCGAGCCGGGTCGATGCCGGTTTCGATCAGGTAGGCGGCACCGGCCGCAGCGCGGGCTTCGCTCAGGCTTTGATTCAACTCGCTTGATCCGATGCTGTCTGTGTGCCCTTCGATGATCGCCCCGAGTTGTGGATTGCGAGCCATGACGCCTGCCGCGATGTTGAGTAACCCCCTCAACTCGTCTGTGAGCTGTGCGCTGCCCGAGGCGAAGGTCGCGCCACCCTGCAACGAACCGGAAAACGTTCCGTTTTCGATATCGAGCGTCCATTGCGGCACTGCTCTGAATTGCGAAAAGATGCCCGGAATTCGAAAGATCGTGAAAGCTCGTTCGACGTTGTCGCCGATTGCGAGGTTGTTTGTCACGTTGTCCTGCCCATACGCCTGGGCAGCCCCTCCGACGATGGCGTCGATCGTAGCTTGATCGGGCAACATGCCGTCGAGGGCGAGCGTGCCGTCTGGGGAAGCAACAGCTTTCACGACAGGAAGCTGCTTGCCGGTCACCGTGATATCAACGGTCAGATCTACGTCCGGTCCAAGGAGCTGGGTGATTGCGCCTGCGAGAGCATCCGCATCCTGTTGCCGGGGAGCTTCAGCATTGAGGGTCCCGACCTCGCCGTCAAGCGCCAACGTTGCGTTCCCGACGATAGGCAGCACACCTATTGCACGGGGGAGATTCGGCAGCCACGAGGTGGGAGTTGTTTCTGCATCTACCTCGACCGTGCTCGCAACGAGAGGTGCGTAGATCAAATCCATGACTCGTTGTAGCCCGTCCGCCACTGCGGGGTCAGGCACCACACCATCAATGGACAATGCTCCGTCAGCCAGAGCCGCGGTTATTCGCGCCGAACCTGAAGCCGCAGGAACGGTGGTCGTGGTGGTCGGCGCGGTCGTGGTCGTCGTCTCCGGTACGGTGGTAGTGGTCTGCGCCGTTGAGGTGGTGGTTGTCGTGCCGGGCTGCGAGATTCGAACCTCACGGACCCCGTCGATCCCAGAGATCAGCGTGACGGCCTGCTCTGCTTCAGATTCCGAAAACGATCCTGTCAGGACTATGTCGCGTCCGTCGACCTGTACGCGCTCATATTGGATTCCGGCGGCATCCAGCGCGGCTACCGCGTCGGGTCCGAGCGTGTCACTAGACCGATTGAGCCCCCAAAAAATTGCAACCAGGGCCAATACCAACCATGCCAGAATCAGGATTCGGATGCGTGATTTGTTGGATTCGTCGCTCATGATTTGTCTCTCGGCCGTGTCAACCCACCATGAGGGTATCAACCTTCGCCCAGCCCCGCGGTTGAAAGCCAGTGTGAATTCATAGCTTCATAGACTGAGCCAATGGATCCAAAACGAGCGCGAGAAATGAGGAGCGTGACGGAGGCTTTTCATGCGTTCGTCTACTTTTCGCCAGACGTCCTCGCCGCGTACGAGCGAGCCGGGATAACCCACCCCCGGATGGCGTATTTCGGGCCTCGCAGCGCGCCACTCGGCGAGGTGCCTGCATCGGTGGTTGCGGCGACGTTCTACAACTTCAATCCGGCGAAGGTGGCAGAACACATCCCCGGCGTATGGTCACTGATACGTCCCGAGGACCTGGTTTCAATCCGGTTGGGTGCCATCACCGAACACCTTCCAAGGGCTCTGGGCCTCTCGGCGGACGCTTCAACCGTCGCCGAGGCGGTGGAGCTCGCCCGATGGGCTGCTGAATCCTGTCGGTTTGAAGGCCGGCCGCTCGCCGCCGCTCACGCCGAAATTCAAGCACCCGACGATCGTCTCACGGCTCTCTGGCACTACGTATCTGTGCTGAGAGAGCATCGAGGTGACGGTCATATTTTCGCATTGCAGGTTCACGATCTCGACGCAAAAGAGTGTCTGATCTTTCGCAAACCCGATGCCGAAACGTCCGAGTGGTATCGCAAATCCAGAGGATGGCAAGAAGATGAATGGGCCGAAGCCCGGGAGCGGCTCGTCGGACGCGGCTACATCCATGGTTCAGACATAACCGAACGAGGCCATGAAATTCTCGAGTCGATTGAATCCATGACCGATCAGCTGGCTATGAGGCCGTGGGCTGCCCTCGGTGACGAGGAGGTCGACAGGTTTGCATCTCTCATGCGCCCGATGAACGAAGCGGCCCGCCATGTTGTCGAGACGACACCTCTCGGAACGGCGATGCTGCGGCGCTAAACCGCCTCGGCCTCCACACGTCGGGCGCGCAGGACCAAAGGTTCGGCCAGGGATGCCAGAAGAACTGCAGCGGCCGCGCTCAGTCCCATGATCTCGATCTCAAACGCCGGGCCGATTGCGAACACCGCCCAGCCAAACGTGGCCATGGCGCCGGCCACAATCGCCGAATCGCGGTCGCGTGCGAGCATGGCCACTGCTGCCCACGCGGCTCCGAGACCCCCGAAACCAGGTAACAAGCTCACAATTCCGACGAAACCGGTCATGGTGAGAGCGATGGAAAGCGCATTGGACCTGCGGCGTACTCCTGCTCCCGCTACGAGACCAGCTCCCACGGTCGCCATCCACCATTGCGTTGGGAATTGCTCGAGAGAGTAGAGATCGGCCGCACCGAGCAGTCTCGATAGCACGAGAATCACGAGTGCAGCAACGACGTATCCGTGAGCGGCTTCGGTCGATCGGCTCTCACGCGTTTGGCCGACCGCTCTCGTCAGTAATGCCCCCAGTGCAACAACGAAGCCGAGTACAAACGAGATCCCGAACAATGTGCTCCCGAAGTCGAATGGAGGAAGAACGCACTCCGGTGGTCTGCAAAACGCCGGATGTTCGGCGAGATGGCCCAGCCAGGTGATGGCGGTCGCGCCCAGATAAGCAACCACGCCCGATCCCATGACAGCTGCTGCCACATACCGCTTGGAGATGTTGCTCATGTTTCGCCCTGAACCGGTGACCGTTCTTCATCGTACGCGGGCGCGCCGCTGACGTCCTCGAAACGGCACAGAATTTTGACATCGGCGCTGCAAGCCATGAGAGCGCCGAAACTCCGGCTGGACGGACGCGTCACGATATCGGGCAACTGCAAGTCGGACTCGAATCGCCTCGTGAGTGCGCCATAATGACGGTGATGTTGGCTATCAGCTGTCCCTACTGTCTCGAGGACAAGAACCTGGTCGGCCGACGCCGCGACGAGATCATCGAGGTCAAGTGTGGCGCATGCGGTGAGGTTTGGGAGCGGCGGATTCGGCCGGTATGCGATCGCTGCGAAGGAGAAGACATGCAACCCGCTGTGATGGCCATCGTAGAGAAATCACGGGGAACTCAGTTGTCGGTCGTCGGCACGAGGATTGTGCATCTTTGCAGCGATTGCGATGCCGGAACGCTTGCGGCGTTCCATCGGAACCGGCCGAACCCGCTCATGCCCGATGAGCTCCCTCATATCACGAGCTGACGTGGACCGCGAAGCATGGTTCGAGGCAAACCGCCTCAACTGGAATGATCGGGCGGGTATCCACGCCATCTCACGCACCTACGGGCTGGAACGCTACCGCGATCCGGATCATCTCAGCGGTGTGGTCGAGTTTGACAGGCATCGGTTCGGCGACATTCATGGCGTCGCCGCTGTGCATCTGCAGTGTCACATCGGAACCGACACGATCTCTTTGGCACGGCTCGGGGCGAAGGTCGTCGGCTACGATTTCTCCGAGCGATCTCTAGCTGTCGCCAGAGAGCTTTCGCTTTCTGCCGGGACGCCTGCCGAGTTTGTCGAAGGCAACGTGTATGACGCCCCGGCAAGGCTCGATAGGACCTTCGGATTTGTGTACACCGGGGTGGGAGCCGTCAACTGGCTGCCCGATATCGAGGGCTGGGCCCGTGTCGTCGCGGAGCTGCTCGAGCCCGGCGGTCGTTTCTATATACGTGAGGGTCATCCTGCGATCTTTCCGTTGGAGGAAGAAGGCGGACGTCTGGTACACCGGTATCCGTTCTGGCATGACGAGCACGACCCTTTCACGTGGGACGAGGAGGTCTCGTACACCGACGGTGATGGGCGCATCGAGCATTCGAGAGCCTACGAATGGAACCACCCGATCTCCTCGGTCGTCAATGCGTTGATCGGCAACGGTCTCGTGATCGATGTGCTAGATGAACACGACTTCCTCGAATGGCAGCTGATACCCATGATGGTTGAAGAAGAAGGTCGTTGGTACATGCCGCAAGGGCTCCGTGACAAGATGCCACTGATGTATTCGATAGCCGCTCACAAGCCTGATTGAGACTTCCATTTTCTACCAACAACTAGGCGTGGTAATCGCGTTCTGGCGGTACAAATACCGCAGATTCCCCAGAAGTTCGCTCTAACCTCTGCGCCGAGGGGTTGACCCGTGAGGTCACCGGATAATCACGACGGAAGGAACACAGCCGTGAACAAAACCGAAATGGCTCAGAAACTCGCCAAGAAGATCGACATCCCCCAGTCAAAAGCTGCTGAGGCAATCGACGCTATTTTCGACAGCAAGCCCGGGCAGGGAATCATCGCAGTCGAACTCGACGCCGGGCGCGAGGTTTCCATCGGCGGTTTTGGCAAATTCAGCACCAAACACCGGGCCGCCCGCCAGGGGCGTAATCCTCGTACCGGCGAATCGATGACCATCGCCGCACGCACCGTGGCGGTCTTCAAGCCCGCACAAGCGCTCAAGGACCGGGTACACGACTAGCGGCAATTTCACAACATTGACAGAAAAGCCCCGCTACGGCGGGGTTTTTTCTTGTCGAACGTGGCAATTTGTGTCGCAAAGCGTGAGTATGTACCCGCAGTGGTCTAATTTGGAGCCATGTCGACTGAAATAGCCCCACCGGTTTCGTGGCCGCCTCAGCCGGCGGATGCCTACGTGTTTCTCATCGATGCGTCAAGCAAACTCGAGCACGAATTGCTCGAGCAGTGGATTGAAGAGCATCGCCCACCCGACGCCGGCCCGATCGACCGAATCAGATTGCAGGCGTCTCGTCGAAGAAGGAAGGTCCGCCCTCGCCCGGAATCGGTGATCAAATCGGTGCTAGCCGGTTCGGGCGATCCGCTTCTGGTGCCCCTGCGGGTTGTGTGGATGGTGTCCGAGCGGGACGGCCTCCGGGCCGTGCGCTTGAGGGATTTGCTGAGTTTCGGTGATCCGAGGGACCCGGATCCGGTCCGACAACACAGCATTTATTCGCGCTTTCCAGAGCTGGTTCGAGTGGTCGTCGGCCAGCCGGCACGTGTCTCAGAGGTCCGCCGCCGATGGTCAGAAAGCGGCGCAGATCAGGTTTCGGGACTCGCCGAATACATAACCCGGGAGGCTGCCCTGACCCTGGAAGTCGCGGAGCGTCGGCTGCGGGGATATCGATACAAGGTGCCCAAGCTCGTAAAAGAGCAAATACTCTCCAAGCCACGATTTCGCGCCGGCATTCGCGAAATCGCGCGGAAGGAAAATCGGTCGATCGACACCGTTGAACGCCGGGCCGAGCGCTACCTCTCCGAAATCGGTGCATCCCACAGTCCGTTTGTCATTGATCTCGTTGCGGGCCTGATTCGATTCCTCTATACGAGAGGCTATACGGCGATCAACTACGAGCCTGACGAGCTGGCCTCCGTTTACGATCGGTTCGGCAATCACCCCTTGATCTTCCTGCCCGCTCACAAGTCGCACTTCGATCGGCTCACCCTTCAGCACATCCTCTATGAAAACGATCGTCCGCTCAACCACACGGCAGGAGGCATCAACCTCAAGTTCTTTCCCATCGGTTCGCTACTACGCCGAACGGGTGTGTTCTTCATCAGGCGATCGTTTCGCGACAACGAGATCTACAAGTTCACGCTTCGCCAATACATCGCGTATCTCCTGGAGAAGCGATTTCCCATCGAGTGGTACATGGAAGGCGGTAGGTCGCGGTCCGGCAAGTTGAGAGCTCCCCGGTATGGCATGCTGACGTACGTCGCCGAGGCTTACAACATGGGAGTAGCCGAAGACGTGATTCTCGTTCCTGTATCGATCGCATATGACCAGATCCACGAAATCGCGGACCATATACGGGAAGACAAAGGTGAGGCGAAAGAAAAGGAGAGCATCGGGTGGCTGCTCAAGACGGTGCGCAGCCTCGGCAATCGGTATGGCTCGATCTATGTACGGTTTGGAAACCCGATCTCGATGCTCGAAGAGATAGGACCGGCCGACCACACGGGAGAAGCACCGGCCGATATCGAAATTCGGAAAATGGCGTTCAAAGTTGCGGTCAATATCAACGAAGCCACGCCGATCACACCCACATCGCTCATTGCTCTGGCGTTGCTTGGCAGTGGCCATGCCCTGACAACCACCCAGATCACCGAGTATCTGGAGCCGTATCTCGAATACATCGATGATCGGGCCCTTCCGACGACCGTCGAACTGGACCTCGACAAGCCGGCCGAGGTGGAGGCCCGTCTCGAGCTTCTGACCGACAACAACGTTGTGCAACGAACGGACGAGGGCGTCGAGCCTGTGTACTACATCGATCCGGAGAAGGCTCATACTGCCGCGTACTATCGCAACACGGTCATTCACTTTTTCTTGCTTCCCGCTATTGCGGAACTCGCCGCTCTCGAGGCCGCTGAACTGGATGGCGACCGGACCGAGTTGTTTTGGGATCAGGTTTTGGATATTCGAGACCTGTTGAAGTTCGAGTTCTTCTTCCCGACCAAGAAACGTTTCAGGCAACAAATCAGAGACGAACTCGATCGACGAGCGCCCGGATGGGAGGCGGCGATAGCCGAAGGCGGGGAAAGCGCCTCGAATCTGGCAACCACACTGAGACCGCTTGTCGCCCACTGGGTTCTGAGACCGTTTCTGGAGGCCTATGCCGTGGTGGCCGACGTGCTGGCCGATCTCGATCCATCGGACAAGGCCGACGACGACGCCATTATCAAACGGGCCATGGGCCTCGGAAAGCAATATCAATTGCAGTCGCGCATCCGGAGTCCGGAGTCCATCTCGAAATCCCTTTTCGAGAACGCCCTCAAATTGGCGAAGAATCGAACAAGGGACCTGACGGGCTCCGATCTGGTTGCCGCCCGCCAGGCACTTGCCGCGGAGATCCAGGATGTGCTCGAACGGATCGACGCCGTGGCCAGGGCGGCGGCCGAGTGACACCGGCTGGGGCTGTTCAGACCGATAGATCACTCGTATTGTGATGGAGACCGGTGATGGAGATATCCGGATGGTCGCTGTCACGGAATAGAAGGCACGGGAGGAAGCCGATGCAACGACGACCCTTGATGCTGGTCGCCCTGACGATCTCCATGCTGATGGTGCCGGGAGCCGCATTTGCGCACGAGGGTCAGGTGATACGTCTCGGCTCGTTCCTCGCCGGATTCACTCATCCGGTTCTGGGCCTGGATCATCTGCTGGCCATGGTCAGTGTTGGCATCGTGAGCGCAATGATCGGGGGGCGGGCGATCTGGACGGTTCCGGCCACTTTTGTGGCTGCGATGGCTGTTGGTGGCCTCCTCGGTAGCGCGGAGATGGGTCTCGGCTCGACGTTCATCGAGGTCGGTATCGCAATTTCAGTGTTGGGTCTCGGTATCGTCATTGCGGCCGACCGCAGTCTGCCGCTCGGACTGGCGATGGGCGCTGTGGGCTTTTTCGGGCTTCTCCACGGCTACGCCCATGGTTCTGAAATTCCAAACATCGCGGAGCCGGCCGTGTACGCCGCAGGGTTTCTCTCCGGAACGGCCATCATTCACCTGGTCGGTGTCCTGATCGGTGATCAAGCCAGCCGGTATCAGCGAGGCCGTCCCGTGCTCAGGCTGCTGGCCGTCGGAGTTTCCGTTATCGGTCTCCTGTTTCTGGTGGGTGTTTTGTGACCAGGACCGAATCGGCCTCCGATGCGGACATCCAGCACGTCGATCGGAGGGTGATTGCTCTCTGGGAGGTTGGCGCGTTCGTATTCATCATGCTCGCGGGCTCGGCACTGCACTTTGCGTACGAGCTATCCAACTTCTGGCGTCCGATGGCCATCTTCGGATCCGTGAACGAAAGCACCTGGGAGCACCTGAAACTGTTCTTCTTCCCTGGACTCTTGTTCACGCTCGTGCAGTACGCCTATGTGCGCGAGCGTACGAACAACTATTGGTACGGCAAAGCACTCGCACTCCTTGCCGTGCCGGTAGGTGTCATCGGGTCTTTCTATTTCTACCTGGGCATCGCTCTACCGATCCACGGGCGCGGTTTTCTGTGGGCTGACATCGGAACCGGGGCCTTCGGTGTGCTGCTTGGCAACCTGGTCGCCTACCGAATTCTGACGCGACCACCCCTTGCTCCGGCCTATCGCATCGTCGGGATCGGCCTCATCGGCGTAATGCTGGCGGCGATGCTCGCCTTCACGCCGTATCCGCCTCGCATGTTCCTGTTCGAGAACTTTTATGGATACGAATACTCAGGTGATTTTGGGATTCTGGATGACTACGAGCCTTATCTGGTGTTTCGGTGATCAAACCGATTGAGTTGACCGGGTCGTTCGGTGGCGGCTTCCTCACGAAACCGTCTCGCCGTCCCAACGACGTCGTGAACCGGATTGGAGGTAAGGCCGCTCACGTTGACTGGTTGATCGGCAGAGGAATGTCCGTCCCCCGAACCTGGGTGATCCCGATTGGTGTCGACCCCGATGCCGTGCTTCTCGATGACCTGGTCTCGACCAAATCGTACGCCGTCAGATCGTCTGCCACGGTCGAAGACGGAAAAGAATCCTCGTATGCCGGGCAGTTCGCGACGATCCTCGACGTCCGGGGAGAAGTGGCGCTCCGCGCCGCCGTCGCTGAAGTCTTTGGCTCGGCAGAATCGAGCCTCGAAGCGGCATACCGGGCTGCCCTGGATCAGTCCGGCCCGATATCGATGGCCGTCATGATTCAGGAGTTCGTAGCTCCGGTGGCATCAGGGGTTGCCTTTTCGCGCAATCCAGTCACCGGCCTCAACGAGGTCGTCATCGAGGCGGTCGAGGGTCGGGGTGACCGTCTCGTGAGTGAAGGGCACACGCCAGATCGTTGGGTGCGCCGTGGAGATGAATGGGTTGACAATCCAGAAGAAGCGGCCGTCGCCGTAGGGGTCGTGGACGAGGTTGCCGATACATGTCGGCGCCTGGCCGGCGAATTCGGTGAAGCCATTGACCTCGAATGGGTGTGGGATGGTACGCGGCTGTGGTGGGTGCAGGCCAGGCCGATCACCGGACTGGCCGAAATACCGGTGTATTCGAATCGAATTTCGCGAGAAGTCATGCCGGGCATGATCAAACCGCTGGTGTGGAGCGTCAATATCCCGATGGTGAATGGCGCCTGGGTCAAGCTCTTTACCGAGCTATTGGGTGATCACGGTATCAAGCCCGACGATTTGGCGAAACAGTTCGCGTATCGGGCGTACTTCAACATGGGGACTGTCGGTCGGATATTCGAATTGCTTGGCATGCCTCGCGATTCTCTGGAGATGCTGCTCGGGCTTCCAGGCGACGCGAAACCGAGGTTCGCGCCGACCATGACCACCGTCAGGTTGTTGCCAAGAATGGCAGCAGTCGCTGTTCGGTTCCTGCGTTTCGAAAAACGAGTCGAGCGCGATCTTCCGGCCCTGGTTGATGCATATCGCACCTATGCGGTTGAGCTCACAGACCGAACCGATTCGCAACTCCTCACCGCTATTGACGAGTTGATCACGCTCGGAAAGAAGATGGCCTACCTCAACATCGTCACCCCTTTGCTGGCAAACGCTCACAACGCGCTGTTGCGAAGAGCGCTAGCCAAACAGGGCTTTGATCTCGATGACATCAGCGTCATGGACGATCTCGAAGAGCGGCTTGAAGCGGTGTCTCCGCACCCTCACCTGGAGCGCCTACGCAGCAGGTACCGGGCTCTCCCGGACGAGGCAAAAAGCAGAATCGCTGCTCTGGGAGAGGCCGGACTGCCGGAGCCCCTCAAATCAGAGTTCGAGACCTTCTTGGCAACCTTTGGCCATTTTTCAGACAGCGGCAACGACTTTTCGGTGCCTCCGTGGTCGGAGCGCAGAGATCTCATCCTGTCGCTGATACAGAGCCCGCCGTCACCGGCAGCACATCCGCCACCGCGCAGGCTCGAGAGCCGGCGACTGCGGAGTGCTCGGACCCGGGCAGGCAGATACCAGTTGCACCGTGAGGTCGTGAGTTATCACTACACCCTGGGATACGGCTTGTTTCGCTCATACTTTCTGGAGCTTGGTGCTCGCCTGCAGCAGCGGGGCCTCGTGCATGCAGCCGAGGACCTCATGATGCTCTCCCACGACGAGGTCAGATCGCTCGTTCTGGGCTCGGGGGAGATCCGGACCAAGGATCTCGTTTCATCACGACGAGCCGATATGCAGGATGCGAGGGACGTCACCATGCCGGAAGTCATTTTCGGTGAAAGCTTCATCCCGGCGCGCCGGAGCGGGCTGGATTCCAACACTCTTTCGGGTACCGCGACCTCGGGCGGGAGTCACCGGGGCGTCATCCGCGTTGTCAGGGGACTCGATGAGTTCGATCGGGTCGAACCCGGTGACATCATTGCAATCCCTTTCTCCGACGTTGGTTGGACTCCGCTCTTCTCGAAGGCGGGAGCCGTGATAGCCCAGTCCGGTGGCGTCCTATCCCACAGCTCGATTGTCGCACGTGAGTATCGAATCCCCTGTGTCGTATCGGTTGACGGCGCTATGGGGCTGCCGGACGGTGCTGTGGCCGTCGTCAATGGCTACACGGGGGAGATCTTCGTGGAGATGGAGGCCGTGGCAGAACAGACCGTGAAAGAACAGACCGTGAAAGAACAGACCGTGGAAGACCAGGTCGTGGAAAACTAGGGAACTTGTTTTCGCCCCCGCTCTATTGAGCGTTCTTCACGTCCGTTGTTGAAGTTCACGTATCCCCCTTCATGTAGTCATATGTGATCCAGCCTCGACTACGGACAAACTTGTGGATATACCCGATGTGGGTTTGCTCGATGGCCTCGTGAAATTCTCTCGTCTCGAGCGTTCCGGTCTTGCGCATATGCCAGTAATCGCGCAGTTCCGGGCCACTGACACCCCAGCGCAATGCGTTGACGGCCACGGAAAAAACAACGAGATCCCACTCCCCGAGTGCGGCGAAATAGAAAGGAAGTATCACGATCCATCCGGCGTGGTGGGCCAGCAAGACGTCCTTGAAGACGAACAAGCCGATGGCGTAACCGAGAAAGATCGTGATCGGTATTGCCAGCGGAGCCATCGCCAACAGCGCGCCCAGGATCGTCGATGTGCCCCTGCCACCCTTGAAGCGATGAAAGACCGGAAGGTTGTGCCCCGCCGTCACCGCGATGCCGTATACCACGTCGAGCGGTTGCTCGGGATACACAAGATGCAGGACGAGCACCGGTACGAATGCTTTGAGGATGTCAAATGATCCGGTGAGACATCCGTATCGCTTACCTCTGGCCTGGCCAATCGTGGTAGCGCTCACGTTATCCGTGTGGAAACCCTCATCGGTCTCCCCCCACGTCAGCGCCGTTCCTTCAATGTTCTGATCGGGTAACAGGATTCGGGCCATGATGCGCGCAAACGAGATGGATCCGATCACATAGCCAACGATCGCGGTGGCAATAGCCAGCTCGATGCTCATGAATGTCTTCGCATGATCCTCGCGATGTTATGTCTGCCTCGGTGTTTGTGCTTCGTGAGTCTGTGTTCCTCCGTCGTGCCTCCACCGGATGCCGGCCAGGCGTAGACCACGAATGTGTTCGTATGGTCCGGGTGGCCCAATAGGGCAGGTTTTCGCGAGTTGCCGCTAGCCTCGGCTTTCTATGGGATCAATACCTGACCTTCCAGGTTGGGCTGCGGGGCCGGTTTCCGACTACGTGTGGAGGCTGGAGGTGGAGCGACAATTGTCTCCCCACACCGTCAACGCCTACCGTCGAGACCTTTCGCAGTTCTTCGATTTTGTTGACCGGCTCGGCTGCGATTCAGTCGCGGCCGTGACAAGGACGATGGCCCGACGCTATTTGGCGAATCTGGCGACGAGAAACTTCAGCAGGCGTTCAGTAGCGAGGAAAGCTTCAGCGCTCCGGTCGTTCTATGCGGACGCTCTCAAACGAGAGCTCATTACGACCAATCCCCTCGATGCACTCGCGATACCGCGCCGGCCTCGCACCCTTCCCAAAGCTTTGTCCAAAACGGTTTTGAGTCGCCATCTCGACGACCTGGAACCGGGAGCCGACCCCATCGCGATCAGAGACCGCGCGATCCTGGAAGTCCTGTACGGAACCGGCTTGCGCGTTTCGGAACTCACCTCCATGACGACGGATGAAATGGAACGCGAAGGATTTGTGAAGGTCGCCGGAAAAGGGAAAAAGGAGCGGGTCGTGCCCCTCGGTGCCCCCGCGCGCGCCGCTTTAGCGGAATATTTGAAAAAATCTCGACCACACCTCGCGGGCGGTTCCGCAGGCATTTTTTTGTGGGTAGGAGCGAGGGGGGGGCCCATGGACGTCCGGGCCGTACGCCGCGTGGTTACAACGTATTTTGGTACATTTCCTCACGCTCTTCGCCATTCTTTCGCCACCCATATGTTGGAAGGGGGAGCGGATTTACGCGTAGTTCAGGAGCTACTCGGGCACAATGATCTCTCCACTACGCAGATCTACACGTCGATAAGTAACGAGCACCTCAAAGGAACGTATGAGCGATCGCATCCCCGCGCTTGAAATAGAAGAGCACACCCTCCACGCGATGTGGGAAACGTTCAAGGCGAACGGTGACCCGAAGGCGCGTGAGGGGCTCATTCTCCACTACTCGCCGCTCGTCAAATTCGTGGCCGGCAGGATGGGTGTCGGATTACCCAGGAATGTCGAGCAATCTGATCTGGTGTCGTATGGAATCTTTGGTCTGATAGACGCAATCGACAAGTTCGATCTCGAACGTGGCTTCAAGTTCGAGACCTATGCAGTCAATCGCATCAAGGGCGCGATTCTCGATGAGCTACGTGCATTGGACTGGGTACCACGATCCGTTCGGGCTCGCGCTCGTGAGATCCAACGGTCCCTGGCCGAGCTCGAGCACGCGGAGCAGCGTTCTGTCTCTGATGAAGAACTCGCGGAGCACATGAATGTTCCGGTTGAGACTCTGAAGGATCATCTGTCGGAAATTTCGACCCTGGGACTGGTGGCGCTGGACGAGATGCTCAACACGGGAGATCGCGACGCCGCCTCGGTTGGCGATCTACTTCCCGATCCCAGGGCGGCTGATCCGGTTGCGGAACTCGAAGTCGACGAAACCCGAAAGTCGTTGACCGAAGCCATCAATCGCCTGGCGGAGAGAGAGCGGCTCGTCGTGACGCTCTATTACTACGAGGGCCTAACGCTCTCCGAGATCGGCGATGTGCTGGGCGTGACGGAATCTCGCGTTTGTCAGATCCACACCAAGGCCGTCATGTCGGTGCGCAATCGGATGATCGAACCGATCTACCGGAGCCGATGACCGTCGAGCCGGGTCCCTCGAAATCCGGGCCATAACCGGGGTTCCGCTTAACGACTTCCACTGCATCCTCTACACTTCCGGCTCAATTACGCACGTCTGCTGCAGGTCGACCGTGGTCGGAACGTCTCCGCAATGAGAACGTTTCCGGGTCGGCTGTCGGGCAGGCGGAGGACCCAACCAAACACAAGGAGATAACGCGTGGCATCATCAGTCACCATCAAGCAGCTGCTGGAGGCGGGCGTCCACTTCGGGCATCAAACCCGGCGCTGGAACCCCAAGATGGAGCCGTACATATTCGGTGAACGAAACGGCATTCACATCATCGATCTACGGCAAACACTCGAACAAATCCAGGCGGCGTACGCCGCGGTGGTGGATGTCACATCCAAGGGTGGCACCGTCTTGTTCGTTGGCACCAAGAAGCAAGCCCAGCACCCAATCATTGATGCCGCTCAGCGTGCACGAATGCCCTTTATTGCGAACCGTTGGCTGGGCGGCATGCTCACCAACTTTCACACCACACACAAACGTGTCCTCTACATGCGCGAGCTCGAGCGTATGGACACGTCAGGCGAAATGGATTCGCTGCCGAAAAAAGAGCGCATCAGGCTCCGCCGCGAAATGGCGAAGCTACAGAACAACCTGGGAGGAGTGCGGGATCTGGCGCGTCCGCCGGAGATGCTGTTTCTGGTCGATGTGAATAACGAACTCATCGCGGTCAAAGAAGCCACGAAGTTGAAGATCCCCATCGTTGCCGTCGTGGACAGCAACTGCGATCCCGATCCCATCTCGATCGTGATCCCGGGAAATGATGACGCGATACGGGCGACGCAGTTGATGGCGGGTGCCATCGCTGATGCCTGTATCGAAGGCTCGGCAGCCCATGCAAAGGGAGTGGAGGCCGCCGCCCAGGCTGCCGATGCGCGCAAGGACGAGGTTGCGGCCGAACAAGAGGCTGTCGATGCTGAGCGTGAGCGACAGAATCAAATCGCTCGCGAGGCTGCGGCCGCCGCGGAAGCTGCCACCGAGGCTGCCCTCGCGAGTGCCGACACGGTTGGGACCGATTCCAATGGCTGACATCTCAACAGCAGACATCAAGGCGCTTCGGGAGGCGACCGGAGCCGGCATCATGGATGTGAAAGCCGCCCTGACCGAAGCCGCAGGTGACAGCGACGTCGCGGCCGATATTCTCCGTAAGAAGGGTCTGGCCGATGCAGCCAAGCGCGCGGACCGGTCAAACGATCAGGGGACGATCGGACACTATCTGCATGTCCAGGCGGAGCGACCGGTTGTCGGTGTGCTTGTCGAACTTCGATGCGAGACTGACTTCGTCGCGAAAAGTGCAGAGTTCCGGGAAGCTGCCAAGAACCTAGCCATGCACATCGCCGCATTCAAACCCGCGTGGGTACGCAGAGAGGATGTGCCGGAAGACGTCATCGCCAAGGAGCGAGAGATCGCAGGCGACCAGGCCAGGAATGAAGGCAAGCCGGACAATGTGATCGAGCGGATCATCGATGGCCGTCTCGAAGCTTTCATGAAGGACAATGTCCTCTACGAGCAGAACTTCGTCAAAACCGACATCTACGACGGTACGGTGAAACTGATGATGGACGAGATGTCCGGGCGGCTTGGCGAAAATATCGGCGTCGGCAAAATGTCGCGCGTCGCGGTCGGCGAGTGAGCACGCCGCGGCGAGTCGTCCTCAAACTCTCCGGCGAAGCATTCGCCGACTCTGAAACCGGGTACGGGATCGACCCGAGCACGATCCGTCGGGTTGCGAAAGAAGTCGGAGAAGTCAACGCCGAAGGCCATGAGGTTGCCGTAGTAGTAGGTGGCGGCAACATCTTTCGGGGCGTATCCGAAGCGGCCAAAGACATGGATCGGGCGACCGCCGACTACATGGGCATGCTTGCCACGGTCATAAACGCTCTCGCGTTGCGCGAAGCGCTCGAGAACGCCGGCGTCGTGACGCGGGTTCAAACTGCCATCAGCATCTCTGAGGTGGCTGAGCCATACATCAGACTTCGAGCGTTGCGTCACTTCGAAAAAGGACGGGTTGTGATATTCGCCGCCGGAACCGGGAATCCCTTTTTCACCACTGATACTGCCGCTGCATTGCGAGCAGCTGAGATTGGTGCAACGGCGGTCCTCAAAGCCACCAAGGTCGATGGGGTCTACGACAAGGATCCTTCCATCCACGAAGATGCTCAGCTCCTGACGGAAGTCTCGTATATGGATGCGATCCAGCGCCAGCTCGGCGTGATGGACACGACGGCCGTTACGATGTGCCTCGACAACAAGCTCCCGATTCGGGTGTTTAATATCGCTACGCCGGGCAATATCTCGGCAGCCGTGCGGGGAGAATCCGTGGGGACGCTGGTTCACTGAGCCACGATCGCCCGAGGGGAATTCGCCGGAAGCGAAGAAGCCCATCATGCAGGGCCGAGTGATAAGGAGACGGGCCCATGATTGCTGAAGTTCTCGCCGATGCCGAGGCGAAGATGGACAGGGCGATCGAGCACGTCCAACAGGAGTTTTCCACCGTCAGAACCGGCCGAGCCAATCCAGCAATCCTCCATCGTGTCATGGTCGAGTATTACGGAACCCGTACCCCGCTTCAGCAGCTTGCGACCTTTTCGGTGCCTGAGCCGACCACACTCGTGATCTCCCCGTTCGACAAAGGCTCGATTTCTGATATCGAGAAGGCCCTCGAGTCGTCTTCTCTCGGCCTGCAACCGAACAGCGACGGGAATGTCATCCGGCTTGCCTTCCCTCCCTTGACGGAAGATCGCCGCAAGGAGTTGGTGAAAGTGGTGAGCGGCATGGCCGAAGACGGCCGAATCTCCATCCGCAACATCCGCCGGCCCGCCAAAGAAGATATCGAGGCATTTGACGGAGAGCTGTCGGACGACGAAATTCGCCGCGGAGAAAAACGCCTTCAAGAGCTCACAGACAGGTACGTGGCACGGGTGGACGAGTTGTTCGACCAGAAACAAGCTGAGCTTCTTGAGGTCTAGCGAGGAAGGATCAGGCGCGTGACGACAGGAGGCGGGGGAGTTCATCCCGGCGATCCCTGGCATCCGGATTGGAGTCCCGGTCAGGAGCCGACGACCGAAGAGCAGTGGCCGCTCGATCTCGACTCGGAATCGGAAGGCGAAGAAGAGGCGTTGCTGGCCGAGACGGAGCCTGAGGTGGAAGCCGGGACAGAGCCTGAGGTGGAAGCCGGGTCTGAGCCTGAGGTGGAAGCCGGGTCTGAGCCTGAGGTGGAAGCCGGGTCTGAGCCCGTGCTGGAGCCCGAGTCTGAGCCCGAGCTGGAGCCGGACCCGGAGCCTGAGCTCCGAGCGGAGCTAGAGCCCGAGTCTGAGCTCGTGCCCGTAGCGGAATCGGAGCCGGAACCCCATGATGTTTCGGCGTCGGATCAGGCCGAGGTTGCCTCCATCGAGACGTCGTCAGAGGACGAGCATCTCGTTGTGTTCCGCGACGATGACGCTTTGGACGAGTCATTCGGAGAATTGGTGGATCCGGAGCTGCCGGAGGTGCTCGATGCCGATGATGAGCTAACGCCAACGATCGACGAAGACGATGGCGTTGGATCTCTCGAAGAGGTGGCGAGAGACGAGACGTCTGCTTGGGACGAGACTTCCGACCACCAGGCTGACGACACCGATCCGGGGTGGGGATTGGTAGATGCGCTGGATATCGACCACGATGCGGACACCTCTGAGGTACCTGTCGTTGAGACCGCGCCGGCAGCGACTTCTGCAGTCGATGAAGAGCCTGGATTTGATGAGATCGTCGACGTGTTTGACCAGAAGCAAGCCGAAGAAGATGCGCTTGTCTCCAATTACATAGCCGACGAGCTGGGGACGGTTGATGTCGACGAGGCGGAAGAAGCCGCCTGGGCGGAGTTCATGGCCGACCATGGCAATGGGGGAGTCGAGGTAGAAGATATTCAGCTCACTGTCGACGATGTAGATATCGACGATCTTCAGGATGTGACCGCAGAACACGAGTTCTCGCTGGTCGAGGACCTCGATGCGTCCGCCTTCGCGACCTCGGACATCGTGTCGCAAGCTGCCTCAGACGACACGGAGTCCGATGATCAATCGTTTGTTGTTGAAGCTGAGCCGGTCGTTGCCGAAGATGCGGACATCGAGGCAATAGACGCCATCGAAGCTGCAAGCTCCGATGAACCCGCGTACGCCGCGCCGGATGAGCCGGATGAGCCGGATGAGCCGGATGAGCCTGATGAGGTCGATGAGGTCGATGAGGTCGTTGAGCCTGATGAGGTCGTTGAGCCGGATGAGCCTGATGAGGTCGATGAGGTCGATGAGGTCGTTGAGCCTGATGAGGTCGTTGAGCCTGATGAGCCGGATGAGGTCGTTGAGCCTTATGAGCCTGATGAGCCGGATGAGGTCGTTGAGCCTGATGAGGTCGTTGAGCTGGATGAGCCCGATGAAGTAGATGAGCTGGACGAGCCGGATGAGCTGAATGAGCCGGATGAGCTGGATGAGCCGGATGAAGTAGATGAGCTGGACGAGCCGGAGGGGGTGAGCGAGCCGCAGCTGTTCGATGAGCCCGAGACGCTAGAGGATCCCGGCTCCCGCAGGTCGGATACAGCCGACGACGGTGACGAAGCCGATCACGGGACCGAGATGGAGGCCATTACCGACGACGCGGTTCCTGGACATGAAGAAGCCGAGGACTACTCGAGTTGGCCCATTCGCTCGTCAGATGATTTCGACATCGAAGATACCGGGTTGCCAACTCCAGAACGTGAGCTCGTCGATTCGCTCACCGCCGATATCGCTCCGCTGGAGTTCGAGTCGTTCACCAATCAGGAGCTCGCTGATGACTACATCCACATGCCCACCCAGGAACATGTCGGTCTGGCTGCAGCAATTGCTGAGGCCGAAGGCAAGGACGTCGAGGCTGAGCCCATGTCGGCGCCGCTTGATCGGGTCGACACGGGACTCGTGGGCGTAGATGAGATCGCAAGAGACGAGTCGTATTTCCTCGATGATCCCGACGACGATCGCGATCTCGATCAGGTGCGCATCGAGGAAGACGACGACGAAGACGACGAACCCATCATTCCCGGCGACAGCGAGCTGACACTTCGCGTCGCCAGCGCAATTCTCTTACTCGGTGTATTCGGGTTGTCTTTGAGCTTCGGGGGAGTTTCGTTTCTCATTTTCATCACGGTCGTGAGCGTCATCGCCCTCACGGAGTTCATGGACGTTTCGACCGAGCAGGGATACCGCCCCCTCAGGCTTTTCGCGTGGCTTGGCGCGATCGGAATGCTGGTAGGCACGTATACCAACGGACCGGCAGCGATTCCGGCCGCTCTCGCCGCCACGACTGCTGTCGTCATGGCATGGTACGGATCCAGATCTGAGCCACCGCAAGACCCCTTTCCCAACGCCGTCGTCTCGTTGTTCGGTGTCGCCTGGATTCCGGGATTGTTGGCCCTGGTCATCCCCATTGCCGATTCGGATAACCGGGTCGGGTTGGTTGTGGCGACGATGTTGACAGTTGCGGCGTTTGATGTCGGCAGTTACTTCGTCGGAAAGGCCATCGGCAAGCGGAAACTGTCGCCGCAGATTTCACCGAACAAGAGCGTCGAAGGTCTGGTAGGTGGAACGATTCTCGCGTTCATCATGGCCTTCATCACGTCCTTCTTCGTTGACCCGATTTCTCCCGGCGTAGCGCTTGGATTGGCGGCCGCCATCGCGATTGCAGCCCCGCTCGGTGATTTGAGCGAGTCGCTGGTCAAGCGCCATTTTGGTGTCAAAGACATGGGTGATCTCCTGCCGGGACACGGTGGGCTCTTGGACCGCATCGACAGCTACCTGTTTGCCGTGCCCGCTGCGTATCTGGTTTTCTCTTTGGCGGGCGCTCTCTGACAGACGCGCGACCACTCGTGATTCTCGGCGCAACGGGTTCAATCGGGCGTCAGGCCATAGAGGTTGCGGAGCGCCTCGGAAGAGAGGTCGCGGCACTCGGCGCCCGTCAGGGTTCAGATGTGCTCGTATCACTCGCCGAACGGTTTCCCGACGCTCGCGTCGTCGCCGCGGCACCGACCAACGAGGAACACGCCATGCTCATGGACCGGCTCGGTGATCGGTATGCACGAGGTCCGGGGGAACTCGAAGAGCTGGCGCGGTTTCCTGCTGTCGTGGTCAATGGTGTGGTGGGCTCCGCTGGTCTCCCCGCTTCGGTGGCTGCGCTCGAATCAGGCAACCGGCTGGCGCTGGCCAACAAGGAGAGTCTGGTAGCGGGTGGTCCTGTGGTGCTGGCTGCAGCAGAACGCGGTGGAGGCGAGATCGTTCCGGTCGATTCCGAACACTCCGCGCTCTTTCAGTGCCTGATTGGAGAGGATCCGTCTACCGTCACGCGCCTGATACTCACGGCGTCGGGTGGGCCTTTCCGCGACCGCGCCGACCTATCCGGGGTCACTGTCGACGAAGCGCTCGCTCACCCGACGTGGAATATGGGTCCTCGTATCACGATCGATTCCTCGACACTCATGAACAAAGCATTCGAGGTGATTGAGGCACATCTGCTTTTTGGTATTTCGTACGATGCAATTGACGTTGTCGTTCACCCCCAGAGCATCGTGCACTCAATGGTCGAATTCACCGATGGTTCTACCAAGGCTCACGTAGGCGAACCGGACATGAGAGTTCCCATCCAATACGCGATCACTCATCCCGATCGGGCACCGGGCGGCGAGCCGTTCGATTGGTCGGAGCGAACGCTCACGTTTGAGAAGCCGGACTTCGAACGCTTTCCCCTGCTACGTCTCGGGTACGAGGCCGGAAGGGCCGGCGGAAGTGCGCCGGCGACCATGAATGCCGCTGACGAAATCGCAGTTCAGGCCTTCATCGATGGACGAATATCGTACGGCATGATTTCGGCAATCGTTGAGATGTCCCTCGAGCGGATGGGTGTTCAGCCAATCGACACCGTTGCCGATGTACTCGCAATCGATGCCGAGTCTCGAAACATTGCATCTGAGATAGCGGGCAGTTGTTGATACTGAATCTGCCCGTGGGTTCAGGTGCGGATCGATGGCCCGGGATAACCCGAGGTAGCAGGTAGTTTTCCCCCATGAGCGCAGGTCTTTTCATAGCCGCCGGCATTCTTGTAGCAGTCATGTTCCACGAGGCTGCGCACTTTGCCGCGGCCAAAGCATTTGGGATGAAGGCGACCGAGTTTTTCGTGGGTTTCGGCACGAAATTGTGGTCTTTTCGCAAAGGTGAGACCGAGTACGGACTCAAATTGCTACCGCTCGGCGGCTACGTACGCATTGTCGGTATGCATCCCGGAGAAGAGGTGGACCCCGAAGAGGAACATCGCACGTACCGCGGCTCGCCGTATTGGCAGAAGACGATTGTGGTGTTGGCCGGTATCGTGGCCAACCTCGCGTTGGGTTTTGTGCTCATCTACAGCGTGTTTGTGCTCATCGGGATCCCGGGGGAAGCAAACACCACTGTCGCGATGGTGCTCGATGTCGATGAGAACGGTGACGCAACCGCCGCCGCGACGTCCGGCTTGATCGCGGGCGACACCATCGTTGCGTACGACGGCCTGGCTTTGGACGAGTGGGCCGCGTTTCGCGAATATGTTCGGGCCCGGCCAGGTGTCGCCATCAATATCGAAATCAACCGCGATGGGGTCATGGTTCCGCTGACCATCACACCCGGCGAGCGTGAACTCGAAGATGGTGAGGTCATCGGTTACATGGGTCTGGCTCCCGACCGGGAGCTCGAACGCCTCGGAGTTGTGGAGGGTCTCACAGTCGCATGGCCTGCATTCGCCGAGCAAGTAGGAGCAACCGTGACCGGGCTTGGTCGCTTGCTCAACCCGGTCAACCTCGTAGGGCTCATCGGAGATATTGCAGGCGGCGAGACGCCAGATCCCGAGAACCGTCCAACAACCGTTGTGGGAATCGTGGCAGCCGGCGACGAGATCCAGCAGTCATTCGGTTGGGCCGGCTTGCTGGGTGTGCTCGCCAGCCTGAACATTGTCGTTGCGCTCTTCAATCTCATTCCGGTTTTGCCCTTCGATGGCGGGCATGCCGCGATCGCGCTTTACCAAAAGCTCACAGGCAGGCAGGCGAATTTCGATCGGCTGGCTCCGATTGCAATCGGCGTTATCGTGCTGTTCATGGGAATCTTCCTGATCGGACTCTGGTTCGACATTTTTGCGCCGGCTCCCGTCGGTTAGACGGGTGTCCTGATGAAACGTCGCATGAGTAGCCAGCTCCACGTTGGCGCGGTCGCAGTGGGCGGGGGCGCTCCCATTTCGGTGCAATCCATGACCACTACGAAGACGGCCGATGTCGATGGAACGTTGGCACAGGTGTATGCCCTCGCCGGAGCAGGCGCGGATATCGTTCGCATCACCTGTAACGAGATAGAAGCCGCCGAAGGGCTTGCCGAGATCGTGCCTCGTTCACCGGTCCCGATCATTGCCGATATCCATTTCCAGTATCGACTGGCCCTGGCGGCTCTCGAGGCCGGAGTTGCTGGTTTACGGTTGAATCCCGGAAACATCCGTGATGAAACGCATATCAAAACCGTTGCGAGAGCGGCAAAAGCGGCCGGCGTTCCCATTCGGGTTGGAGTCAATGGCGGCTCGCTCGACAAGGATTTGCTGGAGAAATATGGAAGTGCCACTCCAGAAGCTCTGGTCGAGTCGGCGCTGACCGAGATTCGGTATCTCGAAGAAGTCGACTTCACGGATATCAAGATCTCTGTGAAGCACAGCCACGTGCCGTCGATGGTGGATGCCTATCGACTCCTGGCCGGGAAGGTCGACTACCCGCTCCACCTCGGCGTGACCGAAGCCGGCCCGCCCCCGGGCGGCCTCATCAAGTCGGTTGCAGGTATCGCGACGCTCCTGTTGGAAGGCATCGGCGATACCATCCGGTTTTCTCTAACCGCCGATCCGGTTGAAGAAGCCAAAGCGGGTCGATCACTCCTCGAATATCTCGGCTTACGTGAACGAAAAGGACTCGACCTGATTGCGTGCCCTTCATGTGGCCGGGCCGATGTGGACGTTATTGCGGTCGCTGCCGAAGCTCAGGAAAAGCTAGAGGCCGAGAAACTTCCGATTCAGGTAGCCGTGATGGGATGCGTCGTAAATGGTCCAGGAGAGGCGCGGGAAGCCGACATCGGGATCGCGGCAGGCAAAGGCAAGGGTCACTTGTTCATCAAAGGTCAGGTTGTGAGGGTCGTGCCGGAGGACGAGATGGTTGACGCTCTCGTCGAGGAGGCCCGCAAGCTCGTCGAAGAGGGTTTTGAAGCCCGCCTGGCGGCCGCAGACACCTCGGCGCCGGAAATCGCTGCCATGAACGCGCTGCAGCTCGCCGCCGAACAGGGTGACGCCAACCAATCTCAGCAACGTCGCCAGGCCGTTGCGGAACGAGCGGGCGGTCCGGTCTCGTCGTAGCTGCCGGATAGCGCTCAACTGATTTCGAGATCTTGCCGATACAGAATTCGAGCGGCTACTTCGCCGCGTGGAGGATGATCTCTTATGTATGACCGTATCCCGGATATGCCCGATCCCCGGGGCAGTGTTCCCCAGCAGAGCAATGTTCCCCAGCAGAGCAATGTTCCCCAGCAGGGCAATGTTCCCCAGCAGCCGCAGCCCTACCCAAATCAGCCCCTGCAGGCCGTTCCCAGCCAACCGCCGCTACCGCACGGCGACGAGCTCGCCGTGGAAGCGCGGCTCGGCCGCGGCATCGGTCAACTGTTGGCCCTCGGCTTTGGCATTGCGCTTCTCATCCTGGGGGGAACAGCGATTTCGCAGACCGGCGTCAATTTCTTGGATGTGGCCAATCAACACGCAGTGGTAGCAGGATTCCACACAACATCGCTCATGGCCGTGATCCACATGGCCGCCGGTTTGGCTCTCGTCATGGGCGGCGCTCGTCCCGCCATGCAGTGGACGTCCATGCGGATCTTCGGCGCTGTAGCTCTCGCATTCGGCGGCGTCATGGTTTCGGAGCCACCGGCTCTGCATACCGCGTTCGGCGCGCATGCCACGACCGGATGGCTCTATGCCGGTATCGGCCTTGTGCTTCTCGTCGTGTCGATCGTCTATCCGATGATCGTCGCAGATCGTTCCGTGGCCAACTAACCCCGGGCGCTAATTGGGTGGCGTATAGGACTCGAGAGCGATTTTCGCAGCGGCGACTATCTCGGCCTGCTGATCGTGATCAAACAGCTCATGCGAGCTGAGATTCGTTATGGCACCGGTGCTCGCCACGGCGGCGCTGAGAGCGGCCCCCTGTACGCCATCTGGCAACTCGGCGATCACGAGACCGTCGTGGTCTCCCTGCATCCAGTAGAACGCCTTGACCGTCCCTCCCAATCCCTCCACCAGAGCCGTTGCCGCCGCCGAACGATCACTTGGATGATGAATCATTGCCTTTACTGCATCGGCCGAGTACGAAAAGAACGTTATGTATGTGGCCATCGGATGCCTCCCTTGGTGTTCGTGCCAATTTCGAACATACACCCACTCGGGACAACCGCGTCAAAACCCGGTAGCTGCTTGTGCGGGTATCAGGCCGTCCAACCGAATAGCCAGGAGCCAAGCTGAACGTAGGCCACCCACGCCACCACAGCGCCAACCGCAACCAGCGGAGTCAAGAGCGGTCGATCTCGAAAAACAATGCGCAACACGATCAGCCCGGCCAGCCAAATCGCCCACAGCACGAAGACCCAGGGAAACGGCACCACCAGTCCACTGGTCAGGTAGAGCCAACCGGTGAGGACATACAAGATCACACCGAGTATTCCGAAAACTTTCGCCACCACGGTTTTGGCCTTTCTCGATGCGGAGCGTCCCGATCTGCGGACGCGATGTATTGCTCAGCGTACGCACAGGCCCCGAAAAGGAGGCTGACCAAGCGCGATATCGCGAAGGTACCGGGAAGTAGTATTTTCTCGAATCCGCTCTCAGGAGATGCTTCTATTCGCTGGTCTCAGGCTTTTATTCCGACGCTGCGGGACGACCCGGCCGACGCCGACGCCGCCAGCCATCGTTTGCTGGTTCGAGCCGGTTTTATTCGTCAGCTCATGGCAGGCGCCTACAGCCTGCTGCCTCTCGCCATGCGCACCAGGGACAAGATCGGCCAGATCATTCGAGAAGAATTGAACGCGATCGGCGGGCAGGAGTTCTTGCTACCCGCGATCCAGCCTGCCGAGATTTGGGAAAAGTCCGGGCGATTGGAGATCATGGGACAGGAGATGTTCCGTCTCAAAGACCGTAAGGATGCAGACCTTGCGCTGGGCATGACGCACGAAGAAGTGTTTGTTTCGCTGGCGCTCGAGATGAACTCGTATCGGGAGTTGCCGCAGCTCTGGTACCAGATCCAAACAAAGTTTCGGGATGAACCGAGGCCGAAGGCCGGTGTACTGCGCACCCGTGAGTTCACGATGAAAGACAGCTATTCGTTCGACATAGATGACGCCGGGCTCGACGAGTCATTCGAGAATCATCGGCGCGCATACCTGCGGATTTTCAGCCGGATGGGTCTCAATACGATAGGGATCGACGCATCTTCGGGCGCTATGGGTGGCAGCGGATCGACCGAGTTCGTCATCAGGTCGGCGGCCGGCGAGGATCTGGTGGTCCTGTGTCCTACCGGTGACTACGCAGCCAATGTCGAGAAGGCTACGTCTGACCTGGCACCGGTGGAAGACCCGCCAGGCCCTCCGAAACCCGAACGGTTCGATACGCCCGGCATCCGTACGATTGCAGCGCTTGCTGATTTCTCGCCCGACGCACCGCCGGCGCGTCAGATCAAGAGCCTTTTTTACGTGATCGATGGTGAGCTCACCATCGCGCTTCTGCGCGGCGATCACGAGCTCGTAGAACAAAAGCTCGTCGACGCCACTGGCGGCATCGAAATCCGGCCCGCCGAGTCTGAAGAGATTTATGAAGAGATGGGCGCCCACCCCGGGAGCCTTGGTGCCGTCGGGGTAGAGGGAATGACGATCGTGGCCGACCACGCTCTCGCGGGCCGGTCCAATATGACGACTGGCGCAAACGTCGACGACGAGCATGTGCGAGGCGTGGATGTCGAGCGCGATATCCGGGTCACGAAATGGGTCGATCTTCGACAGGTTGAAGCCGGCGAAGCCTGTCCCGTGTGCGGAACCGCGCTCGACGTAGTCAAGGCGATCGAGGTCGGTCACATCTTCAAGCTCGGTCGTCGCTTCGCCGAAGCGTTCGGCGCAACCGTTCTCGACAGGGACGGCAAGCCCCAAACCATCACAATGGGTTCTTACGGCATCGGGCTCGAACGCGCCATGGCTGCCATCGCAGAGGCCCACCACGACGATTCGGGTCTGATGTGGCCGGTGTCGGTAGCGCCGTATGAACTCGTGATCACGGTCATCGGAAATGATGAACCAACCATGCAACGTGCCGAGCAGCTCTACCTGGCAGCGCAGGAGCATGGAATCGAGGTGATTCTCGACGATCGTGACGAGCGCCCCGGAGTCAAATTTGCCGACGCCGAGTTGGTCGGGATTCCCTATCGAATGGTCGTTGGGCCCCGCGGTCTGGAAAAAGGCGTTATTGAATGGAAGACCCGGGCTGGCGAAGGAACTGATGTCGCCCTGGATGATGCTGTCGCTCACGCTGCTCAGGCCATCGAACAGGCGAAGGCTTCGCTGCTATAATCGCACCCTGCGAGAAGGCTTGTTGATGCAAGTGGGCGGTAGCCCACTTTATTTTTTGCATTCTTGAGAAGGCCCTGGATCGGCTGGTCTTCTTGTAGAGAAGTAGGTATGAGCAGCGATGAGCCGCATCGAAGAACAGATTTGGGATTTATTGGCAGGATATCTGGCCGCCGAAGATATTGATCTCGACGACGTCGAAGTCGTCGGGGGCGGCCAGACGCGCCTGTGTCGGGTGACACTGGATGCCGAAGGTGGTCTCGATTCGGATCGTCTCACCAGCATTTCACCTGCCATATCCAAGATTCTCGATGAGTCTGATCTGTTCTCGTCTCCCTACATGCTCGAAATCTCGTCCCCGGGCCTCGAACGCAAGCTCCGTCGGCCCGCTCACTACACCAAGTCGCTTGGTCGGGAGGTCACGGTCAAGACCTCAGATCGTCAAAACTACAACGGCATTCTGGAATCGGTTCATGACGATCGATTCACGCTGAGCACCGATGACGGCGCCGTGGAGCTGCCATACGCCGAAGTGACCTCGGCCAAAACCGTATTCCGTTGGGAAGGTAACTAATGCAGTTTGACATGGAAGCGCTCGAACAGCTCTGCCGGGAGCGAGGCATGGAACTCGAAACCATGCTCGACGCGGTTGCCAACGGCCTGGTTTCGGCCTACAAACGCAGCCCCGGAGCTGCCGAAGAGGCGCGAGTGACCATCGATGCCGACACCGGCGAAGTAGTCGTGTACGGGCAGGAATTGGATGAAGACGGCAACGTGACCCGGGAGTGGGAAGACACGCCGGGCGACTTTGGCCGCATTGCGGCACAGACGTTCAAACAGGTGTTCCAGCAACGAACCCGCGAAGCAAAGCGTGAGCAGGTCTACGAGATCTACCACGGTCGCGAAAACGAACTCGTGACCGGCATGATCCAGCAGGTCGACCATCGCTACAGCATGGTCGATCTCGGTGATGCAGAGGCGATCATGCCATCGTCTGAACGCATACCGTATGAGCGGCTCGAACGAGGCACCAGGGTCAAAGCCCTGATTTTGGAGGTTCGCGAGGAAGGCAAAGGTGCCCCGATTGTTGTGTCGCGTAGCCATCCCGACTTCATTCGCAAGCTCTTTGAGCTCGAGGTTCCCGAAATCGCAGAAGGTATCGTCGAGATTCGCGGTCTTGCCCGCGAAGCCGGTCACCGGACCAAAGTGGCCGTACATTCCAATGACCGCCAGGTTGATGCCGTCGGCGCTTGTGTCGGCGCCCGCGGATCGCGAGTTCGCCAGGTCGTGAACGAGCTGCGTGGCGAAAAGATCGATCTCTGTGAATGGCAGGAAGATCCCAAGAAGTA
This sequence comes from Acidimicrobiia bacterium, assembly GCA_041567895.1. Lineage (GTDB taxonomy): Bacteria > Actinomycetota > Acidimicrobiia > Spongiisociales > SHLN01 > JABDOU01. Next base: position 27,690 of record JBFGAX010000013.1, read on the forward strand.
CATCACCGAAGCCCTCTCGCCCGTCAAGGGTGTCCGCGATGTCATCATCGACGAGGAAGAGAAAAAGGCGATCGTGATCGTGCCAGACAACCAGCTGTCACTTGCCATCGGCAAAGATGGCCAGAACGCCCGTCTGTCGGCCAGGATGACCGGCTACGGCATCGAAATCAGGCCCGAATCCAATCCGGAGGGCACGAGAATCGAGGACACCGAATCCACTCCGGTCGGGGCGGATGGCCCTCCGACCGGGGAAGCGTCGGCCGCTCCGGAAAGCGCAGCGGAATCCCGGGATTCTGATGCCGAGGCAGCGACAGACGACGCATCGGCTTCGGCGGAGGCTTCCGATTCGGCTGAGCCTGAGGCCCCGTCACAGATTCTCGATGCGGACATTCCCGAGCTTCCTGATTCAGAGATCCCCGAAATGCCTGAGGTGCCGGACGGCGACATTCCCGAGGTGCCGGACCCGGACGTTCCGGAACTGCCTGAGATTCCCGATTCGGACGTCCCCGAGGTGCCAGACGTTCCCGATTCGGACGTCCCCGAGGTGCCAGACGTGCCTGATTCTGATGTTCCGGACTCAGACGAACCCGATCTGCCTCCTGTGCCTGACATGCCTGAAGACGACGGCGTGGCAGAACCAGCATTTCCCGACATGCCGGAAGCGCCAAAAACACCCGAAGCGCAGGAAATGGCCGAAGTATCTGAGGTCGTTGGTACGCCCGATGGGGCCGATACCGATGCTGATGTGGGGATCGCCGCCGGGGAGACCGACCTCTGATGGCGAAGATCCGCGTCTACGAACTGGCCAGAGAGCTGGACCTGGAGTCCAAGTCTGTGGCCGAGCGCGCTCGCGAGCTCGGGTTCGAGGTGAAGACCGCCTCGTCCGGTCTCGATGAGGAGGCGGCAGAGTTGGTTCGCCTCAGTTACCAGGACGCCGATGCACCCGCGGAATCCGTTCCCGCTGCTAGCAATGAGCAAGCTGACGTCGATGCCGCGGCGACTGCGGAGCCGACCACCGAAGTCCCGCAACCTTCCCAGAGTCCACCTGCCGCCACTGCCCCTGCTGTAACCGAACCAGAACCGACCGCTCCAAAACGGGCTGCGCCGCAAGAAGATGTAGAAGAGGTCGTGCGTCTGGACGCAACCGATGGCGAGCTTGGTCTCGTTGAGGTATCGGAAGGGGTGACCGTTGGCGAGCTGGCCGAGGCGATGGATGTTCCGGTCGGCCCGGTCGTACGCAACCTGATCGAAATGGGTCAGATGGCGGCGGCCGACGCACCGGTGCCCGCTGCGGTTCTCGACGATCTGGCTGCTCGATTCGGGTTCATGGTGACGGTCTCGAAAATGGAGGAAGAGGTAGCCGAGGTTGTTTCTCTGCGCGCCGAGGTGCACGAGGACGACAAGGAAGCAGATCTGGCACCCCGGCCGGCCGTCGTCACGATCATGGGTCACGTCGACCACGGCAAGACTCAGTTGCTGGACACGATCCGCAACGCCAACGTCGTGGCCGGCGAAGCAGGCGGCATCACCCAACACATAGGTGCCTACCAGGTGGAGCTGCCGGACGGCGGAAAGCTCACGTTTGTCGATACGCCGGGTCATGAGGCTTTCACGTCGCTGCGGGCTCGAGGCGCCAACGTGACCGATATCGTCGTGCTCGTGGTGGCTGCCAATGACGGAGTGATGCCTCAGACCGTCGAGGCAATCAGCCACGCCAAAGCCGCGAACGTTCCGATCATCATCGCGATAAACAAGATGGATCTGGAGGAAGCCGACCCGTACACCGTACGAGGTCAGCTCACCGAATACGATCTCGTAACCGAGGACCTGGGCGGCGAAACGCTCTCGGCAGAGGTGTCTGCTCTCACAGGAGATGGTATCGACAACCTGCTCGAACTCATCGGTCTCACCGCAGAACTCGAAGATCTCAAAGCCAATCCGAAGGCACCGGCCAGCGGGGTCGTCATCGAAGCCAATCTCGACCCTCAGCGTGGCCCGCTGGGATCCGTCATCGTCCAGCGCGGTACGTTGAAAGTGGGAGACAGCCTGGTTTCAGGCCCGGTCTACGGACGGGTACGAGCGCTGATCGATGACAATGGCAACCAGATCAAGCAAGCTCCTCCCTCGACACCGGTGCAGATCATGGGCTGGGGCGGTGTCCCCGACGCGGGAGATCGCTTTGAAGTGGTGAAAAACGACAAGATCGCTCGTCGCCAGGCTGAAGCCCGGGAAGCTGAGCTGAGAAGCCAGAACCTGGTTGTCCCTACTGCCGCCGAGCGCATGGCAGGGCTTCTCGAGGAACTTCGCACTGCAGGCGATGCCGAACTTCGTCTCATCATCAAGGCTGACGTTCATGGATCGCTGGAAGCCATCCGGGAGAAGGTCAATCAGATCGGCCGTGAAGGGGGCAAGATCGTTCTGGTTCACTCTCTTGTTGGTGGGATCTCCGAGCGCGATGTCGTACTGGCGGAGGCCTCAGAGGCTCTCATCATGGGGTTCAACGTCCGTCCGGACAGCAACGCACGTAAGGCTGCCGAGGAGCGCGGTGTCGACATCAGGACATACGACATCATCTACGAGCTTCTGGACGAGATAGAGCAGTTGCTCGTCGGCAAGCTCGCTCCAGAAGAGGTCGAGGAGTTGCTCGGTGTCGCCGAGGTTCGCGACACGTTCCGTGCCCCGAGACTGGGCACGGTGGCTGGTTCGTACATCACGGAAGGGGAGGTTTCCCGCAACGATCGGGTCCGACTCGTACGCGACGGCGTGGTTGTCTACAACGGCCAGATCGCCTCGCTGCGCCGTTTCAAAGACGACGTACAGTCGGTGGCGACGGGATTCGAGTGCGGTATCGGGCTCAGCAACTTTCGAGATATCAAGGTCGGAGACATCCTCGAGGCTTATCGGGTTCGCGAAGTCGCTCGCACCTGATCATGGGCTCCTGAGTGGATGCCCGCGCCCTCGAAGTTGGGCTCCGGTTGCCCGATGTTCATTCTCTGAAGGCCAAGCGCAGCGTCGTGCGGCACGTCATCACCGATCTGCACAAGGCGTTCCCTCATATCGGCGTTGCAGAAGTCGACCACCAGGATCAATGGCAACGTGCCACGCTGGGTCTGGCGCTTGTTGCTCAGCGCCCGGGAATGCTGGACCGAGTAACGCAGGAAATCACCCGTTTTCTGGACAGAAGACCGGACGTAGAGTTATTGTCGATCGCCGCCGCGTATCTCGAGCCGGAAGTGTGACGCCATGACCACAGCCCGCATGCGCAGAATCAATGAATTGCTTCGTGAAGTGATTGCTGAGGAGATCACGCATCTCAAAGACCCTGGAATCGGCTTTGTGACCGTGACAGGCGTCGACACCTCTCCCGACCTGCGAAATGCGATCGTGTATTACACCGTTCTGGGAGACGAGGACGATCGCAAAGCAACCGCGGCGGCGCTGCGGAGAGCAACCGCCAAGATCCAGGCGTCGATCGGACCGCAGGTTCGCATGAAGTACTTGCCACGCCTTTCCTTTCAGATCGATCCGGCGATTGAAACCGGATTGCGCATCGAGGAGAAGCTTCGGGAGCTGCATCGTGACTGATCTCGAAGCAGCCGCGGCGCTGATTGAGGACGCCAACGACATTGCGATCAGCTGCCATCAGGGTCCGGACGGCGATGCTCTCGGTTCGGCCCTGGGTTTCGGTCTTGCCGCGAAGGCTGCAGGCAAGACCGTGACGGTCTCGTTTTCGGAACCGTTCGTGGTTCCGGACAACCTGCGCTTCCTGCCGCTCGACCTGCTCGTCGAGCCCGACAAGTTTCCCGAGGAACCGCGCCTGATGGTCGTGTTCGACACCGGCGACCGCGCAAGGCTCGGGTCTCTGGTTTCCAACAGTAAGGCGGCTGAACATCTCGTCGTGATCGATCATCACCTGACAAACGAGGGGTTTGGCGATGTCAACGTCATCGACGCCGATGCAGGCGCCAGCGCACTCCTGGTTCACCGGCTCCTGGGGCTGCTGGGTTGGCCCCTCACGAGAGAGATTGCCACCTGCCTCCATGTTGGTCTGGTCACCGACACGGGCCGGTTTCAATATTCGAATACGACTCCGGAGCTCCTCGAGTCGGCAGCGGCGATGATCGAGGCGGGTGCAGAACCGGCCGTGGTTGGCCAACAGATCTACGAGTCGGTCCCTTTTGGCTACCTGTCCGTGGTTGCTGCCGTGACCGGGCGAGCAGTTCTCGAACCCGACCACGGCCTCGTCTGGTCGTTGCTCACGTCCGGCGATCTCGAGAAGGCGGGAATCGAGTCCTCGGCGGTGCCCGGCATGATCGATTACATCCGCATCGCTCGTGAGGCCGAAACCGCGTGTCTCGTCAAGGATCTCGGCGGTCCCGTCGAAGTCAGCCTCCGATCTCGCACCAGTGTCGACGTCGGCGCGATCGCCTCAAGGGCTGGAGGGGGCGGGCACGCCAGGGCGGCAGGCTTCACCTACGCCGGAACGGCCGAGGAGGCTGTCGCTCTGGTGCGGGATGCTCTCGCCGATGGATGATCGGTGACCGGGTTTCTGCTGGTCGATAAGCCTCCCGGCTGGACATCCCATGACGTGGTTGCAAAGATTCGCCGCCTGAGCGGCGTCAAGAAAGTCGGCCATGCAGGCACGCTCGATCCGATGGCAACCGGCTTGCTGGTTGTCGCTGTCGGTCCGGTCACCCGTCTGTTGCGGTTCCTCCAGGACCTGACCAAGACCTATGTGGCGGAAGCCACATTCGGCATCGCCACAGACTCGCTCGACGCTGACGGCGAGATCACGGAACAGTCTCCGATGGCCTTTGATCGGCGCCAACTCGACGAGGCTGTGAGCGCGTTCGTCGGAGACATCGAGCAGATACCACCCATGGTGTCTGCCGTGAAGGTCGGCGGCAAGAAACTGTACGAGCTGGCGCGGGAAGGCAAGCAAATCGAGCGTGATGCCCGTTCGGTGACGATCCATCAATTCGAGGTGCTCGGATTCGAGCCAGGAGAGTTTCCCGTTGCATCGTTTCGGATTCAATCGTCGAAGGGCACATATGTGAGAACGCTGGTGGATGACGTCGCAAAACGGCTTGGTGGGCGCGCTCATCTCACCGCGTTGCGTAGAACAACGAACGGATCTCTGTCGGTGACCGACGCCGCAACGATCGACCAGCTCGAAGTCGACGGAGTCGAACGTCACCTCATCGACCCGGCCACAGCTTTGGCCGACCTTCCTTCGTTTTCGGTCGGCGCCGAAGATGCCGCAGCCCTCAGACATGGCCGGCAGGTACGCATTCCGGGCACGTTCGAGGGCTCGGTGGCGGCGATCGGGCTCGATGGCGATCTCGTCGCCGTTGGAGAACCCGAGAGTGGGTGGTTCAAATCCCGGGTCGTACTCCAATGAGAATCATGCGAGGGGACCCCCGGGTGTGGGACGTTCAGGATGCTGCTGTCGTGATCGGAATGCTCGACGGGGTTCACCGGGGTCATCAGGCATTGATCGAGCATCTCAAAATTGAAGGGGAAGGTCTCGTACCCACCGTCCTGACATTCGAACCACATCCCCGGGCGATTCTGAGCCCCGGCAATCCGCCACCTCGACTCTCGAGTCTTTCACGCAAGGCCGAACTCTTGAAAGAACACGGGATAGAAGTTCTGGCAATCGCCGACTTCACCGAGGAATTCTCCCGGCTCACGCCTGAAGAGTTCTGTTCAGAGTTCCTCGTGACCGGCCTGGACGCTCGTCTCGTGGCAGTTGCTGACCAGTTTCGCTTCGGAGTAGACGGCAGTGGCACCGTCGCGGACCTCAAGGTGTGGGGTGCCACGATGGGATTCGACGTGTCTCCCATCCCTCCAGCCATGGACGGGGATCAAAAAATCTCTTCGACGGCCATTCGAGAAGCAGTCGCGGCCGGAGACATGCGCACAGCCGCTCGACAGCTCGGCCGTCCATTCCGCCTGACAGGCACGGTTATCGAGGGGCGGCGAATGGGTCGGGGGATGGGCTTTCCGACGGCGAACCTCGAACTCGATGATGATCTGGCCATCCCGGGCCACGGCGTGTATCGCGCTCATGCCCTTTTGGGCCAGGCACGCTACCGGGCTGCGGTGAATATCGGAGTACGGCCAACCACCGATGATGATGGCACTGTGACGGTCGAAGCTCATATCCTCGACTTCGAAGGTGACTGCTACGGCCGTGAACTGAGCCTGGATTTCGTAGAACGGATCCGTGACGAACAACGTTTTGACTCCGTCGAACGCCTACGGGCTCAGATCGAACGAGACGTCGAGCAGGTTCGACAGAGCTGATACCCCTCTTGCACGTGGCGGTTGCTTTCGACACGATACGGAGATGCTCCTTGCTCTGGCCCTTTCTCTCGTGTTGTCCGTTCCGGGTTTCAGGGATGATCCCGCAGCCGGGATCAGCCTCGATTCTCCGCCGCCACCCAGACCGTCGGCGACAGTATCCCCCGCGCATGTTCCGTCCCGGCCGGAACGCTCCGGGACGCTCCCGAACCACGATGCTCTCCAGCGAGTTCTCATCGTCCTGGCCGCCGCCGGATTGGCTTCCCGCCCGCGGCGCAGACTTCAATCGGTGGGGCCAGGCGAAAAGCCCGCTCTCGATCAGGCAGTAGCCGAGCTGCGCTGGTTGCTGGACGACTCAATCACAAATGACATCGGGTCGCGAGAGCTCTCGAGAGCGCGAGCAGTCGTCGAAGCGCTGGGTGCCTCCGGACCGACAGCAGTCGGTAGGCTCTCCGACGCCGACATCAAGACGTGGATTCGCGAAACGCGAGGCTGGATTGGCGGCTTTTCGTTCACGGACGGGTCTGATCATTTGCGGTTTCTTGCCGCATCGCTGCGCCCGGTCCAGGTTGCTCGTTTCGCAGCGGACATGCTTCCGTACATCTCTGGAGCTGCCCTGCGGAACAGGCTGGCGGTGTACGGAGCCCTGGCCGGAGATCCGGCTTACCGGGTGGCGGTCGGTATTTCGGTGTCGGCAGACCCCGATCGCGCTCACGTGCTGAACGCAATGGCGGGTTCAGGTGCTATCCAGCAGATGATGTTGGGTGTTCAGATGAGACCGGCTGAGTTGGAGATGCTCACAGCAGCTACCGGCCTGAGCGTAGCGGCGCGAGCCGACATGGTTCTGGGTGCGGCCTCCGTGCTGTCGCCGTGGCGACCGGGACAGGACGTGCCTGCCACCAGGGAGTTGCCTGCTCTCATCGGTCTGTTGGATGGCGAGGTTCTCACGGAGCTGCGCAGGCATCACAGCCCATCGTCCGATGAGCTGCTACCGCTGTTCGTGCATGTGCTGGCAGCCGAAGGGCCGGAACTGAAGAACGTCCTCAGTAGCGTTGCCGGAGATCCCTCTACATACCGTGCTCGATTCAATTCGCTACACGATGGGCAGTTTCAACTGGCTGCGAACATGGGGTACATGATGGGTGTGGCAGCCGAAGCCGCCTCCCGATCGGCTGCCGACAACGCCGGCGCTGCCAAAACGATCTCACGGCTGGTTGAAGCCATCGTTTCGGTTGTCGGGGCACCTGCGGGTCGGATCGTCGGTGGCGGCACGGCGATCGCGATCAAGGAGTTCGAAGGTGGCATCTCTTCGCGCATCGAAACCGATGGCGCAGTGATCCGCAAGCATCTCTACTATCTCGGCCTCCCGCACAACGGTGATATGGACACGGTTGAGGCGGGCGCGCTATCGGCCTATCAGAACGCATTCGCCGGTGTGCGTCCGTGACGAGATGGTGTGGCCCGAATCGACGGTAACCTCGCCGCCATGACTTCGCCCGACCGCGACTTCGCAATGTTTCAGCCACGCGATGGCATGCCCCCCTGGATACCACGGCTGCTGTTCATGATGCTGTGGCTCGTGCTGGGAACTGCAGCTGCCGTTTGGGCAGCGCTCCGTCTGTCCGATCTACTGGTCAGCTTGTTCATCGCGCTCTTTCTCTCCATTGCGCTGGAACCGGGAGTGAAATTTTTCGAATCGAAAGGACTGAGGCGAGGGGCAGGGACCGGCATCATGTTTTTCGGACTCGTCCTGTTTGCGCTCGGATCGGTCGTCGCCATGGTTCCTCTCGTCGCCGGACAGCTCGGGACGCTCGTCGAACGCGCCCCCGAATATGCGAGGCAGGTGGTGGATCTCCTGGCTGATCGCGGAATCGACGTTGCCTTCGATCCCGATACATTCCTCAAGGATGCTGATATCGGCGCCCTGGCTGAAGGTGTTGCCGGTGGAGCATTCGGGATAACGTCTGGAGTGCTCGGTTTGGTACTTCGCTTGCTCACGATCGGCCTGTTTACGTTCTACATGACAGCAGAGGCGCCAAAACTGCGCCGGGCCATCCTCTCGGCTCAGCCGCCCCATCGGCAGGTGGAGATCCTGAGGGCCTACGATCTCGCAATCGGCAAGACCGGTGGGTACTTCTACTCCCGCCTGCTCCTTGCCGTTATTGCCGGCATCGTTGCATGGGGCGTTTTTCACCTGATCGGTTTGCCCTTTTCCGCTGCCCTCGCGCTCTGGTTGGCGGTGCTTTCGCAATTCGTGCCGGTCGTCGGAACATATGTCGGAGGGGTGCTCCCGATCCTCGTTGGTCTTCTCGAAGACCCGATCAAAGCGGTATGGGTCGTGGTTTTTGTTGTCATCTATCAGCAAATCGAGAACTTTTTGATCTCGCCACGCATCACCGCCAGGACGATGGCACTGCATCCCGCCGTCGCATTCGGTGCTGCGCTCGCGGGCGGGTCATTGATGGGAGCTCCCGGGGCATTGATGGCCTTGCCGGTTGCGGCGTCGATTCAGGCGTTTGCGGGAAGCTACATCGACCGCCATGAAGTGGTGGGACGGGTGAGTGGTGCGCCGGATCCCGGACACGCAGACCAGGACCAGGGACACGAATAGGAGCGATATGATCAGACAGCGAGTTTCGAGCGGAAACGAGTACGAGCAAGCCTATGGATACTGTCGGGCCGTGCGCGTTGACGGCCGGATCGTTGTTGCGGGGACCGCGCCGATCGCAAAGGACGGTGATGAGATTCCCGAGGACGCAGCAGCCCAGACTCGTCTCGTGTGCTCCATCATCATGGATGCGCTCAAGGAGGCAGGTGCAACCGCCGATGAGGTTGTGCGGACCCGGATGTATATCACCGATGCCGCCGATAGTGAACAAGTCGGGCTGGTGCATGGCGAGTATTTTGCCGCTGCCCGCCCGGCGTCGACCATGGTCGTCGTCAAGGCGCTCCTCGATCCCCGGTGGAAAGTGGAGATCGAAGCCGAAGCGGTGCTGAACCACTGAGTGGTTCGGAGGCACCCGCTAACAGTTCTGTGCCAGGGTCGCTAAGCTTCACATCGCCGACAATCGTCGGTGTTGTTTACGTCGTTCCACAAGACCCTTCTCTGAGGCTGCCAGTCGATACCGGCTGGACGTGCGTTGGGAAACGGGAAGGAATTCATGCAAGATAAGTCCACCACCATCGCCGAGCACCGGTCTCACGAAACCGACACGGGCTCACCGGAGGTCCAGGTTGCCCTCCTCACGGAGCGGATCAACCATCTCACCGAACATTTGAAGATCCACAAAAAGGATCATCATTCGAGGAGAGGGCTACTCATGATGGTTGGCAAACGTCGACGCCTTCTCAACTACCTGCAAAACCAGGACGTTGAACGGTATCGATCGCTGATCGCAAAACTCGGCTTGCGCCGATAGATCGGACTGTCGGAATTCATCTGGAACGAGGTCGAGCGGTTGTCAGTGGCGACTGCTCCGTGTGGCGGATAGCCGCATCACACAGAGCCGTGATCACTGGTAATTGACTCGTGCCTGTCACCGACACAAGAACAACAGAAGAAGAATCGAAGAAGATACGCACCACACGGGTGCGAACTACATAGGAGAAGACGAGTCAATGTTTGACAACGTCAAATCGGTCTCAGCCAAGATAGGCGAAAAAGAGATCACATTCACGACCGGGCAGATGGCCCGGCAGGCCGACGGAGCTGTAGTGGCTGTCGTTGGCGATACCCAGGTGCTGGTAACTGCGGTTGCCAAGCGCGACATTCGGGAAGGACAGGATTTCTTTCCACTCACCGTCGATGTCGAAGAGCGGATGTATGCCGTTGGCCGGATCCCCGGTTCGTTCTTTCGCCGTGAAGGACGGGCAACCGAAAAAGCCACCCTCACCGCTCGCTTGATCGACCGACCGCTTCGGCCATCGTTCCGCGAAGGTTTTCTGAGCGAAACTCACATCGTCGCCACGGTGATGGCTGTCGATCTGGAAAACCCGTACGACGTCATTGCGTTGAACGGTGCCTCGGCAGCGCTCTCGTCCAGTCCAATCCCGTTTGAAGGTCCCGTAGGCGCCGTGCGCCTTGGATACCGCAACGGCAATTGGGAACCGTTTCCCACGTACCAGGATCTCGAGGATTCGGTGTTCGACCTGTTGGTTGCCGGAGTCAAGAATTCTCAGGACGGTATCGACGTCATCATGGTCGAGGCAGGGGCGACCGAGGAAGCGGTGCGGCTCATAGAAGGCGGTCAGCCTCCGACTGATGAGGACGCTGTCGCCAAAGGTCTCGAAGAGGCGAAGGATTACATCCGGACGCTCATTGATACTCAACTCGAGCTTCGCAGCATGGTGGAAATCGACGAGGTCGAATACGACTTTGTCGTTCCCTACACCGACGAGCACGTCGACATGGTCAACGGAGTGTTGGGCGATCGGCTGCTTCCTGTCATCTCATTGACGGGCAAAAAGGAGCGGGGGCTCGCTCAGGCTGAACTCAAGAAAGAGGTTGTTGCCACCATCATGGGCGACAACGACGATCAGGACTTTGAGAAGTCGTTGAAGAAGGCGTTCGACGCCGTCGCCAAAAAGACAATGCGGAATCGCGTCGTCAAAGAAGGGATCCGCCTCGACGGACGGGGGCCAACAGACTTGAGGCAACTCGACGCCCAGATCGGTGTATTGCCTAGAGCTCACGGCTCAGCGCTCTTCACGCGCGGCGAAACCCAGGTGTTGAATGTCACAACCCTTGGCATGCTGCGTATGGAACAGATGCTCGACACCATCGATCTCAATGAGTCGAAGCGGTATATGCATCACTACAACTTCCCACCGTTTTCGACAGGCGAGACCGGCTTTATGCGCGGTCCCAAGCGTCGTGAGATCGGGCACGGCGCGCTCGCCGAAAAAGCGCTGTTGCCGGTCATCCCGGACCCCGTGGAGTTCCCGTACGCGTTCCGTCTCGTTTCTGAGGTTCTCGCATCAAACGGATCGAGTTCGATGGCATCGGTCTGCGGATCGAGCCTTTCGCTCATGGATGCAGGGGTTCCGATCTCAGGTCCGGTTGCGGGTATCGCCATGGGCGTGATTGCACAGGACGGTGAGTTCGTTACGCTCACCGACATCCTTGGTGCCGAAGACGCCCTCGGTGACATGGATTTCAAGGTTGCGGGCACCGCGGAGACGATTACAGCCATGCAGCTCGACACCAAGATTGAAGGTTTGCCTTCTGAGGTGTTGTCAAAGGCCCTGTATCAGGCCAAGGAGGCACGTACAGCAATCCTGGAGGTGATGAATGCGGCTATCGCCACACCCCGTGAGGAAATGCGTCCATACACGCCCCGTATCGAAGCAGTGCAGGTGCCAAAAGACAAGATCGGCGAGGTCATCGGGCCCAAGGGCAAGATGATTCGTCAAATCGAAGAGGACACGGGTGCCGTGCTCGACATCGAAGATGATGGCACGATCCGTATTGGTGCAGCCGATAGTGCCGCCCTCGAAGCAGCCAAAGAGCTTGTCATGTCGGTGGCCTTCCCACCTGAGCCCGAACTGGGCGTCGAGTACGAAGGCGAAATCGTCAACATCACCAAGTTCGGTGCGTTCGTCAACATCATGATTGGTCGCGATGGCCTGTTGCACATCTCAAAGATGGGCGGCGGTTCGCGCGTGGACAAGGTGGAAGACGTTTACAGCCTCGGAGACAAGGTCAAGGTGGTTGTCGAAGAAATCGACAGGAACGGCAAGATCAGCCTGAACCTCGCGGGGGCCGAGCCGACGGCCAAGCGTGAAGGTGGCGATCGTGATCGTGGTGACCGTGATGGCGGTCGTGATCGAGATCGAGATCGAGGTGGCCGCGATGGCGGCCGCGATCGTGGCGGCCGCGAGCGCAACGACCGTGACCGTGGCGGCAATCGCGATCGCGACAAGTCGAGGAGCAGCGATGGCCAGGGCGATGGCAACAAAAGCCGACGTCCCAAGCACCGCAACAACGACGGCGATCGTGGACGCGAACCGGCTCGTTCCGGTCGAGACTCTGGCGGTCGAAAGATGGTGTCGTTCGAGGACGAATTCGAGGGCTAACAACGAGCTCCGGATCTGGAACAGTACGTTCCGGATCCCGGGGCTATCTATCTACCGAGGACTTTTTCCAGCTCCACGGCGAGTTCCGCACTAAATGTGTTGGCTCCCGCCGAATTGAGGTGGAGGAAGTCCTCGAAGTAGTCCGTCGTCCATTCCGGGCGGGTGCCGTCGATCAGCGGCACCCCCGTCTTTTCAGCGATCGATCGCAGCGTGGCCCTGTAGGCGTCGTAGTCGGCTTGTCCGTTCGTGTGGAGCGAGATGTAGTCGGCGCCTGCGTGCGGCATTTCAACCAGAACGACGTCAACCCCCCGGTTTTGGAGTCTCTCGATCAGGTCCACGATGGCTCCCGCCTGGGTGCCCGGAGCTGCTTCCGGGTCCACCGTGAAATCGTTGAGCGCTCGTTCCCGGGTGCGATCTATGAGGATGTCATCGTTTCCGTACGGTTCTCGGGTGAAATCGTCTACGCCCCGGAGACGCTCTTCGGCGATGTCATCGCGGTACTGGGTGATGAGGGAAATCGGATCCCGCAGGAAGGCGCGAATGCGGACCAGGGCCGACAGCTCGCCGAAGAATCGATCAGCTTTTTGGCCTGCTGTCTGCTGTCCCAGGAACGATGCTCTTCCAGGAGAATTCATATACCCGTCCGTTACCCGGAGGTTCGAACGCGATCCGTCGTTGAGGTCACGACTCGTGAGTCCGATCACAACAACGTCGGGACCAAGGAGCGGTTCGGCTACGTTGATGGTCCAATCGTTCGTCAACACGCCGGGAGAACCGTCGAGCGCTGCGTTGTAGACCCCGTCGAACGACGTCTCCCGGGATATCACGCCAGAGATCACATCCGAGTTGACGGCGGAGTTCCCGACGAAGAGCACCTCAACACCCCCATCGTTGGCAATCGCCTTCATCTCGGCGACCTTGCGATCGGTTTGGGCGAAATTCCACTGCGGGTCAGCCAACCCTGCTGACAAGAAGCGGGCGATCAACTCGGCAACGATGAGTACCGCAACGAGAGTCACCCAGGTGGCTCTGGTGTTGCGCGAACCGCGTTCGGCTACTGCCAGCTCGACGCTACGGTTTACTTCTTCTTCGGTAGTGGTTTGCACGGGTATTGCTGCCATCAGAACTGAAAATAGATAAACGGAACCTGAGCGGCTCCGCTGAAGACGATTATGCCTACCACCATCACTCCAAATGCGAGACCTTTTCGGATAGGCGGCCAGGTGAGGATGGCGGTCTGATTTCGGAGCTGCCGCTGCGTGAGGTCGATGGCCAGCATCATCAGGCCGAGGGGCAGCAAGAGGCTGAGGGCGCGATAGTCGGGGGCTCCGCTCCGGAACGTGAGAATACCCGTGAGGTAGGACCAGGCCTGTCCGAAGGTCTCGGCACGAAAGAAGATCCACGTGAGACACACCAGATGGAATGTTGCCAAGATCGGCAAGATGTCCCTGGCCGTGACCGGATCGGTTGCCCGCTTCGGGGACTTGTCCCGCATGAAGCGGTGTGCGATGAGGTAGATGCCGTGAAGTCCACCCCAGACGACGAAGTTCCAGGACGCCCCGTGCCAGAGTCCACCCAGCAGCATTGTCAGAGCGAGATTGCGATACGTCTTGTTCACGCCGCCCCGGTTCCCACCGAGGGTTATGTAGAGATAGTCGCGGAGCCAGGTACTCAGGGAGATGTGCCAAGTTCGCCAGAAATGTGTGATGTTGCGGGACAGGTAGGGCTGTTCGAAGTTGACCATAAGCTCGATGCCGAGCAGGCGAGACGTGCCGCGGGCTATGTCGGAATACCCGGAGAAATCTCCGTAGATCTGAAGCGCGAACGCATACACCCCGACCAGCAGCATGATCCAGCTCGCCGTTTCGGATCGAGCAAAGGCTTCGTTGACGGAACCGGCGATTCCGTCGGCTATGACAACCTTTTTGAACAGACCGAGCAGAATCAGAAAGACGCCGGAAAAGATGTCGTCTTTGCGGGGGAGTGATCGATTCGCGTGAATCTGAGGCAACAGGCGCTTGGCCCGCTCGATGGGGCCCGCCACGAGCTGCGGGAAGTATGCAACATAGACGGCGAAGTCGAGCAGGTTGTTTGTCGGCTCCAGGTCTCGTCGATACACATCGATCGTGTAGCCGAGCGTCTGGAATGTATAGAAGGAGATGCCGACGGGCAGGATGATGCCCAGAAAGGCCGGTGACGTTTCGAGGCCGATCGCATTGAGCAGGTCCGCTGCAGAGTCGGTGAAGAAATTGAAATACTTGAAGAAGCCGAGGATGCCAAGGTTGACGCCGACGCTTGCAAGCATGAGACGGCGACGGGTCCTGTCGTCATCATTGCGGGCCAGAGCGCGGGCGATGCTGAAGTCGGCAAGGGTGCTGATCCAGATCAACGTCAAGAATCGCCAGTCCCAGCTGCCGTAGAACACATACGACGCAACGAGCAGCAACTTGTTCTGGTGCTTGCGCAGGACTGTCCAGTAGAGCACAAATACGAGCGGCAGGAAGAGTGCGTATTGAAGAGAGTTGAAAACCATGCCTGCGCCTTGTATTGCCCCGTCTCGCCCTGATATCTGTGGGAAGCGCTCGACACACCCCCGGTCTCTCCTCTCGCATCAGTGTAGAAAGAATCGGCCAACCCACGACTGAGTCGACCAGACTATTTTTTTGGATGCGCCGCGTTCGGGGGCGCCAATTCGGTCTGGTCGCGGGTTACCGTGACGCGTAGGCGACGGCTGTGGTCTGAGATTTCTGGTGCAAACAGAAAGGTTGATCGACGACCGAGACAGAGGTCGTTCTGGTTGGATCGGTGATTGAGGGATGGCGGGGTTGTTCGTTTCCTAGTGCGCGCTATGACTCCCTCGTAAAGGCAAATTGAGAAAACGCCACCTATCAATGGTCCCCCATTGGGAGCTGACGCAGTCAGCGGAAATGGGGGAAGGTACCGCTCTGTAGCGAGCTTGCGAGCGGAGGAGGGGTAGGGGGAAAAGAACAGGCAACCACACATCGTGGAAATGGTGGAGCAACGAGGTTGCGTGGTAGCGCGTTTGAGTCACAAAGCGCCTCGGCGATGACGCGACGCGAATGCTTTCGCTGGTCCACAAGTATGGCGTGTCGGTTTTTCCCCTACCCCTGCTTCACTTCGTTTCGCAGCGGTACCTTCTCCCGGCTTTGGTTCCTTTGGAACCTCTCGCCGGGGGACCATTGAAGAGGCTTTGGTTCCTTTGGAACCTCTCGCCGGGAGACCCCTGGTTGGCTAACTTGCTTCCATGGTCATCACGATGGTTGTTGAAATTCCCAAGGGAAGTCGGAATAAGTATGAGATGGATGAGGAGAGCGGTGAGATCTATTTGGATCGGCTGCTGTTCACTGCGACCCGGTATCCGGCAGATTACGGGTTCATCCCGGACACGCTCGCTGCAGACGGTGACGCGCTCGATGCCATGGCGCTGGTGACCGAACCAACGTTCCCGGGGTGTCGAATTCGAATACGTCCGCTGGGGGTGTTTCTGATGGAGGACCAGGGCATGGCCGACCACAAGATTCTTGGTGTGCCTGACAGCGATCCGGTGTGGGCCAATGCGAAGGATCTCAGCGATGTTCCGACGCATATGCTCCGCGAGTTGGAGCATTTCTTCGCCGTGTACAAGGATCTCGAGGATAAGAAAACTGCAACGATCGGCTGGCAACCGTTGGCTGATGCTCTCAAGGTCATCGAGCAGGCTCGGATCGGCTGACATTTGTAATCGAACATATGTTCGATTACACTCGATTGCCCTACAGGAGGACGAGCCTGGTAGTAGCGGTCCACGAACGAGTTCAGCAGCCGATCGAACAAGCACTCGGGCACGCACAACCCGTTGAGCAGCAAACCGCGCCGATTCAGGAGACCGTGCTGTTTTCGGTTGAGGACATGTGGGGGCCTGGCCAACTGCTGGGGTTGATTGGTCCGCCCGGGTTGGGGATGACCAGAGTGGCTGTGACCCAGCTGGCAGCCCTGGCGGGTCCGCTGGCCTGGGTTGAGCATGCCGGGGCGAAACAGGCTTCCTGGTTTTCGCCGGCCATCGGGTGGGAGAGTGGGATCGAGCCCGATCGGCTGGTGGTCGTTCGTTCAGGTGATATCGCAGGATGGGCTGAGGCGACGGCGACGCTCATGGATGGGATGGCGGCGGTCTGTGCCGATGTCCCCGCCCGGGTTCCGGAGGCAATGTTGCGTCGGCTGGCAGCCAGGGCCAGGGCTCGTCGAGCCCGTCTCGTGTTGCGTTCGCGCGATCCCTTGCCAACCGGAATCGCTCATACGGTGATCACGGGCGAAGCGGTGGAGTGGGTGGGTGCCGGTCAGGGGCGGGGCCGGCTTCTGCACCGTCGCCTGGTGGCGACTGCACATGGAAAGGGGGTGAAGGGCCCGGCTCTCGAGCTGGGTTTCGAAGACGATGGCACGAATTTTGTGTGTGTGGTTTCCGGATTGGGCGCTGCGGCGCCCGGACGCGCCACCGGATAGTCCCGCTCAGGTCATCAGTCCTGATAACCGGGTTACCGGTGTCAACCAACTCGCCGCGGCCCGTGGCTTGTCGATTGGGATGCGACGTCGGGAGGCCGAAGCGATATGTCCGGAGGTGATCACGCTCGTCGACGATCAGGCTGCGTCTGCTGCGGCGTTTGAGCCGGTGGCATGTGTGATCGAAGAGGTGGTGGCGACTGTCGAAGTGGTACATCCCGGTCTGGCGTTGGCCCCCATAGGCGGAGCTGTCAGCTACTACGGCACCGAGGCCGACGTTGTGCAGCGGGTGCACGAGGCCGTGAAAGAGGTTGCCGGGGGAGGTGTCCATGTCGGCGTGGCGCGCGGGCCATTTGCCGCGCGCTATGCAGCACAGGGCGCCACCCCCGATGCGCCCCTGCTGGTTGACAACGATGCCGATTTTCTGGCATCGCTCGATATCGAGGTGGTAGGCCACGAAGATCTGGCCGCAACCTTCCGTTGGCTGGGGGTAACCACGCTGGGCGAGCTGGCGAGATTGCCAAGAGCGGCGATAGCCTCCCGATTCGGAACAGTGGGGTTGGTTGCCCACCAGCTGGCCAGTGGGGAAGACCGCAACATTCGTCCCAGCCATCTAGAGGGTCCTCCGATTGCCGAGGAGAAGTTTGAAGATCCCATCACCCATCTCGAACAGGTTGGCTTCGTCGCTCGTTCGATGATGGCAACCCTCAAAGTGGTACTCGCTTCTGAAGGTGCCAGCCCCCATGCCGTTGACATCGAAGCCGAAGCTGCCGATGGCACGATCCGTAATCGCACCTGGCGTTCTCCTCATCCGTTTACGGCAGATGAGTTGACCGAACGCATCAGATGGCAACTTCACGCCTGGGTTGCCAAGGGTGGCATTCCCGGAGGATTGGTGCGTCTACGGGTTACTCCTCATGAGGTTTCGGATCGGGGAAGACAGTTGTCGCTTGGCCATGATGCGACCCAACAAGACGAAGCACATCGTGCGTTGTTGCGTGCTCAGGCTGTCGTTGGGGTGGATCGGGTGGTGGTGGCCAGACCCCAGGGTGGACGGGACCCGGCCGAACGGGTGTCGTGGTCCCGATGGGGAGAGCAGGCTCAAGAGCCTCAACGGGATCCGACTGCTCCCTGGCCCGGGGGGATTCCCCGGCCGGCGCCGGCGCTGGTGCCGGATCCTTCTCCTCGGCTCGAGGTCGAGTGGGATGAGGGCACGCCGGTACGTATTCGCCTGCGTTCGCGATGGGTCCCGGTTCTGAGCTGGGCGGGACCGTGGAGAAAGATGGGAAAGTGGTGGGAAGGTGACGAACCGGCCGATCGTTACCAGCTCGTCACCTCCACGGGCGCCCTACTCATTGCGACCAAACAGGGTCGGGCCTACATATTGGGGATCTACGACTGAGCTCCGGTGTGCTCATCGCAGGACAAAGCGGAGGTTCGTGCCCCGCTTGGGATGGTTGAGTCATCACATGAGGTCGGGCGTGGTGATGGACAGGTGGAAGGCGACGAGCCGGCCGATCGCCACCGGCTCGTCACCTCCACCGCGCCCTGCTCAATTGCGACCAAGCAGGGCCGGGCCTACGTATGTTGCGACCTGCGGCCGAGTCCTGCACACCCTTCCCCGGGCGGGACCCTGCCACCGATCTATACGTAGATGTGCAGGTCCGACGTCTCCGAATTCGACAGGAACGAGTCGTATTCGGCTATTTCTGTCTCGAAAGCCAGATCGTCGTTCGTGACACCAAACTCACGCATCGACGATCCGCACACATACAGCTTGACGCCGGCGGCTTTCAAACCGGCGATCAACAGTTCGGGGCGCATATACCCGCCCCGTTCTGGAGTAGGAGGCCCGAATTGATCGAACGGACGGGCGGGCCCGCCGATTCTCGCCTCAAATCCCCTGGTAACGGCTCGTACGGCCGGTCCGTAGAAGAACAGCGAAACGCTGTCTCCCCGTTGACGGGCTTGCATCGCAAACTTCAACGGTGTCATGAGCGCAAAAGCGTCCTCGTCGGAAATAGCCAACCCCACGCTGTGACCAGCCCGCATACCCTTTCGATTGGTGAATCGGTGCGTCGCATCTGCGGTGTGCACTTCGGTCGATCGGAGGGTGTTGATCTCCGGTTTCACCATCCCTGACCGTTGTGCGATGGTCTGACTGAGGAATTCCCGCCGGGCCCGATAATGCAGGCCTGTGGCCCGGTTCATCGGTGTTCTCAACTGCCTCATATCGGTCCTTCAGTCAACCGCATCAGACACGTTTTCTGACACGGTGTCGTTTTACTCCATATCGGCACCACCGACACCAGATATAAGTTGTTTCTTGCCAGAAACCTCCAAAGATTCCGAACGGTCAGTCACGATGTGGAACGGCTGGTTTGGTTAGACGGTGACCCATGTCGATTTGCGTGCATTTCGCCGGAACTGGCTTCAGTCGGAACCAGCGTTACTCAACGCTTGATAAGTAGCCTCGATCACTGTCTGGGTTCGTTTGCGCAAGTCTTCGACCGGGTCGGCCGCGTCGGGATCGGCATGGAGCGGCGGAAGAATCACTATCTGAACGGTGCCCGATCGTATCTTCCAGTCACCCGGCTTCCAGCTGCGGTCCGTTCCGAACATGGTGATGGGGAGCACCGCAGCATTACCGGAGTAGGCCGTGACAAAAGGCCCCTTCTTGAAGGGGAGGACGTCGTTCGCTCGGCTGCGTGTTCCTTCTGGATAGACCGCCAGCGAGTGACCGTTCTCGAAAAGATTCTTGAGTCGTGCCTTGAGCTCCGCCACGCCGGCCGGGCCGGCCTGGCGATCGACCCGAACCATGTTCATCGATTTCAGTACGGTCCGGAAGATCGGGATCTTGTAGAGCTCGGTTTTGGCCATGAAGCGCATCGACAGCGTTTTGAGCGAATCGAACTGAACCAGAGCATCGAGGTTGGAACGGTGGTTGCTGACGATGACCAGCCCGGTCCCTTGTGGTACATGCTCGAGTCCGCTCACTTCGACCTGGACATCGGCGATCGTGAGCAACGTCCTGGCCCATCGTTGGCCGGCCTGATCGGCCTTTCGGTGGTTGCCGTCTTTGGATGCCAACACGGCTACGGCGCCGTGGTAGAGCGTGAGCGGAACCAGTGCCAGGTAGAACGCAGCGGTCCGCAGCAGCATCATCAGCCTGGACTCACTGTCCTTTGAAGTCGGGCGGTCGTTTTTCCATGTACGCCACCATGGCCTCTTTGATGTCATCGCTGTGCAGGAATGCGGCGTTCCAGAGCGCCATGTAGTCGAGTGCTTCGGCCACGGTGCGGCCCTGGCCCATCTTCAGAATGTGCTTGGCGCCCTGGGTCGTCAGCGGAGAGTTGGTCGCGATTTCGGTCGCAAGGTCCATGGCGGCCTTGTGCAGCTCTTCGGTGGTGGGTAGCACCCGGTTGATCAGCCCGAACGAAAGCGCCTCTTCGGCATTGATGTCTTTGCCCGTGTAGATGAGCTCGGCCGCCTGGCCCGCACCGATCACCCTGGGTAGGCGTTGCATCGTTCCGACGTCGGCGACCAGACCGAGTTTCGTCTCCCGTACCGAAAATACAGCGTCCTCCGATGCGATGCGAATATCGCAGGCCGTGATCAGGTCCACGCCGGCCCCGATGCAGGCCCCATGAATCGCCGCTATAGCGGGTTTGCGGCTATCTGCTATCGATGTGAAGGAAGCCTGTAATCGTTTGATCTGATCGTATTCGTCCAGGCGTTTGCGCACCGCTGAACCGTCCACCTTGGAGAAATCACCCGCCATCGAAGCGCCAAATTCTTTGAGATCGATCCCGGCCGTGAACGACGGCCCCTCGCCCTGAATGATGACAGCCCGCACGGTTTCTTCTTCATCAAAAGCCGCCATCGCCACCGGGATCTCGTTCCACATGTGGCTGTCCATCGCGTTTCGGGCATCCGGGCGGCTGAGCCAGAGGATGCCGACATGTCCGGAGACCTCGGTCCGAATCGATTGGTACATGCAGCCAGGTTACAGCCCGGCTCGCGGGCGCCGCGGAAAGAACTCGCTGGTCCTTGCGATGTAGTCCTCGTAACCATGGCGACGCCTTTTCAGGCCCTTTTCGAGCAGCTTCGCCCCTGAAACGCGCATCAGCAGAACCGACATGACAACCGGACCGACGAACGTGGCCCATCCCGCCCAGCCGACCGAGGCGGCGATCAAGAAGTGGCCCCACCACACCATGAAGTCACCGAAGTAATTCGGGTGCCGCGTGTAGCGCCACAATCCCTGGTCCATGACCCTCCCATCGTTGGTCGGATCCGCCTTGAAACGGGCCAACTGGGCATCACCCACCGACTCGAAGAAGAAGCCAACCATCCATGCAATCACTCCGAAGATGTCAAAGATGCCGAGGGCGCCGTCGATCTCCATGCCGACCTGGAGCGGTAGCGAAACGACGAACATGAGCAGGCCCTGCAAGCCGAAAACGGTGTAGAGGCTGACGATGGGAAACCGATCGCCATGTTTCCGGCGCATGGCCTGATATCGATAGTCCTCTTCGCCATGGCCGAGGTTGCGTTTGAACAAATAGCCCGACAATCTCAGGCCCCACACGGTCACCAGGATCGCCAACAACCATTTCCGACCCGGTTCCCCTTCGCCAATCGCGAAGCCGATCCAGGCAACCAGCATGAACCCGAGTGGCCAGACCGGATCCACGATGCTCGCATCCTCGAGCCGGAGGCTCACGAGCCAGACGATGAGCATGAGTGCGGCGATTCCCGCGGCAGACAGCAAGAAGATCATCCAGGCATTCTGGTGGATACGGAAGGCATGTCCAGCTGTCCTGGATCCGGCCCGGGTCGATTTTTGAGCAACCGGCCAACCACCGCCAGGGTGATGTCGACGAAACGAAACCCTTGAGAATGAAACCGGATGGTCAGCCGACGAACCCGCCGGTGATGCCGCCTCTGCCTCGTTTGGCAGTGAAGGCTGCCGATAGGGCATCGGTCGGGAAGTAGCCGGAGGGTACCTGGCCGTCGACCGCAAAGTGGTAGAGCGCAGTTTGAAAGATGCCGCTGAGGGCAGCCAAAACCACTGCGACGATGATCATCCACAGCACGGCGACAGCGATCGCGAGGCCGAGAACTGACCCGCCTGCCATGGCGCCAAGCACGACGACCGCAACTGCGGGGATGGCAGCGAAGAAGCCGATGAGTGAGAAACCAACCTGGGCGGCCAGGTTCTCGCCCCAGGTCTGTCGGAAGAGGTTGCCAGACTTCTTGACGGCGTCGCCAACCCCTATGCCTTCGATCACGATGATCGGCAGTACGAGGAACGTCACGACCGACCACGCCATTCCTGCGATACCGGCGACGATCTGGCCGATGAAACCGGCCCGTTCTTCAATGGCTCGAAGGATGATGGATACCGTTGCCGACACGATCGCCCACGGCAAGATCTTTCCTGCCCGGCGCCTGGCGCCGGCAAGTGCGCTGCCCAGCGTCGGATCTCCCCCGCCCAGGCGTTCGTGGGCGGCGCTGACCAGGGCGGCGTTGAAAAAGATCGTGACGTAGGCCAGCGCCACGTACATGAGAAACAGCACGAGATAACTCACCGGACCCATCTGACTTTCGGTGTCGAGGCTCCCGGTCGCCAGCAGCGGTCCCATGAATGTGGCAGCGACGATGAGTGATGCAATAACGGACACCACCGGCAGAACCATCAGCTCTTTGTCCTTCTTGAGGACCTCCCACGACGCCTTGGCGAGTTCGATGGAATTGCGTATCCGTGCCATGGAGCCAGGCTACCTTTCGGCTAGTAGTCGATACCCTTCTTGGCTCTGATTCCGCTGTCATAGGCGTGTTTGATACTGCGCATTTCGGTAGCGGTGTCGGCTAGATCGATGAGCGCTTGCGGGGCGTCTCGGCCGGTGATGATGATGTTGACCCTCTCCGGTCGGTTTCGAATCGCATCGACCACCTGGTCGAGGTCGATCCATCCCCAATTGATCGGATATGTCAGCTCGTCCAACACCACGAGGCGGTATTCATTGGAAGCTATGCGCGTTGCTGCCTCGTCCCATCCTCGTTGGGCGATGGAGCGATCGTGGTCGAGGTCGTCTGAATCCCACGTGAATCCTTCGCCGGCCGAGATCCACTCGACGCCGAGTTCCTCAGAGGTCTTTTGTTCTCCGACCTGCCAGTCTCCGGACTTGATGAATTGCACCACGCATACGTTCCAATCCATCGCCACAGCTCGCAGGACCGTTCCGAAGGCTGCTGTGCTTTTGCCCTTGCCATCTCCGGTATTCACGAGCACGAGAGAGGATGCTGACGAGAGATCATCGGGTCGGGGATCTTCCTCGGGCGGAACGTCACTGCTCATGGTCAGAGGCTAGGCGCCGTCAGCTGAGCAGGCTGTTGCTGAAGTTGCGGTGAGCCATCACGAGTTCGCGTTCGTCAATATTGACCAGGCGCTGGTTTTCGACGACCACGTTGCCGTGGACGATGGATGTGTGGATCCGTCTGGCGCTTCCCAACACGACGGCGGCAACCGGGTCGGCGAAACCCGAATGCTCGATGTCGCCGATGTCGACGAGGATCACATCACAGGCCTTACCGACCTCGATGGAGCCGACATCCGTGCGGCCGAGGAGCCGGGCGCCGCCCCGGGTTGCGAGCCAGAGCGCGGACCTGGCCGATAGCTGGTCGGCGGGTTCGCCGATACCGGGAGCAGTCGAAAGCCGGGCGCACAACATGGCCATGCGAGCCTCGGCCAACATGTTCGACGAGTCGTTCGATGCCGACCCGTCGACTCCGAGACCGACAGGGACACCGGCCTCCAGATACGACAGCAACGGCGCCAGGCCGGATGCGAGGCGCATGTTGGATGTTGGGCAGTGGGCGACGCCGGTCCCGGTTCGGGCCAGCTCCGAAATCTCGTCGGCGGCCACGTGTACGCCATGGGCGAACCACACATCGTCGCCGAGCCATCCAACCGATTCTGCATATTCGACCGGTCGGGCGCCAAACTGTTCCAGGCAGTACGCCTCCTCGTCGACGGTTTCGGCCAGGTGGGTGTGCAGGCGGACGTTGAGGCGCCTTGCCATTTCGGCACTGGCTGTCATGAGCTTGGTCGAAACCGAAAAGGGAGAACAGGGCGCAATCGCCACCTGTCGCATCGAGCCGGGACGGGGGTCGTGGTGGTCTTCGATGGCATCCTCGCACGCCCGCAGGATGGCTCCCTCTTCCTCGACTGCGCTGTCCGGGGGAAGGCCCCCGCTCGATTCACCGACGCTCATCGAACCCCGGGACGCATGAAACCGAAGACCTACATGTTTAGCACCCTCGAATTGGTCGTCGATGCTCGAGCCTTTCGGCCACATGTACTGGTGGTCGAACGCGGTGGTGCAACCGGTCAGCGCCAACTCTGCGAGCCCGAGCGTGGTGGCCACGCGCACATGGTCCGGCGTCATCCGGTTCCAAATGGGGTACAGGGTCTTGAGCCAGTCGAAGAGGCCGGTGGATTCGGCACCGAATACGGCTCGCGTCATCGTCTGGTAGAGATGGTGGTGGGTGTTCACGAAACCGGGCAACACCACCTTGCCACGAGCGTCGATCACCCGGTGAGCGTGCGTTGGCAGTTTGGACGTTGGGCCGACTCGCTCGATCCAGCCGTTGCGAGCGAAGATGGCGCCGTCCGCGAGTTCGGTCCCGATCGCATCAGGGCTGCCATCCATAGCCACGAGACGGTGTGCGTTGCGAATGAGGAGGGTGTTCACGTTTGGCTGAAGGCAGCCAGCCCTGCTCGCACGCGGTCGGGAGTCAAAGGAAATTCGGTGAACCAGACACCGGTAGCGTCGTGTAGAGCAGCTACGACGGCCGGGGCATAGGGGATGAACGGCATCTCAGCCATGCCACGAGCGCCATACGGGCCGAGAGGGTCAGGTACTTCTACCCGGATCGTGTGAACCTCCTTCGGGACGTCGCCGATCCCGGGGATGAGATATTGCGAGAGCCTCGGGTTCAGAATCCGCCCATCCTTTGCCTGGAGGTTTTCACTGAGGGTGTAGCCGTGAGCCTGGACGATGGCACCCTCGGATTGGCCCTCGATCAGGATCGGATTGAGCGAGTTACCGACATCAACACCAGAAAACACCCGATCAATTCGGATATAACCGGTCTCGACGTCAACGGACAGGTCGATGGCCTGAGCAACGTAGCCGTATGCGAAATTTGGTTCTGAGCGGCCCCCGTCCGGGTCGAAAGGCTCGGTCGACGGAGGTACGAACC
Source organism: Acidimicrobiia bacterium (assembly GCA_041567895.1). Taxonomy (GTDB): domain Bacteria; phylum Actinomycetota; class Acidimicrobiia; order Spongiisociales; family SHLN01; genus JABDOU01. The sequence goes on from JBFGAX010000013.1 coordinate 52,836, forward strand.
TGGCCTCGCCGATGGCTGGCCGGTCGCCCTGATTCCAGGCCTTCTCGGCCTCGGCGGCGGCCTGTAGCACCGAGTTGCCTGCCATCCACGTGAGCCGCGACGCCGATGCCGACCCGGAGTCGCCGGTTGTGGCCGTGTCCGAATAGACAGCGTCTACCTGGCTGACGTCGACGTCGAGGGCTTCGGCGACCAGCTGGCGCAACACCGTGTGTGTCCCCTGCCCTACGTCGGCTGCTCCGTGGAACAGAATCGCTTTGTCTATGACGTCGCCGCCATGGAGCTCGATGCGGGCGTCGGAGCGTTCCGGGAAGCCAAACGAGAAGCCGACGTTTTTTATCGCACACGCAAAACCACGTCCTCTCCTGGTTGCTCCCGGTCTGCCGGGGAGGCTTCGGAAGGGTCGAACGTCGGGGCCGCCCGGGTGCGGTTCGCCCCAGTTCGCAGCATCGGCGGTCTCGGCGACAACCTGGCGCACGCTGACTCCGAGAGGTAGCGGAGCCTGGGTGATCGACTCATCCCCATCTTCTAGAAGATTGATCTCCCGCAGGGCGACCGGGTCCATGCCGAGCTTTTCCGCGAGCTTGTTCATCTGCGACTCGGAAACGAAGGTGCCTTGTGGTCCGCCGAACCCGCGGAATGCCCCTCCGGGCACCGTCGTGGTGTACACCGCATGGGTGTCGATGCGGGCGTTCGGTATTCGGTACGGTCCGGCCAGGGTGAGGTGCATGTTGCCGAGAACCTTGTTGGTCGTGTAGTTGTAGGAACCGGCATCGAGCCAACCCTCAGACTCAACAGCGACGATGTGACCGGACTCATCTGCGCCCCACTTCGCCCAGGCTCTGCCGCGGTGACGTTTGTGATGGCCGATGATGGACTCTTCACGAGACCACGTAGACCGGATCGGCCGGTTGATACCCATGGCACGCAGCTTCAGCGAGAGGGCACAAAGCACGATCTGAAAGCTCATGTCCTCCCGCCCGCCGAACGCTCCACCGATTGCAGGGTAGATGACCCGGATTTGTTCGAGCGGCAGCTCGAGGGCATGAGCTATCTGCATTTGATCTTCCACCGTCCATTGTCCGGCGATTTCGATCGTCACTCTTCCGGCTTCATCGATGTACGAAACGGCAGCTTCGGGTTGGAGATAGGCATGCTCCTGATAGGGGACCTCGTAGGTGTCCTCAACTATGACAACTGCTTTCTCCCAGCCAGCTTTCACGTCCCCTTTTCGGAATTTGTAGGTCTGATACACGTTCGAATCGAGCCCGTCCTCCGGATGGAGAAGAGGGGCTCCTTCGGCCAGTGCGTCGTCGATGGAGTCGACGACCGGCAACTCCTCCCATGTGGGGTTGAGAAGCTCCGCCGCTTTTTTGGCGGCTTCCGGGCTTTCCGCGACGACGACGGCCAACTGGTCTCCCTCCCAGCGACTCACATCTGTCGGGACACCACTCTGATTGCTCGATCCGGTCCCGATCAGAACCGGCTGGTCATACATCGTCAACCCGTATTCGTTATTCGGTATATCGGCGGCGAGGAGCAGAGCCACAAAGCCGTCAACCGCCTCGGCTGCCGAAATATCGAGAGCCAGGAGCCGGGCGTGGGGGCGATCGGTGAAGACCACCATGGCGGTGAGCGCGTCAGGAAATTTGCGATCCGCCGGATACTCGGCAGCTCCTGTCACTTTGTCGTGTGCATCTGCCTTTTCTACTGAAGCCCGAATCGTCGTATGGCTCACGCGTTCGCCGCCTGATGGAACGCATCGACGATCTTGTAGTAGCCGGTACACCTGCACAAATTGCCTGCCATGGCATCGGTGAGCTGATCCGGAGTGGGCGACGGGATCTCGTCGAGGAGCGATGCGCCTGCGACCAGGAAACCGGGTATGCAGAATCCGCATTGCACCGCCGCGTTTTCGATGAAAGCTCGCTGCAGCGGATGCAGCTCGCCCGCGCTCGCCAACCCCTCGATTGTCGTGATGTTGCGTCCTTGCGCCATCGCAGCAGGCGCGAGACACGACATCACGGCGCTTCCATCTACGATGACCGTGCATGCCCCGCATTCGCCTTCTGCGCAGCCTTCCTTGGTGCCCGTCAACCCCAGCTCGTCACGAATCCAATCGAGGAGTGTTTCGCC
>JBFGAX010000014.1:0-51913 GCA_041567895.1 Acidimicrobiia bacterium
CGGTTTCAAGAACTCGACCCGGCCTGTCGTTGCCGGTAGCCTCGCTTCATGGGTGTGGAGCTTCCAAAACGAGCCGATGTGGTCATCGTCGGCGGTGGAATCATCGGTGTGAGTGTTGCCTACCACCTTGCCGCTGCAGGCGTGGATGTCGTCTTGCTCGAGAGGGGTGCGCTGGCGTCGGGTTCGACCAGCAAGGCGCTGGGCGGTATCCGTGCGTCTTTCAACCACCCCGTCAATCTGCAAATGGGCAAGTACGGCAGGGAGGTATATGGACGGTTCGTTGAAGCCTTCGACCAGCCGATCAATTATGTGGCAGGCGGTTATCTCTACCTGATAGACGATTCAGTGCCAATGGAGCACATGGAGGCGGCCGTGTCTCTGCAAGCCGAATACGGTGTGAATTCCCGGATCATTGATCCGTCCGAGATCAACGCTATTTCGCCCATTGTGAACGCCGGTGCCTTCGTGGCCGCGCTCTGGTCTCCCGATGATGCAAAGGCAGAGCCCGAACCGGCAACCCAGGGCTATGCCAGAGCGGCCCGCGCAGCAGGCGCCTGCCTCCTGACTCACATAGACGTGGTCGGGATCGACGTCGATGAAGGTCTCATCCGTTCGGTTATCACATCGGCGGGAACAATCGCCACCGAATGCGTCGTCAACTGCGGCGGAGCATGGGCGCCCGGAGTGGCCAGGATGATCGGGTGGGACATGCCCATCACCCCTTATCGTCGGCAGGTTGTCACGACCGTCGACATGCGTGACGTCGAACCGCACGAGACCCTCACGATCGACCTCGCAACGTCCTTCTACTTTCATCAGGAGAAGCAGAAATTCACCGTCGGATACTCCGATCCACTCGAGGCACCGGGGTACCAGCTTGCGTACGACCCGACCGAATGGCTACCCCGGATGCTCGAGAAGGCCGAGAGAGCAGCACCCGGGCTTCTAGATCTCGGGATCCAATCGGGCTACGCCGGTCTCTACGCGATCACACCGGACCACAATCAGCTCATCGGCGAACACGCGGGGGTGAGCCGTTTTCTGTACGCAGCCGGCTTCTCTGGCCACGGCTTTCAAATGGGGCCCGCCACGGGAAGGATCATCACATCGCTATACCTCGGCCAGGAACCGTTCATCGACGTCAGCTCACTCGATGCCTCGAGATTCGACGGTGAATACTCCGGCGCGCGGGAAGCCTTTATCGTCTGACCGTCACCTCTGAGGAGAATCACGTGGGCAAGCTCGAAAACAAGGTGTCGGTGGTCGTTGGTGGAGCGCGTGGGATTGGCCTGGCGACAGCCCGGCTGATGGTCACCGAAGGAGCTCGGGTCATTCTGGCGGACATCGTCGAGCCGGAACAGGCCGTTGGCGAGACCTTTCACGCGCTCGACGCCTCAGACGTCGACGCGGTCGATGAGTTTGCGAGTGAGGTCCTCGTCGCATACGGCCGTATCGACGTCCTGTACAACAATCTGGGCATCCACTACTCGGCTCAGATTCCGGAGTCTGATCCAGACGAATTCGATCGAGTGATGCGCGTCAACGTCAAGTCGCATTACCTGACGACCAGGGCGTTTCTACCTGCGATGATCACGCAAGAGTCAGGTTCGATCGTGTTCATGTCTTCGCACGGCGGCATCGCAGGCCGTCCGTCGGATCCGATATACAACGCCTCAAAGCATGCTGTGACCGGGCTCATGAGGTCGACGGCGGTGGCGTATGCGCATCTGGGGATTCGCAGTAATGCTGTCGCGCCAGGTGCAATTGACACCCCCATGCTGAGAGCCGCGCTCCCGGATCGCCAGAACGTGGACGATGTCATGGGCGCACTGACCGCCAACATCCCGCTGGCACGTATCGCACAACCCGAGGAGGTTGCTTCGGTCGTGGTGTTTTTGGCAAGCGATGAAGCCAGCTATGTCACGGGACACGTCATCCCGGTCGACGGAGGTCGCACAGCCGGCGTGATGCCTGGAAATCGATACCGGACGAATCACCTGAATTGACTCGGGTGACGCCGGCGGCGGGCCGATATCTCTGGCATGGTTCTGGTTCTGGTATTTGCAGTGGTGACACTCGGATGTGTTGCGTTGATAGCGAGAGTCACGTCACACGATCTGTGAGCGGTCCCACCTTGCCGACCTTGATAGCAGCGACTTCATGGCCGCGGTTGGCAGCTGCCGCAGGCGGGCTACCGGCTTCGACTGCTGTCAGAAATCCTCCCCAAAAGGCGTCTCCCGCTCCAGTGGTATCGATAACCGGCGCAGGCGGGACCGGGATCTCCGCGACGAGCTCGCCTGCGACGAACACGGTCGTATGATCGCGGCCCGCCGTCATCACCGCCGTCGGTGTACCCCACCGATAGATGCGATCCATGTCCCACTCTGGTCCAAAGGTTCGAGCCATGTCATCCACGGAGCACTTGAGGTACGTTGCCAAGCCGACCGCCCTGGCAAGGATGGCGTGGGATTCTGACATCGATTCTGTCCAGACCAACGGACTGAAGTTGATATCGAAGGATGTGGAGATTCCCCGTTTGGCGGCCGTCTCAAAGGTTCGCAGGACCGTCGAACGCAGCGGATCGCGGGAAAGTGCAAACGCTGTCGTGTGAACGACCGTGACTCCGGATAGATCGATCTCGGCATCCAATGATGCGTCTGCTCCTCGCTCGACACTGAATTCTGGCGTTCCTCGTTGCGACGTCACCCGGACAACCGTCGTCGGATCGTGCGTGCGTTGCACCTGCGTGATGTCAACATCGGATCTCGTGAGAACGTCGATCAAGAGATCGCCGAACTCGTCGCTCCCGAGACATGCAGCCAGACTCACCGACCCTCCCAATGCGGCGATGGCGAGTGCCACGTTGGTAGGAGCTCCGCCTGGCACAGGGGTGAACGACGTCGCGTCTGCCAGTGGTCCCGGGTCGGTCGCTATGAGGTCGACAAGCGCTTCGCCAATGCAGAGAATGGTCATTCTGTGATGTCGCAAACCGTCGCGCCGGTGACGTTGAGCAAGTCGGCGTGGCTTATGGGAAACACCGTCGATGGCGTGCCGCCTGCGGCCCACAGGTCTGCGTGTCTGGCCAACCTCTGATCTGCAAATATCGGCAGCGGCCGCGTATGGCCGAACGGAGGTGTTCCGCCGGCGACATAGCCCGTGGCCTCTCGAACGAGATCGAGTGGAGCGCGTGTCGCGTGTTGCCCGCCTGCCACCGAAGCCAATTTGTCGGTGTCGAGACGTAGATCGCCGGGCACGAGCGCAAGCACAGGATTGTCATCGACGACAAAGACCAGGCTCTTGACGATCATGGCGACGGAGCAGCCAATGGCTTCTGCTGCGTCCTGTGCGGTCTTCGTCCCATCGGGAAAATGATGCAGGCTGATCGGAGGCAACCCCAGGGCAGCAGCAGCTGCGACCAACCGTTGCGATGAGCCAGTACCGGTCTGCATGAGATCATCCAGGCTAGCCAAGGCCATGTGGCCTAGATTCGACACCATGGGCTCCCTGTTCAACGTCCCCAATTCGATATCCCTGGCAAGGCTCGCCCTCATCCCGTTGTTCGTCTGGCTGCTCATCGGCGCCAATGAGCTGGTCTGGGGAGGCTGGCTGCTCTTCGTCATCGCCTCGACAGACTGGGTTGATGGATATCTCGCACGAAGGCTCAATCAGGTAACCGAGTTCGGAAAACTCCTTGATCCCGTGGCGGACCGTCTCGCCGTTGTTTCGTCCGTCTTTGCAGGCTGGTGGGTTGACGCACTTCCGAATTGGTTCGTGATACTCCTCGTGTTTCGCGAGGTGGTCGTGGCGATCGGCGCAGGTGTCATCGGACTGAGCGGTGGAGGAAAGATCGATGTCCGTACGATCGGAAAACGAGCAACGTTCGGTATCTACACCGCGATCACGTGGTTCATCCTGGCAAAGGGGTATGACTGGGATTGGTTGAGGGTGACGGCCGCCGTCGTAGGTGCGGTGAGCCTGGTCATGTATTACATAGCGATGGTGTACTACGCAATCGACGGTTGGCGCCAGGTCCGCCGCACTCGGCTTGAAAACGCTGGTCGCTAGTCTGGCCGCCATGGAAAGCGACGATCGACCCGACATCAAGGGTCAAGCGGAGGTCGAAGGTGACAGCGCCCGTGATCAGGCCGAAGAGCCGACCGTTTCTTTTGTACTCGACCCGACCACGGACGAATCGTTCGTCACCTCACCCGGTGATTTCGACAAGTATGCGCTGGTAGTCGAGCGTGGGCCCTACCGGGGGGTGACCTGGCTGTTGGAGGACGGCGAAACCACGGTTGGACGCCATCCCGACGACGACATTTTTCTCGACGACGTGACTGTTTCACGTCGTCACGTCCGGGTGGTGGCATCGTCCGGGCGACTGACCGTCGAGGACCTCGGATCAACAAACGGAACCTATGTGAATGGTGAGCGTGTCGAGAAAGTCGATCTCGCCGCAGGCGACGAGTTGATCATCGGCAAGTACCACCTGCTGATCGCCGGACGGAATGACTGAAGGCAGCACGATCGGTGGGGTGATCGCACTTCTCAAAGAGGAGTTTCCGGAAGTCACGGTATCCAAGGTCAGATTTCTCGAAACACAGGGATTGATCAAACCGGGACGAACGGAGTCCGGATACAGAGCGTTCACCGACGAAGATGTGAGCCGGATTCGCTACATCCTTCAGCAACAGCGCGACCACTTCCTTCCGCTGAAGGTGATCAAATCCAACCTGGCTGCCTGGGAGCGTGGCGAAGAACTGGCAGGTGATGACGGTCCGATGGGCGCACCGGCCGGAACCTATTTCGCGACGACTCCGCTTGCAATGACGACTCAAGAGCTCGCGAGGTCCGCAGGCCTGACACCGGATCAGGTACGGGCGATGATCGATCACCACGTTGTGTCAGTTTCGGCAACTCGTAACGGCGAACCTCTCTTCGATGAGGAAGCACTTGCCGTTCTCCGAGCCGCCAAACGGCTGCTCGCACAAGGCCTGGACCCGCGTCACATCAGACAGGTGCGACTCGGTGCTGAGCGTTCGCTCGATCTCCTCGACAATCTGACCAAGCCGTTGCTCACTCATGGAAGCGAGACCTCTCGAAAGAAGGCAACCGAGATTCTTGCAGAGTGCGGTCAAGCTATCTCCGAACTTCAGAATGCCGTTCTGCGGGGCGAACTGCGGAAGCTGGTCGAACATGACAGCTGAGATCGTTCGAGAGGTCGTGGACGCCGAAACCATCCAATCGCGAGTCGCACAGCTAGGCGCAGAGTTGACCAAGAGCCTCAATGGCGAAATCCCGGTGATGGTTTCCATTCTCAATGGTTCCTTCATGTTCTTCACAGACCTTGCGAGAGCGATGGACTGCAATGTCGAACTCGACTTCCTTTCGCTCAGCAGCTTCGGTGGCGAGACCAGGGTGAACATCCAGATGGACGTCAGTACGGATGTCACAGACCGCCATGTTGTGATCGTCGAAGACATCATCGACACCGGGATGTCGCTCGCGTACCTCAGGGAAGTCATGAGCAACCGGGGTGCGGCTTCCGTGAGGACCGTCGCTCTCCTCGACAAAGTCAAACGCCGGATCGTCAATGTCCCCGTCGAACTTCGGGGTTTCGAGGTGGGGGAGGAGCACCTGCTCGGATACGGGTTGGACTGGGAAGGTCGTTTTCGAGGCCTTCCATCTCTTTGGGCCGTGTTGGATATTCCGGCCTTTCAAGATGATCCAGAAGTGCTTGCTGTGGCGGCCTACGACAGTGATAGGCTGCGCACGTGACGAACGGAATACCAGTGGAGCTCGTCGGAGTTCGCATCGAACTCCCGACCAACCAGCCGATCGTGTTGCTGCGAGAGCAGTCGGGTGAGCGGTACCTGCCGATTTGGATTGGTGCGGTGGAGGCGACTGCGATCGCGTTTGCGCTCGAGGGTGTCGAACCGCAGCGACCCCTCACCCATGATCTCTTGAAACTGGTCACCGAGTCTCTCCATTCCACGGTTTCGCGGGTTGAGGTGACTGCTTTGCGGGGTGGGATCTACTACGCCGACCTCGTACTCGATCGCGGTGGCGAGGAAGTTCGAGTCTCGTCCCGACCGTCAGACGCCATCGCTCTCGCAGCTCGTACGAACGCACCGTTGTTTGCCGACCCCGATGTACTGGAGGAGGCGGGGGTCGAAATTCGCGACGAAGACGGCCCCGATGACGAAACCGAACTCGAGCGCTTCCGTGAGTTCCTCGATGAGATCAACCCCGAGGATTTCGGACGTCCAAGCTGAGCAGAAACGTTATCCACAGGAGTTGTTGACAACCCCGGTGACGGCTTGTACGGTTGCCCCTGTAATTACGGCGAAGAAATTACACGCCCCGAATTACATCTATGTAAGCAGTCGTATAGAATCGATGACGCTGAGAGAGGACGACATGGCAAAGATCGCAGAGGTCGAAAAGACCGAACGTACCCTTCAGGCCGACGCGGAAGCCGGGTATCGGGCGCCGCAGGTCTGCAAGCTGGTCGATATCACGTATCGACAGCTCGATTATTGGGCGCGCACCGATCTCATCGTCCCATCGATCTCCTCAGCTACCGGTTCGGGGAGTCAACGCCTGTATTCATTCGGCGATATCGTGCAGCTCAAGGTAGTGAAGAGCCTGCTCGATGCCGGATTGAGTCTCAATAAGATTCGACAGGCGATCAAAATTCTTCGCGAGCAGCTAGACGCCGATCTGTCGGACGTCACGCTGCTCTCCGACGGGACAACGATTTTCGCCGCCAAGAGTCCATCCGAAGTTGTGGATGTTCTCCGGCGGGGTCAAGGAGTGTTCGCTATCACCGTCGGTCCGGTGCAAGAGAAACTTGCCGGACAGATTCATGAGCTCTTCCCCGATGATCCGGCCGTTCGAGTCGCAAAGGCGACCTAACCGGAGGACACCTGGAACACGATCAGCGGAAACCCGATCGGGGCGATGCGGATGAAAGCGAATCGCGAGCTGATCGCCCCGCCAAACACGCAAACCGGAACCTGAACGACCGTACCCCATGGGCGGACGGCGCAGCGCGACGTCGGCCACGGGGATCGGGAGCTTCCTCCCGTGGATCCTCAGCGCAGGAGCCGGCATCAGACCTCCATGAGTTCGCGCATGAGAGCGAACGGCAGTTCGCCAAGCTGCTCGAGTTCTATGGCATCCGCTATCTCTACGAGCCTCGCTCGTTTCCGATTGAGATCGATGACGACGGCGTACCAATCAAGCTCTTCACTCCCGATTTCTACCTCGTCGATGAGGATGTGTTCATTGAGATCACGACCATGAACCAGCGACTCGTGACCAAGAAGAATCGTAAGGTGCGCAGACTTCGCGAGCTATATCCCGACGTTGCGTGCAAGGTTTTCTACCAAAGGGATTACCTTCACCTACTCATGAAATACGGACTTGAAGATGTTGGCGACTGGGAGGCTCCCTCCCGGGTGCCCGGTCCGCCCCAAATCGTAAATCTCGGCGAGGAATAGAGGGTCGCCATCCTATCCGTCAGTCCGATTCGACCGTTTTATGAGGCCGTGGGCGCGACCTTCGGTGAGCGTTCAGGATGGTCGCTTCCGATGAGCGTGGAATCAACAGAAAAGGCGTTGCTGGCAGCAGAACACGGCGTCGTTGCATTTGACCTCTCACATCTGGAGCACAGCTTTTACGAAGTACTCCCTGACTCGATCTCAGAAACCATCACGCGGGATATCTCCGGTCTCGAGGAAGGGTTCTGCGTCGAAGGCCTGATCCTCAACGCAGATGCCACCATCGCCCAGCACCTTGACATCTGGCGCAGCCAGGGAGTCTTCACGTATCGTAGAGCGCCGGCCTCTGGTGTCGGCAGCCACGTCATCGTGGCTCTCATCGGGCCTGATTCGGCTTCCGCTGTTGCTGCAATCCTGGGAGTCCTTCCGCAACCGGGAAGGGTATTCGCAACGGACTGGAGCGGTGCGAGGATTCTCTTCGCCGGCAACGGCCCGTCCTACGGGAGAACGGCAACGCTGGCGATTCCGGTAGGGGTTGCAACCGACGTGTTTTCATCTCTGATGGCCGAAGGAGTCACCCCGGGAGGTCTCGACGCGTTGGATGCCCTCAGGACTCAGGGCGGCGAGCTGAATTGGGGCTCCGATGCACTTCCGCCGTTGAATCCATTCGAGGCGGATCTGTCGCACCTCGTCGACTCCGAGGCCGGCTTTACAGGTAGGAGAGCGTATCGACGTGCCATGAGGAAGGGTAACGAACGCGTTGTGGTCGGCTTCGAGACAGAAATATGTAAGCCCGAACCTGGTGGTGGCCTGAGGGCGGGTGACACGGCGGGATCTGTTATCTCGGTCATGACGTGGCCAGAGTCGTCAATCACCGTTGGGCTCGGCTGGCTGGAACCCGCGCCCGTGTTCCATCGCGGATCGAAGGCCTTCGGCGACCCTTTGCCTCAACTGGAAACAGACGTAGACGGGACGTGGTTCCCGGTATCGTTGACCGATCCTCCGTTCACAAGGAAACCATGATTCGACTCGGCATCGACATCGGCGGCTCTGGAATCAAGGGTGGGTTGGTTGATCTGGCGGACGCCGAACTGATAGGCGACCGATTCCGTCTCCGCACGCCGGAACCGGCCACGCCGGAGCAATGCGTCAGCGTCATTCGCGAGATCCTGGATCACTTCTCGTGGGATGGCCCAACCGGGATCGCGGTTCCTGGCAAGATCGTCGACGGAATTGTGAGATCGGCGTACAACATCGACAAATCGTGGCTGGGTGTTCGCGCATCTGAGTTCTTCAACAAGACCCTGGGAGTCGAGACCACTGTGATCAATGATGCCGATGCCGCCGGGCTTGCCGAGATGCGGTGGGGAGCAGGCAAGGGTGAGGACGGGCTAGTGATCATGCTCACGTTCGGAACGGGCATTGGCAGTGCGATGTTCCTTGGTGGCGAGATGATTGCCAACACGGAGTTGGGACATCTTCAGCTACGGGGAACCGATGTCGAGAATTGGGCTTCAGCAAATGCGCGCGAGGACGAAAACCTGTCGTGGGACGAATGGGCGGAGCGACTCACGGAGTATTTTGAACACCTCGAACTTCTATTCTCGCCATCGCTTTATATCATCGGCGGCGGCGTCTCAAAGGAATCGGATGCATTCATACCAAAGATCAAGACGCGGGGACGTATCGTCCCGGCCCGCTTCCGCAACCGCGCCGGGATTGTCGGTTTGGCCCACGCGACGACATTGGACGGTCTTGCGTGAACAGTGAGCTCACGAAAGAAACGTCGCGCAGCGGTGCCCATCTACTGGTGAGAAGCTGGCACCCCGACGACACAGCCGACACCGTCATCGTCATCGTGCACGGCATCGGGGAGCACAGTGGGCGCTACGAACACGTCGGTGAATACTTCGCCGAACACGGGTATGAGGTTCAGAGCTACGACCACCGCGGTCACGGCGAGAGCTCCGGCAAGCGACTCTTCATCGTCGAATGGGGTGAATACCTTCTCGACCTCGAGGATCGGTTATCAGCCGCCCGCATCGGGGGAAAGAAGGTCGTGATGTACGGTCATTCGCTCGGCGGTCTGATCGGACTGTCGTATCTGGTCACGAAACGCGACGCATTGCCAGATGTGGCGGTTCTCAGTGCTCCCAGCCTGGATTCGAACGAGCCCGGATGGAAGAAGGGTGCAGCACGGGTACTCGGATCACTCACGCCGTCGCTGGCCGTCCCGCTGGCACTCAAAGGCGATCAACTATCTCGAGATCCGTCAGTCGGAGAGAAGTATTTCGCAGATCCGCTGGTGAACATCAATGCCACCACCAGGCTCGGTTCTGAGATACTCCGCGCCCAGCGCGATACCCTCGCTCGCCTCGGATCGCTCACGGTGCCGACCATGGTCATTCATGGAGAGGCAGACACGATCGTGCCCGTTGAGGCGAGCGAGCCGCTCCAGGGATTGCCCGGGGTGGAACGCAAGACATATCCTGGTCACCGTCACGAGCTACACAATGAGCCGGAATGGCAGGACATCCTGAACGACGTGCTCCACTGGATTCAGGCCAATGCGTGACGCGTTAGGACCTCGCGCTGACACCGGAATGAAGGTCACTCATGCCCGGGGTTGAAGTCATCACCGAAATCCCAATCCGGACAATTCGATTGACCGAACCTGCGAGGAGAAACGTTCTCTCGCTGTCGACGCTCCGTCGCGTCGAAGAAGCCCTACTCTCGACGCCCGAGGAAATCGGAGTGGTCATCATCGAAGCGGACGGACCGGTGTTTTCAGCGGGCCATGACATCGCCGAGATGCTCGACCGGACTCCGGAGTTCTACGACGAGCTATTCGCTGCATGCACCAGCATGATGCTCAGCATCGAGCAAATACCGCAGCCGGTCATTGCGAAAGTCCAGGGTCCTGCAACCGCCGCAGGGTGTCAACTCGTCGCATCGTGTGATCTGGCCATCGCTACGACTGACGCATGGTTCGCAACACCCGGCGTCAAGATCGGCCTGTTTTGTTCGACGCCAATGGTGCCGGTGTCGCGAGCAGTAGGTCGGAAGCGGGCGATGGAGATGCTGTTGACCGGCGAACCGATTTCTGCCGAAACAGCCGTTGAGTGGGGTCTGATCAACCACGCGGTTGCCGCGTCCGATTTGAACGAGGAAGTGGCCGCGCTCGCCGACAGGATTCTTCAGTTTTCGCTCGATACGGTGGGGCGAGGCAAGCACGCTTTCTATCAGCAACTCGACCGTGACGTTCTGGCCGCCTATCGAACTGTGGAACCCGTCATGGCCGCCAACGCAGCCAGTGCCGATGCTCAGGAAGGCATGGCCGCCTTCGTCTCCAAGAGACAACCGGTATGGTCGGGAAAGAGATTTGGCGGACCGCTCATGATCAGCGATCCTGACGCCAGGGAATCCGAACTCGACTGATGGGGTGATTCGGCGATTTTGACAGGTCCGTAGACCGCCGAAAACGCAACCATCGCACGTCACACAACACGATGCGCGAGCTCGTCAACCACCTTGACACGCTCGAGCTTCAGCATTTCAGCCGGGCTGATCCATAACTTGGCGTCGCGGGTCCCCGCTCCGATAATGATCGTTTCTCGCTCCATGACTGCGCCATCGACCAATACATCCATATCCGTCGGAAGGCCGAACGGTGTCACGCCACCCATGACCATGCCGGTGAGTTCGGCCGTCAACTCCGGTTTGGCGAAAGACACCTTCCGAGCTCCCATCGTGGAACGCACTACACCATTCACATCCAAACGATGGGTGGCGAGCACTACGCATGCAGCCGTGAGACCCACCGGTTTCCGGGCGGCGATGAGAATCGTATTGGCCGAATCATCGAGCGCAACTCCGTAGTGCTCACAGAAGGCCGCTGTGTCAGCCAATTCCGGGTCACACGGACGCTCCTCGTATGCAGCATCCACTTCAGCAAGCGCTGCGCGCACCGAACTCATCACCTCATGACGCCTACGCCAACATTCGTCCCCAACGCGGCAGGCACCGCCGCCGTTTCACCGTGGGCTGCCATCCTCACGGTCTCTTCAATCACGGCCTGAGAGCTCCTGGTAGTCGATGTTCGTACGCTGTTTTTCACGCGAGGATGGCAAACGCCCTCACGGGGAACGTGCCCACGTCGACTACAGCGGGAGGAACGGCGAAAAATCGAAAACCTGATGTCGGAAGTCGATCGAGGTGAGTGAGATGTTCGACGATCGGTATGCCCGCTGCCAGAAGGCCGGAATGGGCCGGTCTCGACAGGTCGCTCATGCTGTCGATATTCACAGAATCAATGCCCACGACCGAGGGGCCGGCCTCCACGAGCGCCTCAACGAGGGCAGCACTGACGAACGGGTGGTGTGAGGCTCCATACATCTCGGTCCCGAAGAAGGCACTCCATCCCGTCAGGAACAGCACGGCTTTGCCGTGAACATCGACGTCGGCGATGAGTTGCGGATCGAGCTGTGGGCCGGAATGTTGAATCACCACGCCCGGCACATGGGTCACCCTGGTCAGATCGAGCTCGCTGAGGTCATAGCCGGTTTCAAACCTGTGATGGGGCGTGTCGAGATAGGTGCCGGTATTGGCGACGAGCTCGATCGACTTTATCGAGAAACTTGAAGCGCCTCCCATCGCCTGCAGCGACTGGGGCCGGGTCAGGACGTCCTTGATCACCGGGCCGGCCAGGCCCGGATAGGTCGTCATTCCTCCGGTTATAGGGTGCGAAAGGTCGACTATTGCCGGCATGATCGCAGGTTACTGATTGACCGATTGTGGGTAAGCTCCATTGGTCGAGAGGGCGACGAGACCCGGACATGACTCGACCCGGATCTTCGAACAAAGGGCCACGGATCACGTATGAGATGGGACAAGGTCGACAACCCCAACGTGATTGATCGGCGCGGCCGCCGGAGCGCCGGCGGGGGCGGACGATCAATTGCAATCGGTGGTGGTGGCCTCGGGATCATCGGGCTGCTGATCATGTTGTTTTTGGGCGGGATGAACGGCAACGGTGGAGGAGCCGGCGACATTCTCAACGATGTACTGGGTGGTGCGCAGGCGCCGACTGCTTCTTCGAATCCGGTTGATCAACCTCCGGCTCAGGACGACACGACTCTGTTCATCAACTGGGTGCTTGCCGATATACAGGACACCTGGGACGAGATATTTCGGGCGGCGGGCCAGAACTATCCGCGGGCACGATTGGTACTTTTCGAAGGGCAGGAACCATCCGGCTGCGGTGGTGCCCTTGGCCAATATGGACCCCACTACTGCCCCGCTGACCAAAACGTCTACATCGACCTGGCGTTTTTCAATGATCCGCGGTTGGACATCGAGGGAGATTTTGCGCTTGCGTACGTGATCGCCCACGAGATCGGTCACCACGTGCAGCAGGTGACCGGCATCGCCGATCAAGTCAGGCGCCTCCAGCAACAATCCAGCCAGGCGGATGCAAACGATCTGTCGGTTCGACTCGAGCTGCAGGCAGACTGTTTTGCGGGAGTATGGGGGCACGCCACGTACGAGGACAACCGCTTGGAATCGGGAGACTTCGAAGAAGCCATTCGCGCCGCCGAGGCGGTGGGTGATGACACGATTGCACGGAACGCGGGCGTCAACCGACCCAATCCAGAAACGTTCACACACGGAACCTCACAGCAGCGCATCAACTGGTTCCGGCACGGGTTCGACACCGGGGACCCCGATCAATGCGACACCTTCAATAATCCCATCTAACTCCACTTCGAACGACGACGGGTCAGCCAACCAGCATGTCTGATGCCCTCACGTGCCGCCAGACGCTTACGTGAGGCCCGTAGCCCCCCGAGGTACATTCGCGTGCACCCAGGTATCGAGAGCAGGAAGCAGTGCCTCAGGAGCCATGTATCCTCGCGTCACGATCTGTAGTTGTTCGTCGTGTTCGACGAGGAGTGAGGGGAATCCACCGATTCCCCATGAGCGAGACAGGCTGAAGTCCTGCCAGGCAAGACGCTTCGAATCTTCACTTCGGAACAGATCGAGCGCTTTCTCTGCTCCCACGTCGGCGAATAGCGCCCCATACACGGCCGCGTCGGTCACGTCGATTGCCTCGGCATAGAACGCTCGCTGGATACGGACGAAGACGGCCAGAGTCAGATCAGGGACCTTGTCGCGCACCGCCACGACGGCCCGGGCCGGCATTTCGGTGTCGTACATCCAATCCTGGCGGTTCAGGCCGGCGAGATCGAACGGCTGCCCGGTTCGTTCCTCGATCTCGATCCAATGCTTGGTGAGGAAGGGTCGCAGCGAATCCAGTGGCTCGGCGGCGGGCCCGGGTCGCAACCCCCCTACGACAATGTCGAGAGCGAACTCGTACCTTTTTTGTATCGCTTCCACGGTTGGAGCGAACCCCCAACACCAAGAGCACATCGGATCGCCGACGTAAATGAATCTCAAGACATCGCCCTCACGATCGAGTAGCCCGGTCGGGGCGGAAGAACGTAGCCAGCTGCCCGATGGCTATCGGAATACCCATTACGGCTAGGAGTGCCCCGGGCCATCCAGCAAGATCCTCGGCGATACCGAAGGCAGCATCAAGCGACCAGGACCCCGGCCCTATCGCAGCGAGAGCGATGGCGGCCATCGACAGCGTGTAGACGTATTCCCAACCTTCATCGGGGCGGGCAGTAACCCAGAATCCGACGGGACGATGAACCGACCAGAAAGCCACGAACATGATTCCGACGACACCCGCTGCCGCGAACGAGGTCAGAAGTCCGATGAGCAGAAGGACGCCAACCCCGATCTCGGTCGCGGTCGACGCCATCCATTGCAACCCGGGTTGTTTGAATCCGATGCTGCCAAACCATTTCGTCGTTTTCTCACGACCGCGAGCGTGTTTGATGCCGTGCGCGAGAAAAACCGATCCGAGTGCGATTCGCAACACCAACGCTCCAAAATCTGTGGCTTCCATCAGAATCCTTTTGAGCAGTGTCCTTTTGAGCAGGGTTTGAGCCGTATTAAAGCAGTGGCACAGAGGGCCGTCTGCTCCACACAACCCGATCACGCGACGATGCATTCCTGCGGCATGCCCGCCGCGCCAGTTCGCCAGACGGGAAGAACTGGAATGATCTCGTTGTTGACGCTAGCAACCGAGGGAGGACGCATGTTGCAGGCACTACCGGATGACATTGAACCGACGCGCGCCACGCTTCACGCGTACGCACATGCTGTGGCAGCTCTGCCGAGAGCTCACCACGAGCCCCATCCCCGGTGGTGGCACACCAGCCTCAAACCGACGATCCATGGTCTCACGACCGAGGTCGTCGACACAGATGCCGGTCCGGTGAGTGTCCGAATGAACTTTTCGAGTCACGACATACATCTTGATCGAAACGGTGCGACGGCCCTCGTGATTCCGATGGACCAGGGACTGACCGCGACCGAAGTGGCCGGCCAGCTCATAGACGCAGTGGCGTTGTCAGACACCTACGAACGAGAGCGATTCACTAACGACGAGCAGCGCCCATACGACCGGGCGGTCGCCGCAGCCATATGGTCGGTCTTCGATGAGTCAGTTCAAATCTTACGAAGCCACAACGCAAGCATCGGAGGGGATCTATCGCCCATCCAGCTGTGGCCTCATGGTTTTGACTTGGCAACCGAGTGGTACGGAACCCGACTCGCCGAATACGCAGAGGGCGGCACCAAACAGACCATGTCCGCTCAGATCAACTTCGGGTTCTACCCGGCGGGACGCGCGTACTTTTACTCGAATCCATGGCCGTTTGAAGCAGACACCTTGCTCTCGATCGACCTCCCTCATGGCGCATCGTGGAAGACGGACGGGTGGGAGGGGTCTCAGCTGTATCTCGACCAGGTGGCCGGCCATGCGGATTCGTCGGACAGGGTTCTCGAATACGCCCGCGCCGTGTTCGACGCTGCTTCACCTTCGTTGCTTGCATGAAATTGCCCTCTAAGCCGTAGGGAACCGCCGTTCGAGCCAATCTACGAGCAGTCGATTGACGTCATTGGGAGCTTCCCACTGGGCCCAGTGACCGACACCCTCGAGAATATGGAATTCGAGATCGGGCAGGGAGGCCCGCATCCAATCGGCGTGGGACGGTGGCAGCATGACGTCCAATTCGGCGCTGATCAAGAGAGCGGGATGCCCGATGATCGGCTCGAGATTCCGGGATTGCTCCCAGTTCTCATCCATGCTGCGGTAATAGCTGAGTCCGCCTCGGAAGCCGGTGTGCGTGTATGTGTCGATGTAGACCCTGAGATCCTTCTCCGGCATCACGACATCGTCGGAGCCAGGCCCTATCTCGAAGGCTTTCTTGAGATCAACAGGCTTGCCGCTCTCCATGAACGCCCTCACCGCGTCAGGCGACGCGGGAGGCCTGAACATCGTCCTGAAAAAACGTTCAACGTCTCCTTCAAATAGCCTCTCGGCGGCTCCCGGATCTTGAAAGTACACCCAATAGTGATCGGTGCCGTGCCGTCTACGTTGGATCGAGATGGGCGGGGCAGGAGCGACGGGATAGTGCGGCGTGTTGAGGGAGGCAACGCCTCTCACACGATCTGGATACCGTTGGGCAACGCCCCACACAATGGCGCCGCCCCAGTCATGTCCCACGAATATGGCGGACGGAATGTCGAGAGCCGCAACCAGGCCCACGAGATCAGCGGAGATGTCGTCAACGCTATAGCCGCTATCGGGCGCGTCCGATTCTCCAAAGCCGCGCAGGTCCGGGGCGATGGTTTGGTAGCCGGCCTCGTTGAGAGCCGGAATTTGATTCGACCACGAGTAGGCCAGCTCTGGCCAACCGTGACAGAGCACCACTGCCGGTCCCTCGCCGCTGATTGACACCGCCAGTTCGATCCCGTTCGTGCGAAGGCGGTTCATCTCCATATGCGGCATGTTAAAAGTAGCGGTCTGCCCTTCATAGACTCGATGTGATGCAACGAATGCCCATCCTGGTCGTCCTTCTTACCCTGGTAGCTGCTGCGTGCGGCGGCGCAACCGAACCAACCGGGTCTGTTGCCGGCAATCACTTATCAGGAAAGACCGACCTCGCGCCAGATTTCTCGATAACCCTCGACGATGGTTCCACGTTCGTTTTGTCGGAGGCGACGAGGCCGACGTATCTGGTGTTCTGGGCTGAATGGTGAAGTGTGTGTCGACGAGAACTCCCGGTGGTCAATCGGGTGACATCCGAACATCGGAGCGAGATCAACGTGATTGCTATCGCCGGTCGATCATCACCAGAGAGGTCGGCGCCGTCTGCTGATTCGTTCTTCGACGATCACGTCATATGGGCGTACGACGAAGAACTGTGGCAAACCTATGGCATTCTGAGCCAACCGGTCACGATCCTGATCAACGCCGATCGCTCATTTGCCGGAGACTGCGACTCGCTTACGTCGTGTTCGGTATACGGGTTCTCTGGCGAGGAGGGTGTCCGGGACAATGTCTCCCGTCTCCTGGGCTGACCGGTGCGGGTCAAACGAGGAGTGCTCGGCGCCAGCCCCGCACAGAATTGACCAGGCCGATTGCATCGCTGGACAAGAGATCGTCTCGCCTGAGCAAGCGTTCGATGATGTCACCCCGCTCGAGGAGATACTGTCGATACACGCCGGGGAGGCAACCCGATTCGAGCGGCGGCGTGTACCAGACACCGTCGAGGTGCACCACGACATTTGAAATCGTACTCTCCGTGATTTCGCCGTAGGCGTTGGTCAAGAGCGCCTCCTGGCTTGTGACCTCAGACATGGCGAGGTCATAGATCGTCCGGTCCGTGGTCTTGTGAAAGAGCATGCGGTCATGCGGTTGCACGGGCGTGCTTGCGAGCTGGACGGTGACTACCTCGGCATCGGCAATGCTCGTCGCAAACCGGGGTAGCGATGCGGTTGCGGTTGCGACAGCGATACCATCTCGACCGAGCTCGAGGCGCACCCGGGTTGGGGCGTTGAGCTCGCGCGAAACGCCTTTGAGCGTCATCTCGACGTCAGGGCGGGTGCAGGGAAACCCGAAATATTCCGCAGAAGAGCAAAGCCGGTTCAGATGACGATCGAGAAAGAGGTACTCGCCATCCCATCGGAGAGTTTCGAAGAGACCGAAATCGCGCTTGACTCCGTCGAGAACTGCGGTCTTCCACAGGGCTTCCTGGTATTCGCCTGCCGACGTCGAATCCCACGTGATCCCACCGCCGACACCAAACTCGGCAACGCTGGTCATGGCATCAATGGTCACCGTCCGTATCGCTACGTTGAATTCGGCATCCAGGCCTTCGTCGGATGGGGTGACGAGCCCGATCGCTCCGCAGTAGACGCCTCGCGAGTCCAGCTCGAGCTCGTCGATGATCTCGGTGGTCCTGGCTTTGGGTGCTCCCGTGATCGATCCCGACGGGAACAGACCGGTAAACACATCCCTCAAGCGTGTGTTGGGCCTGAGCTCCGCAGTGATTGTCGACGTCAGCTGCCACACGGTCTCGTAGCGCTCGAGCTCGAACAGCGGCGCTGCCGTGACCGTTCCGATCTGCGCCAGCTTTCCGACATCGTTTCGGAGGAGGTCTACGATCATCAGATTTTCCGCTCGATCCTTTTCGGATGAACGAAGCCACGCGGCACGCTCTCTATCCTCCTCGCTCCAGCGGCCTCTCCGGGTCGTTCCTTTCATCGGCTTCACCTCGATACGACCCGCGCGCCAATGGAAGAACAATTCGGGTGATGCACTTGCGATCTGGTGCGATCCGATGTTCAGGAACGCCGAGTAATCGCCCCGTTGGGCGGTCACGAGATCGGCATAAAGTCCAAGAGGATCGCCACGGAATTCTGATCGCAGCCGAAACGTGTGGTTGACCTGATAGCTGTCGCCTTGCTCGATATAGGTCTTGATACGGTCGATTGACTCCGAAAACGTGCGCTCGCTGATGTTGGGATACCACCGATACACGTCGTATTCCTCGCGAGCGGGAGGTTCGGTCTCGACCCGTTCGGCGAAAGCTCCGAACCAGACAAGCGGCAGTCCTTCCACGGGCGGGTGTGCCGACAGCGCCGGATCGAACGCCGGACCCGCCTCGTAGGCTACAAAACCCGCGCACCAGAGTCCTTCACCGACGGCTTCCTCGACGGAATCGAGCGTAGCAACGACGTCCGAGAGCTTGTGCGTCGCGATCACCCGGACCGGTGTACGCAACTCAAAAGATCCGCGCTGGTCATCAAATCGTGCGTAGAGATCGTCATCGAACACAGCAAAAGCCTACGCCTCGAGTTCGAGCGCCGCCCTCGTGCAACGCAGCCACAGGTTCGAGGCAGGTGTACCGCAGCTTTGGCGTATAACATTTATCCCGCGAGCCGAGAGTGTCGGCTCCCGGCGGCAAGGCAGCAAGACAATATGTATGCAGGAGACGTGCACCCGCACCACGCAGCTGAAGCGCTTTCGACCGAAGAGGATGCGGTTCTGGTCGATGTTCGAACTCCCGGTGAGTGGGCGTTAGGGGTTCCAGACCACGACGAAGTGAAGCTCGTCTCATGGCAATTTCCGGACGGCACTCCCAATCCCGATTTTTTGGAGCAGCTCATTGAGGCAGGTATTCGTCCCGATCAGGCGGTCTATTTTCTCTGTCGCTCGGGAGCTCGATCACAATCAGCAGCGATGGCGGCGACTGCTCGTGGCTTTCACAAGGCCTACAACGTGGCTGGAGGGTTCGAGGGCAAGCACCCTACGCCTGGATGGCGCGATGTGCTTCCATGGAGAGTGCCTCCTCCGATGTAGCCCGCTTGGAAACCAGCGCCATCCCCGCGATCGCAAGGCTTCCGCCTACTACGAGCGGTACCGTGACCGGTTCACCAACGACGAGAACTCCAAGAAGAATGCTCAAGAGCGGCGCGGCGTAGCCGGTGATCGCAACCTGCGAAGCCGGTAAGTAAGTACCGGCTCGAAAACAGTGTCGCCAGGAACGGAAGCAGGCTCGAGCCGAGTGCCAGTCCGACCAAAACCAGCCAGCTGAACGAATCGAGCCCGCCGGGGTTTGGACTACCTGCAGCCAACGGCGATAGCAGGACCGCAACCAACCCACCCGACACGAACATCGGCACCGCAAGCGAGCTCGTCTCGAATCTCGGCGCGAAGTTACGCATGAAGACTGCGCTACCAGCACCTGAGGCAACACCCAGGACACCGAGCGTCCCACCTACCAGCGTGTTTCCCGAGCCATCCGCGATCCCACTTTCTCCACCCGCGATCAACACGACAATGCCGACCACTCCGAGCACCAGGCCAACGATTTGCCTCTTTACGAGTCGCTCTTTGAGAAAGATCCAGGCGAGCATGCTGGTGAGACCCGGAATGAACGTCAATATCACCGACTGGAAACTGGCGCCTACATAGGCAAGTGCCGAGATCATGAACAGGGGCGTACCGGCGATCCGGGGGATACCGATGAGTGTCCCGACTTTCCATGCCTGACGGGAAGGTCTGATGCCGAAAAGCACAGCGCCCAAGCCGACTACGACGGTCACCACTGCCAGACGAACTGCGATCACGTCGGCAGCAGTCGCCCCCCGGTCCATGATGATGCGAACCAGAGGCGATGCAACCCCCCATCCGAGGGAGGCAAGCAGCACACCGATCCACGCCCTTCCGATTCCTCGCGGGTGCCCACCGTCGACCTCGCTATACATCTGCCACCAGACGAAAACCGGTGTTACCCGACGAGCTCGTCGGGGTATTGAACGTACGCGCCGAAATGCGATAGCGGTTGCAGTGGGAGTCGTGACATAGGTACGAGCCACCCTTCATGACCCGCCCTGGCCCGTGATCGGGCCCGACCGGGTTGACGGGATCGCTCGAATTGTGGTCGACGCCAAACCAATCGGCACACCATTCCCACACGTTTCCGACACAGTTGTACAGGCCGTATCCATTCGGACGGTATTCGATAGCCGGGGCGGTTCCCGCGTACCCGTCCGCTGCGGTGTTGTAATCCGGAAACGATCCTTCGAAGATGTTGGCCATGGTTCGTCCACCAGGGCGGAACTCATCGCCCCACGGCCAAATAGCTTCCGTCCGGCCTCCGAGAGCTGCGTACTCCCATTCTGCCTCGGTGGGGAGACGGCAGCCTGCCCATTGCGTGTATGCGACAGCATCTTTCCAGCTCACGTGCACCACCGGATGTTCTTTACGAGTGTCGACGGAACTACCCGGTCCTTCAGGAGTGCTCCACGTGGCACCGTACACCTTGCGCCACCACGGTGCTGACGCCACGGCTTGAGTCTGTACGAGCGGGTGTGGTTCCAGGAATCCGGCGAACACAAATGACCAACCAAAGCGCTCTGCCTGCGTTCGATATCCCGTGTCGTCAGCGAACGTGGCCCAGTCGGCGTTCGTCACGGTTGCGGCTGCGACTCGGAAGTCGTCCACTCGCACCCGGCGAGCGGGACCCTCCGCATCCGCCGGAAACACGCGAGCCAGTGGGTGATCACTACCCATGGTAAAGGTGCCACCTTCGACGAGCACCATTCCGGAATCGGCCACGGGGCGCCCCATCGCTAGGGCGTTTCCGGAGGCGTCGTCTGGCACGGGAGAAGAGGGTGAACAACACGCACCAGACATCGGATGAACCATACCTCCTACGTACAGCCCGACTTCTGTTTGCGACATTGCTCGAACTACCGTCTACCCATGCGATTCCGGGTGCTGGTTCCTGTTCTGGCACTTGTGGTAGTGGCTTGCAGTGGCCCGAGTCGCCCGGCATCGGCCGTTCCCGACATTCCGACGACCCTCGCGACGCTGCCTGTGCCCCCGGCGGCCTGCTCCATCAGCCTCGATCTGGGCAGCGGTGCGCGTATCAGGACCACCAGCGGAAGTTCGGCCAACGTCCTCCTCCCGAACGATGTCATCGTCTCGGTCGGAGACGTAGCGGTCTATTCATCGGGTTCGCTGCTGGCGGCGGTTGCAGCGCAAACGGCGGGTTCAACGGTCGGCGTCACCGTCGTGCGGAGTGGCGAGGAACAGACGGTGCCCGTCACGCTGGGAGCCACCGCCGATGGCGATCCGCGCCTCGGTGTGATTGTTGTGACGGAGCAAGAAACGATTTCGCTCTCCGCCGCCCCCACCACGGAGATCAGCGGTCGATACATCCGTGCGCTGTCAATGGAAGGTCAGGTCTATTTGTTGGATGCCGCCACGGCGGCATGGCAAGCAACGGGCCTCGAGGTGAGTCAGCAGGAGATCTGGTTCGCGTCCGCCGGCGACCTCTATCGGCTTGAAGTGACGCCCGATCAAAACGAACTGCTATCGGTCTCGCTGACGGGGGGAGAGACCGTGACGCTCGACCTGCAAGAGCGTCGTGTTCTGACGGTGGCAGGCACGTTCAGCGGAGCGATCATGCTCGTCTTCGCAACCGAAGACGGCAACTCGCTTGTAGCGTTCGATCCGGCGACTGGAAGCCAGCTTTGGGAACTACCCATCGGAGGGACCGGCGGCCGAACGATTGCCTTTACCAATCCGATCCGCGCGAGCGTCGCTCTTGTCGCAAGCGCCGACCCCGAGACGCTCGTCGGCACGGTGGAGATAGTGGACACGGATGGAGCACCGACCGGCTCAGTCGTCACGCCGGCTGACGCCGACGGTGGCAGGCTTCTCGGTTGGTATGACGAGGCAACGCTCTTGTTCAGCGACGCCGACGACAATCGTCGGATCGTCACGTTGTCCCTCGAAACCCGCGAGACCACGACGCTGCAGCTGCCATCGCTCGCCGGACTGACGCGATTGCAGCCGCTCGGTGATGGTCGTCATCTCATCATTCAGGTGGATGGTGACCTTGCTCGCATCGAAGCGTCGGAGGACGGCGAGGCCATCTCCCTGACGCACGGGTGCGAGATTGGTGTTCTAACCGATTTCGGGTGGAGTTGACGAAAGCTCACCGGTCGTCGTCGGCGGAATCTGACCCGTCTGCTTCTGGATCGACCCGGGTTTGATCAACCTGACCACCGGTGACGGGAGGTTCACTGGCATCCACTTGCACGACACCGAGTGCCCGGGCGTGCGAATCGGCATTGGTTGCGGCAAAGCCAATCGGGTTCTGGCTGGTGATCGAGCCGGATTCGGTACCCAGAATGGCAGCAACCTCGGTTCCCGAGATCGTCTTCTTCTCCTGGAGGAGCCGGGCTACCTCGTACACGCTCGTTTTGTGTTCTTCCAGGAGCTGATACACCTCGTCGTAGAGCCTCTGAAGCCTGCGCTCGATCTGGCTTCGCAGCGTCATGGAAATCTTCTCGGTTGGATCCGGGGGTTGGTCGAGTGCGTGCTGCGGGAGCCCGGCCATGGACGCGATATTGTCACCCATGGCATAAACACCAACCATACGGCTGACGACGGTTGTCGCATTACGCAGATCGCCGCCCACTCCCATCGAGTTGTCCCCTTCGAAGAACATGCGTTCGGCTGCGAGAGAAGCCAGAGAGACCTTCACGTCGAGCTCCAACTCCGACTTCCATTGGGTGAACCGATCTTCGAGAGCAATCGACGAAACGAAACCGCCGGTTTCACCACGACGCTCGATTGTCGCGATATCGATGTCGGCGTACGCTCTGAGGAGGTGTGCGGCAACGGCATGTCCCGCCTCATGGATCGCAACTGCGAACTCCTCCCGCTCGACATATTCGAAGCCTTCGGCGGGTCCCATTTCCTTCAGCGTCTTCGCCTTCCAGATATCTTCCCACGTCACAACCTCGCGATCGTCACGCAAAGCGAGGATGAGTGCCTCGTTCACCACATCCTTTATCTTGGCTCCCGAGTAGTAGGGGGTTTTGAGCGCCAAATCGTCGATTTGCTTATCGGTGAGATTGTGTTCGATTTTCCTGAGATATCCCTTGAACGTGGTGAGACGGCCGTCTTTGGTCGGGTAGCCGACCTTGTAGATCCGGTCGATGCGACCAGGACGCAACAACGCCGGGTCGAGGACATTTGGCATATTGGTTGCCATCATGATGAAAATTCGATACTTGGGTGCGGGTTTCGGTTTCATACCGAGCGCTTTTCGGATTTTGTTGCTGATTCCCCGTGGTTTCGTGAGTCCGGATATCTCGGTTAGCAAGGCTTGTAGCGTGCCCATGCCGCCTCCGCCGCCTCCTCCCATGCCCATGATGACCCGATCGATCCAGCTTCCCCGGTTCTCTTCGACGAAGCGATCGGGCGTTCGTTCCTCGATCATGGACAGTGCCTGGTTGCTCAGATAGAGATCGCCGTTACAGCCGAAGGTTGAGATTCCGGGTTCGGCAGGCTGACCAGGAGGCCCACCCTGAGCCAGCGAGCCACGCGATCCGAGCGAATCAGCCTCATCGAAAAACACCACCACGCCCCCGTGGCGTAGCGACAACTTTCGCAATTTTCGAAAAAGCCCTTTGACTTTGAGGATGCCAACGCCCATGAACATATTGATGAACGCACCGGGATCCACGAACACGAACGGAACGCCGACCTCCCCGGCTGTTGCCTCGGCCATCAGTGTCTTACCGGTGCCGGGCGGACCCCAGAGAAGCATGCCGCCCGGGATGTAGCCACCCTTTTCTTCGATCTCGTCAGGTTTTTCGAGGAATCCGACGTTCTCGGACACGAGATCGAGAACATGATCCTGGCCCCAGACGTCCGCATACCGCGTTGTGATCTCCTCGGGCATGACCGTATCGACTCCACCCCGCGAGAGGAACCAGAACAAGAGGCCGAACTGAGATATGAGCAGTAACGGGTACATGAGGAATATGAAGTACTGCTGCAGATTGCGAGCCGCGATCCGGGGCAAGTTGATGATCGCTTCGACTGGATTTGTGACGTCTGCGACGAAGTAGTCGAGGACGGTTCCCAGAAGGAGCAGATAAACGGCGATGCGGACGTACCTTCCAAGCCGAAATCTGGTCCACGGCTTGAATCGATGGGCCTGTCGTTCGAATCCTCCAAATACACGTTGGTACCACAACCGGTGATAGCCGGCGGATCGCTCTGAGAGCAGATAGTGAGATTGACGCAGAATTTCTAGCGGGAACAGAATGATCAAGAACCGCCCGAAGTTCGACTGCCAGATGTCTGCGATGGCGTCTGCGGCAGTGACAAACGGTGGATTGATCCGGGTCAGCACCATGAAACCGAGCACGAACAAGATCAACATCAGGAACTTGAGACGATCCCAGGTTTGCGATCTCCGTCTCACATCTGCCCTGACGGGTTCGTCCTTATCACTGCTCATGAGTCGCCTTCATCGGGTGTTGACCAACCAGGAGTTGATGACTCGTTCGATCTCATCCTGATTGTCCGCAAAACAGTCCAACGAGCACCCGACTGCGATCGAGTAGTGGCGGGTGACGCCGGGATCCGTGATCGAGATGAAATAGGCAGCTCCATCACTGCTTGTAATCGGATCGGTATACATAACGGCGACCTCGACTCCATCCCATGCATCGTCGAAAGCGAAATCCTTCTTGACGAGCTCCTGCGACGGTAGCTCCCGATATGGCAGCACGACATCGCTCAGGACCCGACGTGATACGAGATCGCGCACATTTAGTGGAATATCTCTCACGGTGGTGACGCCAATGGGAAATGCCGATGCTGCGACCGGTTGTGAGAAGGCTTCAGCACTTGCGAGCCCACCCGCCGCGAACGCCATCTGGGAGATCAAGGGAAAGGAGACGTCCTCAGACGAATGGACGAACGGCGGATCGACGACCTCCGCATTCGAGTAGATCTCCCAATCATCAGGGAGCTGAATGAGAGATTCCTGTGTCGCATCGATGTGCCGGTTTGCATCACCGGCGCCGCAACCGGCAACGACGAGGCTCAACACGGCCAGCAACGAGATCGTGATTCGCATACAGACTTCACGGTACCGGCTCTAAAGCCCTATCGGTAACCTTTCAGGACTTCGAGGAAAGGACCACCGTGCACCGCGTTCGGATGCTGTGGCAAATGGCTTCGTCGATCACCGATTCGTTCGACTCCGCACTCAATCGCTGGGCAGTTGACGTGGCGGACCCGAAGCCGGGCGAGCATCTTCTAGACGTAGGCGCAGGCGTCGGTCCGTCTTCGCTCGTTGCGGCTCATCGCGGCGTTCAGGTGACGGCCCTCGAACCGTCGAGGTTCATGCGGGCCGGTTTATCGCTCCGAAACCGCATAGCCAACGGACCGATCAGAGTTGCGAAAGGATCGGTCGAGAGCATTCCTCTCCAGAGCGAGGTCATCGACGTGACCATTGCTGTCAACTCTTTCCACCATTGGCAAGATCGTTCAAGAGGGCTTGCCGAAGTTCACCGGGTGCTCAAGCCGGAGGGCCGTGTCTACATCGTCGAAGAGGACTTCGATAACGAGCACCACTCCATGTCCGCGGCCATGAACCACTTCTTTTCATCACACCAGGAGCTGGCGGTCGACCCGATCATCGCCCGGGAGGAACTTCTCGAGGCCGGATTCAGTTCGGTAGAGGTGCGTCTCGAAACGGTTGACAACGAGCCCGTCCGCTTGTTCTCGGCTCGTCGGTAATGTCGGTGATCAGGCTCACCGCCGTGTTTCCTGGTCGAACACCTCTGAATTGTGCTCTCCCAGTCCGGGTGCCGGGCGCAGCGAAATGTGCTCTCCGGTCGGAGCTTTGACGACGTGGTAAGTGCCAGATTCGGTCTCGACCGACTCGACGGCACCTGCGCCATACGGATACGTCATAGCGTCGATGACTGATCGGATCGGCGAGTGGGGGACATCGGCGAGTTGTAATCGCTCAACCGCTGATTTCGTGGTCATGCCGGCCAGAGCTTCCGAAACCATCCGGTTGACCGCGTCCGCCGCGGCGGCGCGAGCGGCGTTGGTCTCCAGCCCATCGACGTGAGCAAGCTCGAGCGCCTCCGCGAGCCTGATCCAGAATTTGTCGCCGATGACCGCGATTGCAATCCAACCATCCAGGGTCGGGAAAGCACCGTAGGGGAGTAACGTGTGGTGTCCGCTACCAACCGGTCCCGGCTCTATCCCGGTGCCGACGGCGGATGTCCCCACGTAGGACAAAAGCGTCATCGTCGCGTCGACCAACGGCACTTCGAGTCGCGAGCCTCGTCCGGTCCTGAGTCGGCGTATATACCCTCCGAGGGCTGCCATGGCGGCCCACAGACCGGTCGACAGATCACCTATGGCGACGCCGGCTCGCAGGGGCGGTCCATCGGATTCGCCGGTCACGGACATGATGCCGCTTTCTGCCTGGGCAATCAGGTCGTAGCCAGGGTCGTTAGATCGTGTGCTTGACGCTCGAAATGCCGGAATCGATACCCACACCAGCTCCGGCCGTTGTTCGAGTGCTGCATCCGCGTCGAGCCCGAGCCGGTCTGCAGCCGCTGGTCGGAAGTTCTCGATCACGATGTCGGCCCGGTCCAGCAAACCCTCCAATCGGGCTTGTCCCTCAGCAGTTTTGAGATCTATGACGACGCCGCGCTTACCAGTGTTCAACGAACTGAAATAGAGCGAGCGGTTGTCAATGAACGGTCCGATCCCCCTGGCAGGGTCCCCCTCGGGGGGCTCGACCTTGATCACGTCAGCGCCCAGTTGTGCCAGAGCCTGTGCAGCGAACGGGCCGGCAAGAATCCGGGACAGATCGACGACGAGCACCCCTTCGAGCATCATGAGGCTGCTGTGCTCACGATCGAGAAACGTCCTATGAGCCGCCTCGGGTTGCTCATTCGAGAATGCGCCGGGCGGCCTTGACCACTGCCTCGTCGACCATGTTGCCGCGAGCGTCTTTGAACGTTCCCTGACCGGCAGCCAGCGCCTGGTCGTATTCCTCGAGCACATGTACCGCCCAGGCGACTTCTGCGGCGGTTGGCGCCAGAGCGTCGTTGAAGACTTCTATTTGTCGAGGATGGATCGCCGGACGGCTCCGGTATCCCATCTCGTAGAGCTTTCTCGTCTCGGTCTCCAAGCTCACGAGATCGTCGAAATCCGGATTCACAGGCCCGAGCGGAGGTTCGATTCCAGCCGCAGCAGACGCGACCACCAGCTGAAGTTGGAGCGTCGGCCACGCATCGGATTCCGGCGAGACGCCGAGCGCCGCACCGAGATCGATCGAACCCAGCATGAGTTGGCGGACCCGGGGAGCCGATGCGATCGCAAAGACATTGAGCAACGCCAGCGGTGTCTCGATGATCGGGAGTAGCTCAATAGAACCGGACTCCAGGCCGTCTGCCTCCTCGAACGGCTCCAGCGCCTCTGCTATCAGCTGGACAGTCACACCGTCGTTGACTTTCGGGAGCATGAGGCCTCGCAACGGTCGACGCAGAACGGCGGCAAGGTCCGACAGACCGGCCGGTCCCGGGTTGATCCTGACCCAGATCTCTGGCCCGTTCCCGGTTTGGGCCGCTATCCATCGAGATGCGTTCGTCCTGGCATCTGACTTGCTTTCTGGCGCCACCGCGTCCTCGAGATCGACGATGAGAGCGTCGGCGCCTCTGGTATCTGCTCTCGCCAGCATCTCGTCGCGATCGCCGGGTACGAACAAGTAGGACCGGGGAAGCACGTCAATCCCGATGACGTTGGATGAACGCCGTGTACTTGTCGAGAGACGTCTGGACGGCTTCTGGCTCATCCTGCCTCAACGAAAAAATCACAGTCTCGAAGCCGAGTTCTCTCAGCGTTTCGATGAACTCGTCTTCGGGCCGCGCCCCGAAGACGCCAAGGCCGATCGAGTCAGGGTCCCGCCCCGATGCCTCAGACTGTTTTCGCAAGGCGGCTACCCCGGTCGCCAGATCCGTACGCCCGGGAATCGGTATCCATGCATCACAGAATTCGATGATGTCCGCAAAGGTCCTGGGTCCGCCCGCGCTCCCGAGGCTGATGGGTGGGTGAGGCTTCTGCAATGGCTTCGGCCATGCCCACGTTGGCTCGAGTTCGACAAGATCTCCTTTGAAGACTGCTACATCGGCGGTCCAGAGTTCCTTCATCATCAGCACTTTTTCGCGAAGGAGTGCTCGCCGATCGCCATAACGCACGCCATGTTGCGCCATCTCCTCTTTGTTCCAGCCGTATCCGATTCCGAACTCAAATCGTCCACCCGAGAGAACATCGAGCGAAGCGACCTGTTTCGCCAGCCAGATCGGGTCGCGCTGTGCAACGAGGGTTATTCCGGCGCCCAGGCGCAATTCAGTCGTTGACGCCGCCGCAGCCGTGAGAGCTACGAACTGGTCGAAGGTTTCCGCGTAAAACCGGGGTAGCGGTGGCGCCCCCTCCCGACCACCCCATGGCGTTGCTCTCGACGTCGGAATGTGGCTGTGCTCGGGAAACCACAGTGATGAAAAACCTCGAGCCTCAACGTCTTTGGCCAGTTCGTCCGGCCGGATGATCGCGGCTGTCGGAAACACTGAAACGCCAAAGTTCATCAGGCCATTCTCCCAGATTGGCCGGGTTCTCCCAAGCGCCGACCAATAGTCTCACGGGATGCAGCCAAACATCCTCCTCATCCAGGCTGATCAGCTGGCGCCACAGTTCTTGCCTGCGTACGGACACGATGTCGTCAAAGCCCCGAACCTGGACGCGATGGCCGCCCGCGGCATGGTGTTCGACGCTGCGTATTGCAACAGCCCGCTATGTGCGCCCTCACGTTTTTCCATGATGACCGGCCGCCTTCCGTCCCGGATCGATGCATGGGACAACGCCAGCCAGCTGAGCTCCGAGATACCGACGTTCGCTCACTATCTGGGCGATCTCGGCTACCGAACCGCCCTGGCGGGCAAGATGCACTTCATCGGGCCGGACCAACTACACGGCTTCGACGAGCGTCTCACGACCGATGTCTATCCGTCGGACTTCACGTGGACACCGGACTGGGACAACCCGACCCGGTTGCTCGACTGGTATCACAGCATGGACGTCGTACGCGCCTCGGGAGCCTGCTACCGATGTTCGAACCTGGAGTTCGACGAAGAAGTGTCCTTTGCGGCCAACCGGTGGCTGTACGACACAGCCAAGGTGGCCGCCAGTGAGCCCTGGATGATGACGGTCTCCTTCATACAACCGCATGATCCATATCTCGCAAGGCCGGAATACCTTGCGCGCTACCAGCACGCGGATATCGATCTGCCGACCTTGTCACGAGATGATGTTGTCGATGATCCGCATTCGGCCCGATTACGTGCTTCGTATCAGAACGAAGAACGACCTATCACCGACGGAGAGACTCGCATCGCTCGCCATAGCTATTACGCATCGATCAGCTATGTCGACGACCGCATAGGAGAGCTTCTGCAGACGCTCGAAGAAACCGGATTCGCCGAAACCACGCTCATTGTTTTCACAGCTGACCACGGAGACATGCTGGGGGAGAGGGGACTCTGGTTCAAGATGAGCTGGTTCGAGCATTCGGCACGAGTCCCCTTGATCGTGACCGGCCCGGGGGTGGAACGGGGCCGCTCGTCCTCGGCCGTTTCGCTCGTAGACCTGCTACCTACCTTTGTGGACGTAGCCGGGGCGACTCCCCATGAATTCATAGCCACCCCCTACGAGGGGGCAAGCCTTCGTCCATTCTTCCAGCAGCAACCGGGGAGGGATGAGGTAGTCGGTGAGTACTTCGCGGAGGCAACCTCCCAACCGTCGTTCATGATCGTGCGGGATGGTCTCAAGTTCGTGACTACGCAAGGTGATCCCGATCAGCTATTCGACCTCGCAGCCGACCCTCACGAGAAGAACAATCTCGCAGACGATTCGGCCTACCACGATGTGATTGCTTCGAGGCGAGCCGAAATTCGAGATGGCTATGACCATGAGGCGCTGCGCCGAAGGGTCATGGAAAGCCAGGCCAGGAGGCAGTACCTGGCACCGGTCATGAGGGACGTCACCTGGGACTTCGAACCGCCATACCGCGCATCCGAAAAGTACATCAGAAACTCAATGCCGATCTACGATCTCGAACGTCGATCGCGTTTTCCTCGTGACACCTGAAACCCTCGCCGGTACGTACCGCCTCATCGAATGGATTGCCGAGCGCGAACAGAGGCGGTGGGAGCCCTTCGGACCAGGAGCTCGAGGCCTTATCACGTACACGGCGGACGGACGAATGATCGGCATGTTGTCGAGAGCCGATCGAGATCGAACCGATGCGCCAAACCTGCCACGTGCCCGCGTCGATGAGCAAGCCCGGATGGCAGCAGGGTATCTGGCGTATGCAGGGAGCTACACACTCGACGGCATGACGGTCACGCATCACGTCGAGATGAGCCTGTTTCCCAACTGGATCGGAACCGATCAGGTGCGGGCGATCGCGATTCTCGAAAACGGCGATCTTGAATTGAGCACACCGCCCGAGGCAAGTCGCTCGGGCCATACGGTCGTCAATCGGCTTCGCTGGAGGCGACACGACTCCTGGTAGATCAGTATTCAGGCCGTTGCCGCATGCGTTTCGTTTCGCCTCGTCGCCGTTTGTTCTCCCGGCGTTTTGCTCGTGCTGATCGGCTCGGCTTTGTGGCACGGCGCTGCTTTTCGGGTCGAAACGCCTCGACGAGGAGGTCAGCCAGGCGATCACGGGCATCGAGTCGATTGCGATGCTGTGATCGGGATTGGTCAGATGTCACCCGGAGAACACCGCCAACAGACCTGCTGCCCGACTTCCGTTTGATCGTCGTCTTCTCAGCAAGGCTGAGCGCACGCGAACGTTGATAATCCCACCTCAGCTCGACCCGGGTAGCCGACCGGTTCGCGTGTTGACCGCCAGGTCCGCCAGAGGTTGAGAACTCCCATTCGAGTTCATCCTCGGGGATTGTGAAGTGCCCGGGAATTTCGAT
Source organism: Acidimicrobiia bacterium (assembly GCA_041567895.1). Classification (GTDB taxonomy): domain Bacteria; phylum Actinomycetota; class Acidimicrobiia; order Spongiisociales; family SHLN01; genus JABDOU01. The sequence continues at coordinate 31,311 of JBFGAX010000014.1, forward strand.
TCCGTCCATGCGAGCTTTCTACTGCTGGAGCCGGGCTGCCAGAGCGGCTGCCTCCGACCTGCGTTTCATGCCGAGCTTGTGAAGCATGTTGGATACGTAATTCTTCACGGTCTTTTCGGCAAGCGACATCTCGTCGGCGATCTCTCGGTTAGTGAGGCCGGTTGCGATGAGGTCCAGAACTCTTCGTTCCTGCGGGGACAGAAGTTCCAGCCGGCTATCACCCGTGTCGCCCGACTCATAGCGGTCGAGCGCGGCTTGCGCCTCGGGGTCGATGTGCCGACTTCCGGAAGCCGCTGACGTGATCGCCTGCCCGAGTCGATCGGTGTCCGTGCTCTTCAACACATAGCCGAGGGCGCCTGCATCGAGAGCTTCGCGCAAACTCTTGGGATCTGCGAACGAAGTGTGGATCACACATGCCTCAACGAGCTTGGAAGAGAGCAAGGTCCGGCAAACATCGGTCCCATGTCCGTCCGGAAGCCGCAAATCCACGACAGCGACGGTGGCTGCTGCCGTCCGCGCAACCTCTACGGCTTCGGAAGCCGAACCGGCCTCGCCGACCACCTCAACCCCGTCTTGCGATGAAAGGTGATGGATCACGCCTGCTCGGACGATGGCATGATCGTCGACGACGAGAACCCGAATCATGCAGGCATGTTAGGTGCGGGTTGATTGGGGCGGCTTTGCTGTGAAGGGGGCGTCTGCTACCAGGCCTCCGCTACCAGGCCTCCGCTACCAGGTCTCCGGTTCGGCTTGATGTTCGCTGAACACACGTACGGCGAACGTCGCTGCCTCTGATCTGCTTCTCAAGTCCAGCTTGCGCAGCAGGTTCGAAACATAATTCTTGACCGTCTTTTCGGCCAGGTATACCTCGTCGGCAATTTGCCGATTGCTCAGGCCCTGTCCGAGTAGCTCGAGTACCCGTCGCTCCCGGTCCGACAAGTCGACCAATTCGGAGGGTCCTTCGCCGTCGTGTCGGATCGAATGGAATAAGTTCGATGTCAGCGCGGGATCGAGTACTTCTTCGCCCGCATGAACCCGCCGTACGGCGTCAATGATCACGTGCGAGTCCAGAGCTTTCAGCAGGAAGCCGGAGCTGCCGGCCTTGATGGCACGCTGCAGGGCTTCCTCATCGGCATGCGAAGAGAGCATGACCACCTTGACTTCGGGAAATCGAGCAAGGATGTCGCTACAAATCAAGCTTCCGGCCACGTCCGGGAGGCGTTCGTCGAGAATCACAACGTCGGGAGAGTCGTAGCCGATTCGTCGTATCGCGTCTGCGCCGGTACCTGCTTCTCCGACAACCTCCATGTCGTCCTGCATATTCAGAATGGAGGCGAGACCTTCTCTGACTACCTGATGATCGTCTACGAGTAAGAGCCGCATGATGCTAAGAATCCTTTCGCTCGAGTTCAAACCCGAAACCGCGTTCGCGTAGGCTTCTGCAATGGCTACGACGCTCAATCCCGATCGGCTCGGAGAACTCTTTGTCGCCGCTGCCGACGTCGGCGGTCAGACCGATCTTCGTCAGGTTTTGCTCTCCGTGGTGCAGACGGCGATGCAGGCGACGGGCGCCAAATATGGAGCGCTGGGTGTCCTTGCCGCGGATGGCAGTCTCGACGAGTTTCTCCACGTCGGTCTCGATGACGAGACGGTAGCGCTCATCGGTCCACCTCCGACAGGAAACAGCTTGCTTGGCACGGTCAGCCGCGGGACCACGATCCGCGTTTCTCGCATATCCGATCATCCCGATTCGGTCGGATTTCCGGATCATCACCCTCCGATGGAAGCGTTCCTCGGCGTCCCCCTTCGAACCGGGGACCAGTTGTTCGGAAACCTCTACCTCACCGAAAAACCAGGGGGGTTTACCGAAGATGATCAGGTTGCGGCAGAAACGCTCGCACTGATCGGGGGCACGGCTGTCGTCAGCAACCTCCTGCACGCTCGGCTCAACCAGACCGCCGTATTCGACGACCGTGAGCGAATCGCGCGCGATGTTCATGACGCCGTCATCCAGGATCTCTTCGCGGTCGGCCTGTCGCTCGAGGGAGCCTCCCAACGAATTGACGACGAAGCCGCCCGGCAGACTGTCTCCAATGCCATACAACGCCTCGACGAGTGCATTACATCGTTGCGGCATGTGATCTTCGACCTCACGCGCCAGGGTTCGGGCGAGAGATCTGTGGCCACGGAGGTATCCGAACTCGTGCAGGAACTCGCCGAATCGTATGGAACGCAGGTCGATCTCACGTTCAGTGGCGTGTTTGGTGACATTGCTGATCCAGTGGCCGACGGGATGATGCACGTGATCAAAGAGGCGACCTCCAATGCGCTGCGGCACAGCGGAGCGCCAACGGTATCCGTTGGAGTCGGGGGCGGTGCACTCGGTTTCCGCATCACCGTACGTGATGAGGGATCCGGGTTTGACCAAACCAGAGTCACCACCGGCCTCGGTCTCAACAACATCCAGCGGCGCGTTTCCGACCTTGGCGGGACCGTCGATATCACTTCCTCTTCAGGGATGGGCACCCTCGTCACGATCAGCCTTCCCAGGCGGGCCTAGTCACGCATCGGCGACATTCGACGCATCGAACACTGACCAGAGAACGTCTTTGATGCTCGCCATGCCAATCAGTTCTCCGTTGTCCATGACCGGAAGATGTCGGTAGCCAGCCGTGAGCAGCCAACTCGCAGCTTCTTCAACGTCCACGTCGGCACCGATGGTGTCCGGGTCCGTTGTCATCCACTCTCGTACCGTGGTCGTCTGAAGGGTGGCATGCTGGGCAACGGCCCGCAGTATGTCACGTTCGGTGATGACGCCGACCAATTCGCCCTTTTCCGTCACGGCCAACGCACCGATCTTTTGCGCCTGCATTTCCTCCGCCGCCTGAGTCATCGTGAGATCGGGACCGCACAGGAAGGCAGATCCGCCAACCAGCTCACGTATTTTCATTTCCGCTCCCTTCTCATAGGTCATGCCATAAGCATCTCGTACTGACGCTACCCGCCCCAGGGCCATCGGGCACTCGCAAGCGGGCCTCGACCAGGTCCGTATCAGCTTTTGGCTATATGCACATCGCACGATGCGAGGTGCAGCACGCGGTGCGAGGTGGAACCGAGGATGAGAGACTTGAAGCTCGACATTCCCCTCGATCCGACAACGATCATGTCAGCCCCGATTCTCGACGCATACTCCACCAGGGCGTCGGCGGGATTGCCGTTCAGGGTCTCGCGGGTGACCGGAGCTGAGGTCGAAGCCAGAACCTCCTCGACCAGAGCCCAGGTTGCCGAGGCCCCCTCATCTTCGATCTGGGCGAAGTCGACAGCCGGCACAGGAGCCGACATGTACAGGGCTGCCGGAATGTGCTTCACATGAACGACATGCAAATCCATCTCGAGTGCTTCCGCGAGCTGGATTGCACGCTGGATGGCTACCTCCGAATGGGGTGCGTTCTCGATACCGACCACGATGCTCATCATTGCCTCCTGTCGTATCTCTGGCTTGATTCAAGGGTACGCGAACTCGGCTCCGCAGATAGGGCACGTTGGCTCGAAGCCGGTGACCTACGGCCGCTGGCACGTGCGATGAGGTATGCAAGCATTTCGGGGTGAACGCAGAAACCAGGTACCGGACCGAGCTCACGCGAGAGTTGTCATTGCCGATGTTGATCCTCTACGGACTAGGCACGACAATCGGCGCCGGCATTTATGCCTTGACGGGCGAGGTCGCCGGGGCGGCCGGCCTCCATGCCCCGATCAGTTTTTTGGTGGCGGCGCTGCTGGCCGGCATTACCGGCCTCGCCTTTGCCGAACTCGCAGGTCGCCTACCACGGGCGGCTGGAGAAGCCGTGTTCGTGGATCACGCCTTCGGGAGGGAGGTGTTGACCCGAATCGTCGGTCTGTCGGTTGTGCTCGTCGGATTGATCGCGGGAGCGGCAATCACCACTGCATTCGCCGGTTACCTCGGGGAGCTCTTTCAGGTCCCCGATGCACTTGCCATGATCGGTTTGATCCTTTCTCTGGGAGTGGTTTCGGCGACGGGAGTGCGCTCGTCGGTGCTGGTGGCGGCTCTCTTCACGGTTGTGGAGGTCATCGGACTGTTTCTCATAGTCGTGTACGGCGTTGGTCGCGCCGATCTCGGACTGATCGGAGCCATGTTCACGCCAGATCTCGACCCCCGTGTTTGGTTTGGCATCCTGGGAGGGGCGTTCGTCGCGTTCTTCGCCTTCCTCGGCTTCGAGGACATCGATGCAATGGCCGAAGAGACTCGCGACCCGACCAGGGCCTTGCCCAGGGCGATCCTCGGAACGCTTGCCATCTCCACTGTCTTCTATGTCATGGTGGTTGGTGTTGCTGTGCTCGTAGTCGAGCCATCGGTCCTAGGAGGTAGCGATGCGCCGCTGGTGCTCGTTTTCGAAACGGCAGGAGGGTCACCGGCGCTCATGGCCGCTCTCGGGACGCTTGCCATGATCAACGGGGTTCTTGTTCAGTTGATCATGGTGGCGCGTGTGTTGTACGGCATGGGTCGTCTCGGCAGTCTGCCGGGGTTTCTGGGAGTCGTTGAGCCGCGGACCAGGGTTCCAATGGTTTCGACGGTCATTGCGGTGGCATCGATGCTGGCTCTGGCTCTGGCATTTGATCTTGGATTCCTGGCACGGCTCACTTCGTTGTTGACGATCGGTGTTTTCACGGCCGTCAATGTGTCGCTCGTCAGAATCAAGGATCGGGACGGCCCTCCGGCCGGATTTGGAATTCCCCGCTGGACTCCCATGCTCGGCGCGGCTGTTTCTGCTCTTCTCCTGGTAGGTGAGCTGATGCGTCAGATCACGCTGTGATCGGACGTCTCAAGCAACTTCAAAGAGTCCCGCCGCTCCCATACCGCCACCCACGCACATGGTAACGATGCCGTATCGGCCCCCGGTTCGCTTGAGGTGCCGCAATATCTGCCCGACCATACGCGATCCGGTCATTCCGTAAGGGTGGCCGATGGAGATCGAACCCCCGAGCGGGTTGAGTTTTTCGTCCGGGATTCCGAGCTCTCGCTGGCAATAGAGCACCTGGGAGGCGAACGCTTCATTGAGCTCCACGATGTCGATGTCGTCCATCGTCAGGCCGGTGGCCGCCAGTAGTTTCGGAACAGCCTTGACCGGCCCGATCCCCATTTCGTCCGGATCAACTCCGGCCACCTGAAATCCCCGGAACGTTCCCATCACGTCAACATCGAGAACGCCAGCTCGCTCTGACGACATGATCACCGTCGCGGAGGCTCCATCCGAGAATTGGGAAGCGTTACCAGCAGTAACCGAACCGGTTTCGGTGTCGAATACCGGCTTGAGTGTGGCTAAACCTTCCAGCGTTGTGTTCGGACGGTTGCATTCGTCGGCCGAAACGACGACGCCCTCTTCGACCGCGGGCGTGCCGTCCTCGAGCTTGATCGTCCGGTTCACCTTGATCGGTGCAATGTCTTCGGCATACCAGCCGTTGTCCTGCGCAGCGGCGACCCGCTGCTGTGACATCAGGGCATACGCATCCTGGTCCTCGCGACTGATGCCGTAACGCTTTGCCACAATCTCAGCCGTCTGTCCCATTGACAGGTATATGCCCGGGACGCGCTGGGTCAGCTCCTGATTGTGCAGGTCCATCACCCGCATGTTCTCGTTTTGAACCATCGTGATGGACTCGACTCCACCCGCCACGACGGTATGGGCGCTGTCGGCCATGACCTGATGTGAGGCCATTGCAATCGAGTTGAGACCTGACGAACAGAATCGGTTCACAGTGACGCCGGCGATCGACGTCGGCAGGCCGGCAATGAGGGCAGAAATCCGTCCGACGTTGCTCCCGGACGGCCCCTCCGGTAGCCCGCATCCCATGATGACATCTGCGACGTCTTCGTCACCCACTGCAGGCACATCAGCCAGGGCAGCCCGAATCGCATGGCCTGCGAGGTCGTCTGGACGCGTCATGTTGAAAGACCCTCGATAGGATTTTGCCAGGGGAGTGCGTTTGCTTGCGACGATCACGGCTTCTGCCACGGTGTTCTCCTCGGGTTGGTTTGTGTGCTTGCTTCGAACTGGCGGGTCATGAGTGTTGATCATGACGCTGTTGGTCGTGACTGTGTTGGTCGTACGGTGTCGATCATGACAGTTTGGTTGTGGCCAGCGGAGTCCACGCTCCGCGCCAACTCCCACAACCTCTGCACACCGCTCGATCTTCCCGGAGATCAGCTCAGGGAGGCGCTCGCAAAGAGCACGTGGAATGGTACGCAATAGATCACGATGGAACCGAATTCGGCGAGATCGTCCGGAATGTCGTAATTCTGGTTTCCGATGTTCCCCTTGAGGGATCCGAGATCGACGTAGCCGACGATGTCGTCTCTGCCCTCCGGATCGACGGCCGGGACCGCCAGAACGTGGAGATCCGGACCGTTGGTCACCTCGAAATCCTCTAATCGGAGAACCCGTGAGCCGTCGGTCAATTCATAGACGGTGGCGGTGCCGGAGCCCTGATGAAAGTCATCTGCGCCAGTAAACACTCCGCTCGACAGAACGGTGGGTTCGGTTTCCGGCATGGGGTCGGTAGATACGACATCCGGTTCGTCCGCCGCCTCCGACATCTCTTGTTCGACGTCGCTTCGGTCCATGCCGTCCGGAATAATGGCAGCAGCCGACATGGGGAACTCTTCATTGACCTCCGAATCCAGAAAGAGTGGCGAACCCAACCACCAGGCGAGCCCGGCTGCCGGAACGGCTACTACCAGTACGGCCCACCTGAACCAGGGTCTCTGCCACAACGCTTTCATGAAGCCTCCTGCTCGAACTAGATCCGAATCGAATTCATCTCGATTATCGCGTACGCCCACCCAACGCTGGCCGGTATGTGGAAAGTTCCGGTATGGGACCGATATTGGTCTCGGCCTCCTGCCGGTTCACTAATCTTGCGCCCGTCGACTCGATCGACAGGCCGAACTGAAGTTCCGGTGACAGCACCGGCGGCTCGGCCCGCATGACTGAAAGGCGCAACGCTTTGAACCTGTTCGTAGGAAACCTGTCGTACTCAACCCAGAATTCTGATCTTGAGCGACTTTTCAATGATCACGGCACCGTGACTTCGGCTGCCATCATCAATGACCGGGAGACAGGACGGTCCCGGGGCTTCGGGTTCGTCGAGATGTCGACTCCCGAGGAAGGCCGCGCGGCGATTGAGGCGCTTGACGGCCAGGACTTCGAAGGCCGCCGCCTAACCGTCAACGAGGCGCGACCGCGTCGATAGCGACAATCATCGATTCGTAGATGGGCACCGGCCTCGTGGCCGGTGCCCTTCTCGTTTGACATCGATCGCAAGCTGCCTTCTTGCGATGCGGGGAAGTTGGCACCACGAAGGTAGGCGTCACTGCGGATCCTCACGCGCGGTGGTTTGCCTCAAGTTCTCTTGCGATCCTGCCGATAGCGGGTGTAGGTTCATATTCGATCAGCCGTGTGTGAGTGGTGTCAGCAACGGTTGGGCGGGGAACATCCCTCGGATGCGCATGGCGGCATACAGAGGCGATAAACATGACCGCAGCTCCACAGTACTCCGTCCCACCGGATGACTCTCTGCACGAACTCGGCGCCAGCCAGGCTGAACTCGAGCGGGCCGTAAAGGCCGTGCACACCGGACTGGCCGGCCAGGGAGCCCGTCGTGGCCGCATCTGGGCGCTCGGAGTACTCGATTCCGTTGGATCTCTCACAGGTGCCTTTGAAAGACACGCTGCGGTATCAGAAAGCGCCCTGGAAAATCTTCTGGAGATCGCCCCGCAACTCGGCCATGTCGCAATTCAACTCGAGGACGAACACCAGAAAATCATCGTTACGCTCGAAGAGTGCCTTTGCCGTCTTCGTCGTGAGCCATCGGCACCGGAAACCGAATGGGTAAACGAGCTGAGGGTGCAGCTCATCGAGACCCTGCATGCGCTCGCCAGTCATCGTGAGCGCGAGGAATGTTTCGTCTACGACACCTTTGAATCCGAAACCGGCGGTGGCGACTGAAACCGTAAGCTGCGTCGATGCATTGGGCTACGGCAGACCTTCTCGACGACAACCCCGGGACCGCAGTATTCGATCACGGTCTTCAGGGCTATGGCGGGAAATCTGACCTCGCAGGGCAGGCAATCTTGGTACACGCACCGGCAGACAACACGCATGTCCGATCGACCCTGGAAGGCCCTGGAGAAGATCGGGTTCTGATCGTTGATGGTGAGGGTGTCATGTCGTATGCCCTGCTCGGTGACCGGCTCGCCCAAGTCGCGATCGACAACGGCTGGGCTGGAATAGTGGTCAACGGGTGTATCCGGGATTCGAACGCCATTGCGTCGATGCCCATCGGAATTTGGGCCCTTGGTACCCACCCACGCCGAAGCGACAAGCAGAACCGGGGAGGCCCGCTTCACCAGACTTCGTTTCTTGGCGTCGTCATTGAGGAAGGCGATTGGATCTATGCCGACACCGATGGAATCCTCGTCTCCCGCCACCCCCTCCACGCTGCGTAGATTCTGCCGATCGTTAGCGTTTGGTTCCCGTGAGTGCTTTTCGTCAATGGACGGCCATGATCGCTCTCGCCTGCATGATGCTGGTGGGAGCATGTTCCGAAACGCCTTCAGATCCCGCACATCAGATCTCGTCGTCCAGCTCCTCCCTCCTCGTCATGCCCGGCGAAACCTCAACTTCTGGCCCGACAACTTCGATCCCGTCAACGACGTCCTCGAACCGTGCAACTACGACGACAACGCTGCGCTCAACCGGACCGATTGACTGTGAAGGTGAACCGGGGGTTTGGCAAGAGGGGGTTGCCAACGGGAGACTATTTCGTGCCATCGTGCCGGCCGGTGCCGGGAATCACCCGGTAATTCTCGAATTCCACGGCTTTGCGGGCACCGCATTTGAGCAAAGCGAAGTCAGTGGCCTTGGCGAACTCGCCGCTGACGCCGGATTCGCGGTCGTGGTCTTCGACGGTCAAGGTCAGCCGGGTCGGTCATTGCGATGGGACCTGGATGGAGGCTTCGACAGCGACGTCGCGTTCATCGACTTCACCATGCCTGCTCTGTTGCCATGTGCCGGACCTGTGTTTGCGACCGGGTTTTCCAATGGGGCGGCGTTTGCAAGCGTGCTCGGCTGCGAAAGCGAGCTCGAGGTGATTGCTGTAGCGACGGTCTCATGGGCAACAGAGCCTTGCGATGACGGTTCTCGTCTACCGATCGTGGCGTTTCATGGAACGGCCGACGGGACCGTTCCTTTCGACGGCGACGGAAACGACGTTCTGGAGTTTCTCCTGGGCCTCGGCAGCGGGCCTGCCGAAGCCGCAATTGGGGACTGGGCGCGACAAAACGGGTGCACCGATTTCACGGTGAATCAGATCGGGCCGGACGTCGAATACACACAATGGGTCGGATGTGAGGCTGAAACCGGGTTTTATCGCATCATCAATGGCGGACACTCCTGGCCCGGTTCGGAAGCAGAAGTCCAGTTCGGTGCCACGACCCAAACCATCGTTGCGTCGAGTCTCATAATCGAGTTCTTTCTCGCCCAATTGCCCTAGTCGGCGATCCACGATTCAAGGGGTACCCCCAGAGCATCAGCCAATCGATTCGCATATGCGTAATAGCCCACGATTTCGGTGACATGGAGAACGTCGAGATCAGTCAGGCCTGCAGCTCGTAACGTGTCGACGTCATCCTCGAGCATGCGCTGAGGTGCGCGGGTGAGCTTGTCCGCGAAGCGAAGCATCGCAAGCCGGCGCTCGTCGAGTCCCGCCGTTTCATAGTTGGCTTCGATGCGGTCAGCCAGTGCATCGTCTCGCAGCAACCGGCGCAGACCGCGCCGGTGGTGGATCAGTCAGTAGTGACACTCGTTGATACCACTGACCACGACTGCAATCATCTCCCTGTCCACCTTGGGTAACGAGGCAGTTGGTTTCATCGCCTGACGATAGAGAGCGAGGTGCGCAGCCATGCCCGCCGGGTCGAGAGAATGTATACCCAGGATGTTGTCTACCCGCTGGTACCTCTGATCGATGAGCTGTTTGCGAAGCTCCACGAGCGTCGGATCGCTCCACTCCCGATCGTCCATCATGTCGATCCAGGCCTCTTCCATGGGCCGGACACTAGAGCATGTAAGATCTCGCCGATGGCAAACGTCACTGCTCTCTGGCTCAAGCCCGTTCACAATGGTGCCATGAAACCCATCGACGCATTGACGTTGCTCGCGGGCAGAGGAATCGAGGGCAACGCCGATCAGGGTGGATGGCGACAGGTCACGATTATCAGCGAGGACCGTTGGAATCAGGTGAATGTCGACCTGGGGGCCACAGTCGATCCGCAGCTGAGGCGAGCCAACATCATGGTTGCGGGTTTGGATCTGGTCGAGAGCCGGGGTCGAATATTGGAGTTCGGCGGTTGCCGGGTAGAAATTCGCGGCGAAACACGGCCCTGTCGACTGATGGACGAGCAGCATGCCGGCTTGCGCGACGCCCTTTCACCGAATTGGGGCGGCGGCGTCTTCGGAGTCGTGACGCAATCGGGCACTCTGCGCGTTCACGACGAAGCGCGTCTTCTCACGGGAGGTTGAGGTGAGCTTCCTCACGGGGCTTCCCAAAGCCGAGCTCCATGTGCACATCGAGGGCACGCTCGAGCCGGAGATGATGTTTGACATCGGACGCCGGAACGGTGTTGAACTCGCATATTCCTCGCCGGATGAGATAAGGGCCGCCTACGAGTTCACCAGTCTCCAGGATTTCCTCGACATCTACTACCAGGGTGCAGCGGTGCTTCAGCATGAGCAGGACTTCTTCGATCTGGCATACGGCTACTTTGAACGGGCGGCGGCCGACGGGGTCCGTCGCTCCGAGATCTTTTTCGATCCTCAAACGCACACCGATCGCGGTGTTCCAATCGAGGTTGTGATCACTGGACTCGCGGGCGCCGCTGATCAGGCAGCTTCGCGGCTCGATATGAGCTGTGATCTCATCCTGTGCTTCTTGCGGCATCTTCCGGCCGATGCTGCCATGGAAACCCTCGAGAACGCCCTCGAACACAGGGACAAGTTCATCGGCGTCGGTCTCGACTCGTCCGAAGTCGGTTTCCCGCCGCGGCTGTTTGCCGACGTTTTTGCGCATGCCAGGTCAGAAGGTTTGCGGGTCGTTGCTCACGCCGGCGAAGAAGGCCCACCCGAGTACGTCCACCAGGCGCTCGATATGCTCGGAGCAGAACGAATCGATCATGGCGTCAGGTCGCTCGAAGATCCCGGTCTCGTCGCACGACTCGTGGCAGACCAGATTCCTCTCACGGTCTGTCCTCTTTCGAATGTCAAGCTCGCAGTAGTTGAGAACATGAGAAATCATCCTCTGCCGGCCATGATCGACGCCGGTTTGCTCGTCACCATCAATTCCGATGATCCGGCCTACTTCGGCGGCTATGTGGGCGAGAACTACGAGGCGGTGGCGTCAGCGCTGGCCCTCGACGATGCGGTGATGGCCCAACTCGCCAAGAACTCCATCTCTGCCAGCTTCCTCGACGAGGCTGCGAAAACGTCGCTGCTTTCCGAGATCGAAACCTACGTCACGACCGAGTCGGCGAAGTAGATCGAGCTCAGCGGGCAGACTCGTCAGCGGTTTTTTTCACGGCGGAGACAATCTTGGCGTATCCGGTACAGCGACAGAGGTTGCCCGACAGCCCGATGCGAATCTCGTCCTCGGTCGGCGACGGGGTGGTTGCAAGCAGGGCGTGCGCGGACATGATCATGCCAGGTGTGCAGAACCCGCATTGCACGCCACCTTCTTCCAGCATGTTGCGCTGCAGGGGATGGAGCTCGCCATCGTTACCAAGCCCTTCAATCGTCGTGATGTCCCGGCCCGAAGCCTGAATCGCAAGATACGAGCACGAATTGACCGGACGACCATCGATGAGCACCATGCACGCGCCACATTCGCAGTCGTCGCATCCCTCCTTTGTCCCGGTGAGGCCTATTACTCCACGGAGTACGCTCAAAAGGTTGTGGTCGCGGTCGCTGTCGATCGGATATTCGGTTCCGTTGACCCTGAGGGTGTACTTCATGATGCACCGATGCCGAGTGAGCGATTGAGGGGGACTCCGAGCATTTCGCCCCGGGCTCGGGCGGCGGCTGCTGCCAAAGCCCGCTTCGCCATCACGCCGACCGTATGTCTTCTGTAGTCCGAACCTGCCCGTAAATCACCGATAGGTTGACTCTGCTCCGAGGCTGCGGTTGCGACCATCGCAAGCATTTCGTCGTCGACCGGTCGACCCACGAGCGACTCCGGCAACACGACGCGGAGCATCGTCGGGGCGACTGCCGACAACGCGACAGAAGCCGATAGCAAGACGTCGTCATCTGGTGCGAGCACTACGGCGGCGGCCGCGCCGACCACCGCTATCTCCATCGCTCTGCGGTATTCGAGGCGTACATACCCGCTGCCCGATCGTTCTGTTCGTAATGGAAGCAGAACAGCGGTGCACAGCTCGCCGGCGGTTGCGGCAGTCTCGCCGGGGCCGATCCAGAGTTCGGAAATATCGAGATGTCGCGTGTGATCGACCGTTCGAAGCTCAACCCGCGCATTCAGCACCATGAGCGGCGCACCTGTGTCCATGGCAGGGCTGCCGTTCATGATGTTCCCACCCAGGGTTCCGACGTTGCGGGTGGCAGGTGAACCCACGAGGGCCGCAGCGTCAGCAAGCGCCGTGTGGTTGGCAACGATGAGTGGATTGGCCTCGAGGTCGGCGTGGCGAACCACGGAGCCGATGCGGATATCGTCCGTTCCAGCCTCGATGGACGCCAGGTCAGGAATGTCGTCTATCGCGACGATCGACTCCGGGAGAGGGTGTCTGCCCTGCCGAGCGGCGACCACCAGGTCACTACCACCGGCAATAGGTCGTGCTCCCGTCGCCATGGCCTCGAGGGCTGACTCGACCGTGGCCGCTCTGATGAAACTCACAACGCCTCCCAAACTCGCTCGGCCGTCATTGGGAGCTGCCGCAGCGGTCGGCCAACGAGCTTCGAGACTGCGTTGGCGATTGCGCCTGCGGTCGCAACGTTTGGAGCCTCGGCGAGGCCTTTTGCGCCATGCGGGCCTGCTTCTGGAGTGTCGATCTCGATGAATTGCGTGGTAATCGAGGGAGCGTCGGCAATCGTCTGCAGCTTGTACTCCAACAATCCGGGATTGAGCTGCCTGCTTCCGTCGTCGTAGCGGGTGCCTTCGGTCAAGGCCTGTCCGATACCCATCAGCACACCACCTTCGACCTGACCGACCGCGCCGACATGATTGATGATCGTGCCGGAATCGTGGGCGGCGCTCACTTCCAGAACCCGTACAACCCCGGTCTCGCGGTCAAGCCGGAGACGCACCGCATGACACGAGAATTGAGGAGCGGACCAGGCAGCTACTCCTTGATCGCCGACACACGTCGAGCCGACGAGCGGCGGATCTTCAAGCACCTCGCTCGATCCGTGGGCGAGAAGAAGGTTGTTGTCTGCTGCGATTGCCGCCAATTCGACGATACTCACAGATGGCGTTGGTGAGCCGCTGACCGTTGCCTGTCCATCTGCGAGGATGATGTCGTCGATTGAAGCTTCGAGGTGCTCGGCAGCAAGCTCCTTGAGTTGCCGGGCAAGCTCTCGCGCTCCCGCAAGTGCGGCTCGCCCGTTGTTCAGCAGCGTTTGACTTCCGGTCGCTCCGACGTCATAGGGTGCAACGCTCGTGTCCTGGTACACGAGATCGAAGTCTTCAGGACGCATGCCGAGTTCGTCGGCGACCAGACCGGGAAGTGTCATCACAGCTCCCGTTCCACACTCCTGGGCGCCCGTGATGATCTGTCCTGCTCCGTCGTCGTCGATCTTGATATAGATGCCTGAGGGCCCCGGGAAACTCGGCCACCATCCGATAGCCACGCCGATCGCCTCGTCTTCGGTGAGTCCGGATCCGTATCCGATCGCATCCACCGCTGCGTCGATGCATGCTTGCAAACCGATGTCACCGTAGGTCTGGCCTACCACTCCAACGTCTCCGGAGTCGATGGCGTTGAGACGACGGAAGTCGACCGGATCCATTCCGACCGCCGCAGCCAGCTCATCTGTGTGCGACTCGAGGGCCCAGCACGCCTGGGGAGCGGTCGGTGCCCGCACCGATCCCGAGGGTTGTCGATTGGTATAGACCAACGAGGACTCGATCAGAACGTTCGGAATCTTGTATGGGCCCGCCAGGTGCATCGCGGCCAATTGTGGAAAAAAGTCGGCGTCAGCGGTATACGCCCCATTGTCCAGCAAGAGACGGCCTCGTCGGGCGACCAGCGTGCCATCGTTGCGCAAACCAGTCGTCACCTCGATGGTCATGCCTTCGCGTCGCCGGTCGGGAGCAACGAACTCTTCCTCGCGCGTGAAAACAAGTTTCACCGGTCGTCCAGCCGCTCGGGAGAGGGCTGCCACGTGCGCCTCAAAATGAAAACCGCATTTGCCGCCGAAACCTCCACCGAGATGAGGAACGATCACCCTCACTTTGTTTGTCGCAAGTCCCAGGGTCTCGCATACGCCCGCACGGGCTTGAAACGGCACCTGCGTTGCCGACCAGATGGTGACGTTCTCGCCTTCCCATTGAGCCAGAATCCCACGCGGTTCAATCGGAACGGCATGCGATGCATCAGCTTGAAAAGTGCTGGTTATCACCACGTCGGCTTCATCCAGCCCCGCCACGACGTCCCCTCGTGCGATCGACGAGAACGAGGCGACGTTGCGATCCCGCTCAACGTGATCGGCGTCGTATTCGGCCCATCCGGTATGAACCAGGGGAGAGTCGTCCTCGAGGGCCCGCTCGAGATCGTCCACGATCGGCAACGGCTCGTACTCGACTTCGATAGCGTCGAGAGCCTCATTCGCGGTGCGTGCGTCAATGGCGGCCACGGCAGCCACCACCTCGCCTTCGAACCGAACTACATCTGATGCGAAAAGGGTGCGGTCGGGAATCGCACCGAATCGCACATCGGGCACGTCGTCCTGGGTGAGCACGGCGAAAACGCCGGGCATCGCCCGAGCCCTTGCGACATCAAGTCGCGTGATCCGGGCGTGGGCAATTCCCGCATATTTGAACCTGGCGACGGCCATCCCGGTGAGACTGATGTCTGCGACGTACCTTCCGGAGCCCGTTACTTTGTCGGGTCCATCCGCCCGGATGAACTTTCTCGTTTCAGAGAGAACCATGGGCTGGAAGTTAGCCGACTCGATCGCGGACAGCGCTAGTCCTCGGCTACACCCGGATTACGCCATACGATGAGCGAGGCCCACCCGTCGGTGGCGTCGTCGTCGATATAGTGCTCGAGCACGCCCCGAACTTCGAAGCCGTTCTCGAGTTGAAAGGTGAGTGTCTGGTCGTACAGCTCACCTGCAACGACGAGATCGCAGTACTCGCGAGCCGACATCTCGTGTTTGTGATCGGCATACCCCGGAAGGTACCCACCGGCAATGATGCCCTTCTTTCCATCCTTGCGTACCAGTTCCTTGCGGAGCTCGTAGAGATGCCGCCCGATGCCACGGCGTCGGTAGTCGGGGTGAACCAGAATGTCGGTTCCGTAATACCAGTCGCCTTGAGGATCATGATTCCCGCACTGGTGTTCGCCGGTGATTTCAGCGATGGTGTGCTGGGGTTTCGTGAAGTCGAAATCCAAATATATCCCCCCACCCTGGCCGACCACACGGTCGCCGTCTAGTACGACGAAGAATCCCTCCGGGAATGTCCTCGCATACGCGAGCATGTCCTCTTCCTGCAACAGATCGTTTGGATCAGCATGCGTGAAGGTCGCCAGCTCGAGTTCGGCGCACAGTGGCGCAAGCTCCTCGGTGAGGTTGACGTAAGAGAGTTCCGACATGGCCTAGGCGAACGAAAAGTGTTCGTACTGGTTCTGGTCCGGACGTCCCGCCACCGCCCAGAAGTCGCCAGTGGCCGGGCTCATGACCGCGGCCCCGCAACTCTCGATGTGATAGGGGGGTCGTGAGATTTGGCACACGGCCTGACTGTCGCGTGTGATGCCCATCAGACGCTCGGCATCGATGGGTCCTTCACGCAACATGGTCTCCGCACGTTGCTTGCGGCTCTGGGAGCTTTCCATCAGCTGGGGAGCCTTGCTGGCTTGAAACGCCTCGGTTTCGCCGTACAGGCAATGGTTGGTGTGGACGTAGGGACGATCGACCACCTCGGTCACGTGAAACGCTTGTGGCATGACCTCGATATTCACCCCGGTTCCGTTTGCACCCATGACCATGTAGTTGTGAGCGCCCGCAACGGGGCTTTCAGTGATGGTCTTGACGGCGTGATCCACCGTTGTCTGCTGGAGCGCTTTACGCACGACAAATGGCCAGGTAACGCCGATCTGACCCTGAGCCGCGGTCAGATTGTTGATCCCGACGGTGATGCCGGCTTCGTTCATCCCCAATTGGCCGGCACATCCGAGCGTTGTGAAAACAAACGCCCGCGGGTGCTCCATATCTTCGATCTCCAAAAGAACCACATGCTGGGTTGCACTGTCGTGCATATCCCAGGTTTGGGCATACAGGGCATGCCCGGTCGCGGTTGCAGCGGCCGGAACCATCATTGCCGTGCAGGTGTCATCTTCGGGTGCTGCGTCGAACGTTCCACGAACGACGTCGATGAAGTCGGTGAAACCTCCGACGATGATGGCTTCGGGAACACTTATGCCGGCTGCATCGGCCATTGATTCCATCTCACGGAACAGATCCGGTGCGTACTCGGCATGGGGACGGATCAGGCTGTCGGCCAGTCCAAGAACCTCGGTCCGGGAAAGGTTGCGACCGCCGGACCACGAACCTTGCATCACGAGCACGATTCGATCTTCGGTGTATGCCTGAATCTCGTCCGGGAACGGAGACCCGTGCTCTCTGCCGCGCTGGGCGGGGGATCCGGTCAACAACAGGCGACGGGTCATGTAACCGCGCTCGCAACTACGTCGGATACCGAGGCCTCAACCACGTCGAGCGCCTCGTCGAGCTCGGCGTCGCTGATCATCAGGGGAGGGAGAAAGCGGACACAGTTGGAATAGAGGCCTGCACGGATCGTGATCACGCCACGGCGAGTTGTCTCCGCTGTGATCGCGGCTGCCGCTTCCATCGAGGGCTCTTTGGTGTCGGGGTTCTGTACCAGTTCCATTGCCAACATTGAACCTACACCGCGTACATCTCCCACG
Organism: Acidimicrobiia bacterium; assembly: GCA_041567895.1. Lineage (GTDB taxonomy): Bacteria > Actinomycetota > Acidimicrobiia > Spongiisociales > SHLN01 > JABDOU01. Next base: position 48,541 of record JBFGAX010000014.1, read on the forward strand.
ACGCTGGGGTTGTCCGATTGAATCTTTTCCAGACGCGTGCGAAGACGCTCACCTATGTCGGCGGCCCTTTCCAGGAATTCATCACTGTTGATCATCTCGATAGCGGCGAGGGCTGCCACGCAGGCGAGGGGGTTACCCGAATAGGTGCCGCCGAGCCCTCCAGGATGAGCGGCGTCGACGATCTCGGACCGTCCCGTGACAGCCGAAAGTGGCATTCCGGCTGCGAGTGATTTAGCCGTCGTGGTCAGGTCAGGAACAACCCCGGTGTGTTCGATGGCGAACAGTTTGCCTGTTCTCCCGAAGCCGGATTGGATCTCGTCCGCGATGAGCACGATCCCGTGTTCGTCGCACAACGACCTGAGTTTTTGAAGCCATCTGGCGGGAGCGGGAATGAATCCCCCCTCTCCCTGAATCGGTTCGACGACAACGCACGCAACATGGGAGGGTTCAACGATCGCCATGAAACTGTGATCGAGATTTGCGATGTGCCAGTCGACGAACTGCTCCTCGGTCATCGAGCCCGGTTTGCGATACACGTTCGGAAACGCGAAGCGGTAGATCTCGGCAGCGAAGGGACCGAACCCGTGTTTGAACAAGTTGAACTTCGACGTCATGCCCATCGTCAGATTCGTACGACCGTGATACGCACCATCGAATACCACAACACCCTGGCGGCCCGTATATGCCCGCGACACCTTGACCGCGGTCTCAACGGCCTCGGCGCCGGTGTTCATGAGAACCGTCTTTTTGGAGAAGTCACCGGGCACGATCTCGTTGAGTTTCTCCGCAACGGCTACATACGGTTCGTAAGACGCGACGATGGCGCACATGTGAACCAACTCCGCGGCTTGCTCCTGCAGCGCTCGTACGACCGCAGGGGGCGTGTGCCCAACAGCGAGCACACCAATGCCACCCGCCAGATCGATGATGTCATTGCCGTCTGCATCGGTGACGACTGCGCCGCGGGCGCTCACGATGGCAAGGGGCGTCAGTTTGGCAGCTCCCCGGCCGGTCGCGGCTTCGCGCCGGGCAACCAGCTCGAGGCTTTTCGGCCCCGGAATCTCTGAAACGATCTTGATCGCTGCCAATCGGAATCCGTTCTGACGTTGCTGCCTAGATTACGTTCGTGAACTCGATCCCGCATTCTGCCGACCGCCCATCGATCGACGATGCGATCACCAGAAGGCGAGAACGCCGACGTGAGATGCGATCATGAAGGGTGAGGGGTTCACAACCTCCGAGCTGGCGGCGTTTGCTTCACGTGCGAGCTTTTCCGGTGTTCCGGCCGCGACGCTCGACGATCTCGGAGACGGCGATGTCGTCGTCGTAGGTGCACCCTTCGATTGGGGGGCTTCCTACCGTCCAGGTGCTCGCTTCGGACCAAAAGCAATTCGCGAGGCTGGTTACCTCGGATTCGATGGATATCGACCCCACCTTCCTACGGGCATTGATTCTCTATCCGTGCTCGGGGTCGTTGACATCGGTGACATCAACCTGCCACCCGGCTATATGGATGAAAGCCTGGATCGAATCTCCGCGACCATCGCGTCGATCGCTCGAGCCGGCAAGGCGCCCATGATCCTGGGAGGCGATCACACCATCACGTTCGCCAATGCGAGGGCGATGGCAAGCGTTCACGGTGACTTTGCCCTCATTCATTTCGATGCACATGCTGACACGGGAGCCGGAACCATCGGCGGTATGCCGCACAGCCATGGCACCCCGATGCGCAAACTCATCGAGGATGGGCACGTAGCTGGCAACCGATTCGTGCAGATAGGACTGAGGGGATATTGGCCGGAGCCAGAAACTGTTGCGTGGATGGCAGAGCAGGGGATGCGCAGCTTTTTGATGACCGACATCGTCGAACGAGGGCTGGAGACAGTCGTTGATGAGGCCGTCGCATACGCTACGGCTGGTGTAGATCGGGCGTTCCTTTCCGTTGACATTGATGTCGTCGATCCGGGCCTGGCACCCGGAACCGGTACACCAGAGCCTGGAGGACTGCTACCGCGTGAACTCATGGACACGTTGCGAAGGCTCGGACGGGAGCTGAATGTCGTCGGGGCAGATGTGGTAGAGGTTTCACCGCCGTATGACGGTCCGGGTGAGGTGACGGCGCTACTGGCGAACCGGCTCGTGCTCGAGATTCTCAACGGCATGGCAGAGCGGAAAGCCCGTCCTTAACCCGTCGAGCTGGACATTGTTCCTACAAGCGCCTTCGCAGCCATGGAAACCCGCTCGGGAGTCCACGATTGAGGGTCTTCCACGATTGAGACGAAGACTCCCTGTGCGAACAGGAACAGCACATCAGCCGTCGCCGAGGCATGGGGGTGGTTCGAGTCACGCAGCATTTCTTCGAGGATGGCCCGCACTCGTTTCGCCTGGGCTCGAAGCCGTTCGTCCACCTCACCTTCACGGCCTGCGGCGGTCAAAACATCAACCCAGAACTGGCATCGCATCTGTTCGGCGTCGTCCCAATCCACAGATGCCTGCATCGCCCTCAGAATCATGTCGTCATCACCGTCTGCGTGAATCTTCTCCAGCTGGGTTACCCATTCGTCACCGAGGAGATCAACCGCGTTCACAAGTAACTCCGCTCGCGATGGTAGATAATTGGTGATGACGGTCGTCGATGCGCCGAGTTCGGCGGCGACGGACCGGATCGTCAAACCCTCCAGACCACTATTGGCTGCCACCCGGAATGTGGCTTCCGCGATATCGTGTTTCCGCCGGGATACATCTACCTGAATTGGCATCAGCCGAGAGCCTCGTCAAGCGCATCACCGAAAGCCTCTAATGTCTGAGCTACGTCTTCCTCATCGTGGGCGGCGGACAGGAACCACGGCTCGTGGGCATCGGGACTGGGCAACACTCCCCGGCGAATCATTCCCATCATGGTGGCCTCGTAGAGGTCCTCGTTGTGGCTCGCGGTACCGCGCAGATCAGTAGGCGGTTCCTCGCCAAAATAGACGCCGAACATAGACGGGTGGCCCATGACCGCACCGGGAACCCCGGCCTCAGCCATGATGCCCCGCACTCCATCCATCAGAGCGCCACCGATCTTGTTGATCCGCTCCATCGGCTTGCCCGTCATCAATTGTGTAACGGTTGCCGTAGCCGCTGCGGTGGAGATTGCATTTCCCGAATACGTGCCGGCCTGGGTGATCCCACCTTTAGCCCAGCCTTCCAAAACCTCGCCCCGACCGGCGATCGCCGCTACCGGAACACCGTTGCCGAGTGCCTTCGCAAACGCTGCAAGGTCCGGCACCACGCCGAATACTTCTGCCGCACCGCCGGTGGCGATCCGAAAACCGGTCTTCACCTCGTCGAATATGAGCACCGTTCCGTACTCATCACATACATCCCGAAG
>JBFGAX010000015.1:0-47245 GCA_041567895.1 Acidimicrobiia bacterium
CGAGTTCGTCGAGCAGTTTTGTGCTCGACCTCGATATCTCCCGCACGGCGCGATCGAAGACTTTCTGGTTCGCTCGAGAAGGTTTCCGATAGCCGCTGATTTTCCTCACGAATTGGAGGGCGGCTGCCTGAATCTCCTCTTCCGTGGGTCCATCTTCGACACCCCTGAGAGTTTTGATGCTTCTACACATCCTGAGAACGCTAGCCGGGCCAAGTCCATCACGGTTTTAGCGTGATTGCCGTACCATCGCTGTCCCCATCCGAATCATGATTGTCCGAACCGCGGTAGGTCAGCGTCGCATGGGCAATCGACACCACAGCGAAGTCGATGAACGCCGCATCGGAGCTCTGTCGCCGCGACGTGACAGAGCACGTGCCCGTTGCGTCCGTCGTGCAACTTCGAGTCGTGCCGTCCGACACGGAGAATGACACCGTTGCATCCGCCACGGCCATATCGAGATCGTCGTGGACGGTGACGGTCACCGAGGCCTGCCAGCGACCCTTCCGGTTTGAGTCCGTCGATCCGTCCAGGTCGCCTACGTGCGACGACCCCGATACGGGAGGTGCCGATTGAACCTCGATTGTGACCGTGTCAGAATCCGATGCACCCTTGGTGTCGGTTACGACGAGTGTGATGACATGAATACCGTCGTTCAGATGAACGCTGGTCGTTGCACCGGTCGCCAGCTCGGTTCCGCCTTCGGACCACACATGGGTCAGCGCATCTCCGTCGGGGTCACTCGACCCACTGCCGTCGAGGGTGACCCACTCGGATGGACTCTGATCGGTGTCAATGACGGTTTGGTCAGCCCCGGCGTCGGCGACGGGAGGCGTGTTGTCCGGTGGAGGGGGCGGAGGTGGAGGAGGCGATCCGGCCATCGGTCCATACAACAAATCCACAACGATGTCGCTGCCGATCGTGCTGTACGGGTACACCTCGAGTTTGTATGTGCCCGACGACTGGGCGGTCGCATGAAGGGTTTCCTGTTGGCCGTGAGCGCCGCAATCGCCTCGAAGCGGGCATTCACTCGTCGCGATGACGGCTCCGAACGGATCCACCAATCGAGCATCTAGATCCGGGCTCCACTCCTGCAAAAGACAGAACAGCGAGCACACCATTTCGCCCTCAATGAGGATGGTTGCCGCAATCGGCTCGCCGACGCCATCGACACCGACCGCAAAGCTGTGTGTCCAGGTCGCATTCCTGCGAACCTTCGCAGTGAAGTTCTCGTGCGTTCGGAGACCGATGGCGCCCTCGCTTCCGCAAGCGTTCGCTACGGCAGCCGACCCGTCGAGCAAGCCCGCACCCCAGTTGTTGTCGGCACCGGTCAGACCCATGTCGAACGCCGTGTCGGTCAACAAACCACGGATCTGACTGGGGTCAAGCGACGGTGAACATTGCAGCACCAACGCGACCGTACCTGCGACGAACGGAGTGGCCATCGAAGTGCCGTTATACGCAACGTAGCCGGTTCCGGTCCCGGCGTCTGCAGCCGCGATGGCGACACCTGGAGCGGTGATGTCGGGTTTCGTGAGCCCGGAAAGTGTTGGTCCCCTGCTCGAGAACGGTGCAAGGTACGGACCATCGGAAATCTTCGAACCCGCGCCGATGGTGATGGCATCGGAGGCTGCACCCGGGGCTCCGACCGTCCCGGTCCCGTCTCCCGAATTGCCGGCCGCCACAATCGAAACAACTCCGGCAGCCACAGCCGCGTTCACCGCCTGGCTCAGACCATCGTTGCCGTCGGAGCCGGCCGAGGTTCCGAGGCTCATGGAAATGGCGTCAGCGCCGCTCTCCACACACCATTCGATACCGGCAATGATCTGCGATTCCGTTCCACTGCCGTTTGCGTTGAGTACTTTGCCCGTCATGATTCTGGTTCCGGGAGCGACACCGCCATGGGCAGCGGACTCCGGGGATCCGCCTTCGCCATCTCCTGCCAGAATCGACGCGACGTGGGTGCCATGGCCATGGTCGTCGTATTCAGTTGGCTGACCTGAAATGAAGTCTTGCCAATAATCGATAGCCGGATCTCTGAATGACGACTGCGAGTCGAGCTGCTCGTGCCCGAGATCTATACCTGTATCGAGGACACAGACATTCACGCCGGCCCCGCTGACATCAAACTCTGCTCTCGCCCAGTCAATCCCGTATTCACGAGCCGCGTCGTCGATGGTGATCGTGACGTCAAAATCTTCCTCTACTCGATACACACCGGGTACCCGGCTCATGGCACGGGTTTGTGCGGCCGTCATGGTTGCCGCGAACCCATCGATCAACGAGAAATGGCGACGGATGGCGAAACTGCCGGCGGATCGTCGGGCAGCCGCCTCATTGGCCGGCCCGACCCATGTGACGACGACGTCAACCTGTTCTTGCGGTGCCATCTCCGCGAGTTTGGCTGCCAGATCGTCTGAGATTCCGTCATTGTTGCGATCCGCCAGCCCAGGCGCGGCGGATGGGCGGGCGTCCTCAGCATGGTCCGGGGGAGAAGCGTTTGCCGGTGCTGCCAGCATCGATGCCACCATCACAAACGCGACCAACACCCGGCTCATTGCACTCCCGTTCCAAGCTGACAACCACTCTCTGTAGTCATTGTGGTCTGGCGGTATATGCCCGTCAAACTCCGGATCCGACTCGCTTCCATTGCTGCACACATCGAAGGCCGCCCAGCCGACATTCTCCGACGCAAACTGAACTCCCTCTCCCAGAAGCCCGGTTTCGGCCTAATCTCCAGGCTGTGAACACCCTGCTTGAAATCAATGACCTGCACGCGTCCGTAGACGGATCCGAAATCCTCAACGGCATCACGTTGACCGTCAACCGTGGCGAAGTCCACGCGGTCATGGGACCGAATGGCTCCGGAAAATCCACGCTTGCCAACGTCTTGATGGGTCACCCCGCCTACACCGTCACGGGTGGCAGCATCAAATACAAAGGTGAAGAGCTGGTTCTATCGGACGACCCGACCCCCGAAGACGAAGCCCGCGTTGCCCCAAACGAACGAGCCAAGAAGGGCATGTTCCTCGCGTTTCAATATCCCGAGGAGATCCAGGGAGTGACCATCGTGAACTTCCTCCGGGCAGCGCTCTCCAACCGAACCGGAACCGACTTGACCGTCCTCGAACTGCGCCTCAAGGTGATGGAAGCGATGAAGGACATCGGCATGGACGCAACGTTCGCCGATCGGTACCTCAACGAAGGGTTCAGCGGCGGAGAGCGCAAGCGCAACGAAATCCTCCAGATGGCTGTGCTCGAACCAGAACTCGCCATCATGGACGAAACCGATTCGGGTCTCGACATCGACGCTCTTTCGGCGGTCGCTGACGGCGTGTCCCGAATGCGAACGGACGACCGCGGCTTTCTGATCATTACGCACTATCAGCGACTCCTGGAGCACATCGAACCCGACGTCGTTCATATTCTGATGGACGGAGCGATTGTCGAAACGGGCGGCCCCGAACTGGCTCGCAGGGTCGAAGAAGACGGCTACGACATTTTCCGCCCGGAATCGGCTGCCGCAACTCTCTCATGATGGACTGGGCCGCCGTACGCGCGGATTTTCCCATTCTTTCGAGCGAGATGAACGGGTACCCACTGGCCTACCTCGATTCGGCCGCAACATCCCAGAAACCGCAAGCGGTACTCGACGCCATCATCGACTTCTACTCGAGGACCAACGCCAACGTTCACCGTGGCGCTTACTCATTGGCGGATGAGGCAACGAGCCGCTACGAAGATGCGCGGGCTACTGTCGCCCGCTTCATCGGCGCTCAACCCGACGAGATCGTGTTTACGAGGGGGGCCACGTCGGCATTCAACACGGTGGCCTACGGATGGGCACTTCGGAACCTGACCGAAGACGATCGCATCCTGCTCACCATCATGGAGCATCATGCCAATATCGTGCCGTGGCAGCTCGTTTCCGACCTGACGGGTTGCAGCATCGAGTTCGTCGCAATAACGGACTCCGGGCGACTGGACATGGATGACTTTCACCGCCTTCTGGACAACGACGTGAAGCTGGTCGGGGTTTCCATGGCCTCCAACGTGCTCGGAACCATCAACCCGATCACCGAGATTGCCGAAGCCGCCCATCGGGCAGGCGCTCTCGTCATCGCTGATGCCGCCCAGGCGGTTCCACATATGAGAGTCGACGTCTACGAAACCGGTGCGGATTGGATTTGCTTCTCCGGCCACAAGATGCTCGGACCGACCGGCATCGGCGTTCTGTGGGGCCGTCCCGAGATTCTGGAAGCGATGGAACCGGCCGAAGGAGGCGGAGAGATGATATCTGACGTACGCCTCGACGGCTCTACCTGGGCAGCAGTTCCCCACAAGTTCGAGGCCGGCACTCCACCGTTCGCGCAGGCGGTGGGATTGCAGGCAGCAATTGAATACCTCGAGGCAATCGGAATGGACGAGATCGAACGACGCGAACAGGAATTGACCGAATTCGCGCTCAAGTCCATGGCGGGAGTTGAGGGACTCACCGTATATGGGCCTGGGACTGCCGAAGGCCGCGTAGGAGCCATTTCCTTCACCGTGGACGACATCCATCCGCACGACCTGGCGACGATTCTCGATCAGAGAGGTGTCGCCATAAGAGCCGGGCACCATTGCGCACGCCCACTCGCCAGAACCCTCAACGTGCCGGCAACCGCTAGAGCTTCTCTCTACCTCTACAACCAGGAATCAGATGTTGAAGCTCTCATAGACGCGCTGGCCGACGCCAAGGAGCTCTTCAGTGTCGCTTGAAGAGATGTACAGAGAGGTCATTCTCGACCACTATCGCAACCCGCGTAACAGAGATCCGCTCGACAAGATCGACGCCTCGGCGGAGGGCAACAACCCGCTCTGCGGAGATGAAGTCACGATCGAAGTCAGTCTCGACGGGGACACGGTTGACGCTATTTCGGTCAGAGGCCAGGGATGTTCCATCAGTCAGGCCTCCGCATCGATGATGTCGAAAGCTGTTCTGGGCAAGACAGAGAAAGAGGTCGCGGAGATCACAGACACCTTCAAGAAGATGATGGGCGTGATCGAAACGGACGAGATCGTAGTTGACGACGAGCGACCCGGGGCAACACTGGGAGACCTGGAAGCTCTGCAGGGAGTTCGCAAATTCCCGGTCCGCATCAAATGCGCCGACCTCGCATGGACGACACTCGAAGAAGCCCTGAACCAGTAACGAATCAGTGTGATCTGGCCGTCTCGTAATGGTGGTGGAGAAACGACTGGACTCCGTGCACGACGTGTCGGCTTCGGATCGAATGTCTTGCATCGAATCCATGGGTGGCTCCCGGAATCTCCGCATAGAGGACCTGGTTGTCCGACACCTCTGAAAGAGCTGCGACGAATTGGCGGGACTCGAGCGGAGGGACGAGAAAGTCATGAGATCCATGCAATACGAAAAACGGCGGTGCCCCGACGGTGACGCGGGTGAGTGGAGATGCCAGATCCCATGCTTGAGGATCGCGATCTGGCGACACCTTCATAACCGTGGCCTCGACGAAGGGCCATGGATATCGGACCCGGTTGCGGTCGAGTAGATCGTGAATGCCATACAGCGGTACGCACGCTTGCACCGACGTGTCGGCTGTTTCGAATCCAGGCTGAAGGCGCGGTTCCCCGACGGTCAGTGCTGCGAGAGCAGCAAGATGCCCTCCGGCTGATCCTCCGGTAACCGCCACATACGACGGATCTCCTCCCCATGCTCGGGCGTTTGCGCGCAGCCATCCAATCGCTCTCTTTACGTCCTCGAGATGTTCGGGAAACGTTGCTGCGGGACTCAAGCGATAGTCGATGCTGGCACAAAGCCATCCCAGTTCGGCCATGTGATGGACGAGTGGCCTCCCCTGGGTTTCGCGACTACCTCGCCGCCACCCCCCGCCATGAATCTGCACCAACATCGGGAGCGGACCGCCAGACGCCCGTGGGCGATGAAGGTCGAGGCGATGTCGTTGGTCGGGGCCGTACGAGAGAGGGCCAATTTCTTCAACCGACTCCGGTAGCCGGGGTTGTATGAGTATGACATCAGCGAGAGCGTGGGGAACCTCTCCGTTCAGTTCAATGCCGGCGTCCTCCAGAACATGTTCCACCACACCTTTCGCCCGAAGCGCTCTGGACGTCAATACGAGCAATCCGAGCATCGAGAAAACCATCTGCCCGAGCGCGAACCAGCCGACGAACCCGCGTACCGCTCCGATCGCAACAAACCCGATAGTGACAAGCACCTGAACCACGAAATGGTGAAGCGGGAACTCTCCAATCACGAGAGCCAGCAGCCACAGCGAGCGTCTACGAAGGGCGTTGTAGGTCAGCAAGCCTGCAACAAAACTCACAACAAAGAAGAGAGCGGTGATCACGGCGGCAAGTATTGTCGCACGCGGGCGCTATCGGGCTGCAAGCCTGAACTGTCGATCGGATGCGACCACGAGATAGATCACCGCAGCGAGAACGACCGCCCCGCCTATCAAGGTTGCTCTAGCGGGCACTTCTCCAGGCCATATCCACACCCAGATCGGGGCCAGGACGATCTCGGAGAGGTTGAGCAATGACACCTGGGCGGTCGGCACCGATCGATGACCGAGATTGAAGAGCGGAAGCCCGATACCAAGGATGACGCCGCCCGCTGCGAATCCCAGAACAACGTCGCGAAGAGTCATTGCCAATCCCACCGTCACAACCGACACAAATCCAGCCACCACCATGAGCGTGCAGCCGGCGATGATGGCCGGCAGGATCGGGTCGACCGAGCTCCCTTTTGAGCGCAGAAGAACGTTATACAGACCCAACACGAGGGGGATAAGAGCAGCGAACAAGACCCCTGCGGTCTGTCCTGCCTCTATGCCAGAACCAACCATCACCGCCACTCCGCTCATCGCCGTTGCCATGGCGCCGACCGTCACCATCGATACTTTCTCGCCAAGGAATACACGGCCGAATAGCGCCCCGAAGAATGGAGCTGCCGCCAACAAGAATGTTGTCAATGCAGCCGTTGTCCTCGCCAACGCCAGGATGAAGAGCATCGACATGACGGCAAGCAGCACGCCGGCCACAGCGACCTTCCAGTCGACCTGGTCAAATCGAACCGGCCGACCGCGACGGCGCACATACGCCACAACCAGCAGAACCACGGCAGTTGAACCTCCTCGCACGGTCAGAAACTGCCAATCGTTTGCGTGTTCAAGAGCACGGAACAACAGCGCCGTGAAGCTGAACATCACGCCCGAGATGAGGACGATCGACGCACCCTGTCGGTAGCTCAGCTCGCCTTCACCTACGAGAGCGCGCAATACCGGTGTGACCATGGAGCGAGCCTAGGACCGCCTATGCCGAGGTACGCTCTCGAATCGATGGAGCTTCTCACCGGAATTTTTTCTGCCTTCGGACTCTCTGTTTCAGCCGGATTGAATGCCTATATTCCGCTACTCGTCGTGGGGTTGATGGATCGGTTCACGAGCCTCCTCGAGCTTTCCAATCCTTATGACATTGTCTCGAATCCGGCCGTACTCATCGTTCTCGGCGTGCTCACCGTGGTCGAAATCGTTGCCGACAAAGTTCCAGCCGTCAACCACATCAATGACGCCATTCAGACCTTTGTGCGTCCAACCGCAGGCGCCCTGGTGTTCGCTGCCTCGACCTCCGCCGCCGAACTCAATCCGGCCGTTGCCGTGATAGCAGGACTGCTGGTGTCGGGCGGGGTTCATGCCACGAAGTCGACCATCGTCCGTCCTGCAGTTACGGCCACGACTGCAGGCATCGGCAACACTCCGGTGAGCGCAGCCGAAGACGTGGTTGCCACGATCGTTTCCATCCTTGCCGTCGTTGCACCGATTCTCGTAGGACTGTTGCTGCTCGCCTTTTCCTATCTCATATGGCGATGGATCAGAAGACTCACCAGCCGCAACCGTGACCCGTCTATGACGTAGGTATTCCGCGGACGATGCCACTCTCGATCGAGGCGGTGATTCGAGCTGGTTCAATTGGCCGTGGATCCACCATCAATGACGAGAGATTGACCGGTCATGAAGCTCGATGCATCCGACAGAAGGTAGACGGCCGCCCCCGCGATTTCGACGGGTTGACCGTGACGTTTCAACGCTGATTTCTCGTTTAGCCTCTCGAGAATTTCTTCGTTATCGATCAAGGCTTGCGCAAATCTCGTTTCGATGAGACCCGGGCAGATCGCATTCACCCGGATCCCAACCCCTCCGAGCTCGTGAGCGAGCGTCTGGGTCATGGAGATCACGGCCGCCTTGGTAATTCCGTACACCCCCTGCAACGGGGCGGCCCTCATCCCAGCAATCGAGGCGATATTGACGATGGAACCCGCTCTGCCCTGGGACACGAAGTGGCGGATCGCCGTCAACGGACCTTTCACATTCACCTCGATGGTCTTGTCGAACGCTCCATCCTCGATTCCCAACATCGGACCGAAATAGGGGTTGGTGGCGGCATTGTTCACCAGCCCGTCGACCGCTCCAAATTCGGCTATCGCTTTTTCGAAAAGGCTCGCCACCGCCTCCCCATCGCCCATGTGCGCTGCCACGCCGAGAACAGAGCCGCCGGCGGATCGAATCTCTGCGGCTGCGGCGTCAACGCCGTCTTGTTTACGGGAGGCGAGCACGACATTTGCGCCTGCGTCGGCCGCAGCGGATGCGATGGCGAGACCTATGCCGCGACTTCCCCCCGTCACAATGATCGTTCTCTCGTTTAGACGCATGTCTCCGGCGTGCTCCATGAAATGGACATTAACGGGTCGAACAACGCAGGAAGCAATGGTGACCCAGGGTCTAGTGTGGAGTCGACGGACGCCGAAAGGACGCAGTTGAGAATTGAACGGGACTCGATGGGTGAGCTGCAGGTGCCCGATGACGCGCTCTATGGCGCTTCGACCCAGCGCGCAGTCGAGAACTTTCCGATCTCCAACCTCCGATTCGGTCGTCGCTTCATCTGGGCTCTGGGATTGCTCAAGCGAGAGGCAGCCAAGATCAACAAGGCGCTCGGCGTCGTCAGTCCGGAACAGGGGGATGCAATGCTCGAAGCCGCCGACGAAGTCATGTCCGGAAAGCACGACAACCAGTTCGTGCTGGACATCTTTCAGACGGGTTCCGGGACCTCGACCAACACCAACAGCAACGAGGTCATCGCCAACCGGGCAACTCAGATCCTCGGTGGAAAACCGGGAGATCGGTTGATTCACCCGAACGATCATGTCAACCAGAGCCAGTCTTCAAACGACGTGATCCCGAGTGCGATTCACATCGCAGCCGTTGCCGCCATTCGCGAAGACCTGCTGCCGGCCCTGGATGCCCTTTCATCGTCACTAGCCGCAAAAGCCGACGAGTTCGCCGACATCGTGAAGTCGGGACGCACCCACCTCATGGATGCGACGCCGGTCACCCTCGGTCAGGAATTCAGCGGATATGCGACCCAAATCTCGAAGGGGAGAGAGCGAGTGGAGGCAACGCTTCCAGGCCTGGAAGAACTCGCGCTCGGGGGGTCAGCCGTCGGAACCGGATTGAACGCCCGCCCGGAATTCGCGCCGGCGGTCATTGCCGGAATCAGCGAATCGACCGGATACCCGTTTCGTGAAGCCGACAACCACTTCGAGGCTCAAGCAGCCAAGGATGCGGTTGTTTTCGCCAGCGGCGCCCTGAAGACCGTTGCTCAGGCGATGTTCAAGATCGTGAATGATCTCCGCTGGCTCAGCTCCGGCCCGCGCACCGGCATCGCCGAGATACGACTTCCGTCTCTGCAACCCGGCTCCTCGATCATGCCCGGAAAGGTCAATCCCGTCATTCCCGAGATGACGATGCAGGTAGCGGCCCACGTCATCGGCAACGACACGGCCATCACATGGGGCGGCGCGAACGGCAATTTCGAACTGAATGTGATGATGCCGATGATGGCTCACAACTTGCTCGAATCGATAAGCCTGCTCAGTTCCGCGTCGAACACCCTTCGCGAGCGATGCATCGACGGCATCGAGGCTGACGTCGACCGCAACTCCGAACTCGTCGAGCGATCGATCATCATCATCACGTCGCTTGCCCCCAGGATTGGCTACGACGCCGCCGCCAGAATCGCCAAAGAGGCCTTTGCCTCGAATCGAGGGGTACGCGAAGTGGCAGCCGAGCTGACCGATCTGACTGAAGCCGAACTCGACGCCGCTCTCGACATCGAGGCGATGACGAGGGGTGGCATCATTGGCTGAAGCACTCGATGTGAAGGTCTTTGTGCCCGCAAAGGACTTCCAGAGATCTCTCGACTTTTACAAGGCTCTGGGATGGAAGCAACTCTGGGTTGCGGATGACGGGTCCCTCGCCGAACTGGAACTGGCCGACAACCGTATGTATCTGCAGGACTTCTATGTGAAGGACTGGGCCTGGAACTTCATGATTCACGTCACGGTCGACGACATCGAGGAATGGGAGTCGAAGGCGAGGCAGGTGGCGGAACAATTCGGGCTCAAGACCAATGCCATTCACGACGAGGAGTACGCCCTGGTCGCACACATATGGGATCCGTCCGGGGTTCTCATCCATTTCGCGAAGACAAAGGACTCTGATGACGATTGAACGACTCGGAATTGTCGGGGGCGGACAGATGGGAGCCGGAATCGGCGAAGTCGCCGCCAGAGCAGGAATAGATGTCGTCATCGTCGAAGCGGCGGCGGAGATAGCGGAGAAATCACAGAGCCGAATCTCAGCAAGCCTGGAGAAAGCGGTATCACGTGACAAGATCAGTCAGGAAGATGCCGACGCAACGTTGGCGAGGCTCCGATTCAGCACCGAACCCGGAGAGCTGGCCGATCGTCAGTTCGTGATCGAAGCCATTGTCGAGAACCTCGAATTGAAAGAGGACCTGTTTGACAAGCTCGACTCGATCGTCACCGATCCCGATGCGATTCTGGCTTCGAACACGAGCTCCATACCGATCATCAAGTTGGCAGCACGAACCAACCGCCCAGACAAAGTCATTGGTACGCACTTTTTCAATCCGGTTCCGGTCATGGCACTGCTCGAGTTGGTGCAGTCGCTCAAAACGTCCGAGGAAACTGTCGAACGGGCGCGAACCCTTGGCGAACAGCTCGGGAAGCAGATGATCCTTTCCAAGGATCGCGCCGGGTTCATCGTGAACTACTTGCTTGTTCCCTACATCGTGAACGCCATCAAGATGTACGAGCAAGGCTTTGCATCAGCCGAGGACATCGATAGTGGGATGAAACTCGGAGCCAACCATCCCATGGGTCCGCTGGAGCTCGCCGACTTCATCGGATTGGACACGATGCTGTTCGTCCAGGAAGTGTTGTATGCAGAGTTCGGCGATCCGTTCTATGCAGCCCCACCCTTGCTGCGACGCATGGTCGACGCCGGTCTGCTCGGACGCAAAACTGGCGAGGGTTTCTACCGCTACTAACAGGTTCGTATCCGAAGCGGTCGATCAATCGAGTCCCGAGCGGCTCGACGAATGAAATTGGTCCCTCGTTCACGAAGGACCAATTTCATTCGGAGATTTCAGGTGGTCAGACCAGCCAGGACTTCCACGTGGCCTCGTTTTCCGCTACCCATTTTGCCGCTACAGCTGCCGGATCATCGCCGTCGATCTCGACGGGAGGAAGCATCGAGAGCTGATCTTCTGTGGTGATGGTGAAGTTCTCCAGGAATGAGAAGACCTCGGGCGCCTTTTCCTCCAACTTCGCGGAGGCTGCCTTGACGATCACGTCTTCCGGGTAATCACAGTCGACACCGCCGTCGCCGGCAGCCGCGCTGGCACCGCATTCTTCGGTGTAAGCAGGAAGCTCAACATTCACGAGATCGAACTTCGCCACCGCCGCAGTGGGCGTCCACCAATAGAGAACCAGAGGTTCCTGCGCTGCTACCCGGGCCTCGACCTCAGCCACAGTTGCCGGCTCAGAGCCCGAAAAAACCACCTCGAGCGGTAGCCCGAGATTTTCGATGATCTGTTCGTCGTACTGTGAGTACGACGGGTCGGTGCCGAGGAACCGGCCTTTATCACCGGTTTCTGCGGTTGCAAACAATCCGGCCAGAGCCGGGTCGGCGAAACCCTCCCACGTTGCCAGTTCAGGATGATCATCTATCACATAGCTCGGCACGAACCAACCAATCTTTCCGACCGCACCCAGCTCTCCCAGGTCCACAACGGACCCGTCGTCGTAATAGGTACGTTCCGCGTCCGTGATCCCGGAGGGCCAAATCTCGAGGACGGCGTCGAGAGTTCCGTCTGCCATACCGGTAAACATGGCATCGTTCTCGTTGACCTCGGTGCTTTCCACCGGATATCCGAGTTCCTCCTCGATGATCAGCTTGGCTACTTCGACATTCATGCGCGACGCGGTCCACGGGTTGACGATCAGATTGATCGTTGGCTTGTCGGCATCGACGCCACCTCCGGTTTCACCGCTCACGGTCGTCTCGGTGCCGGATTCACCACCGCCGCATGCTGCGGCTACGAGAGACAGAGCCAGTACCAGGGCTAAGAGTTTTTTCATGAGATTCTCCTCCTTGCGGCGACCCGCTTTTCAGCATCTGAAATCGCCGATACATCAGAGGCTAGATTGCGACCATGGACGAGGCCAATGCATCGTGTCTAGAGCTCGCCGGCGTATGGAAGATCTTCGGCACAAAACCAGAGCGTGCGCTCGATATGGCCGAGAAGGGCGCCAGCCGAGCCGAGATCCTCAGCGCCACAAACTGCACGGTCGGTGTTCACAATGTGACCTTCGACGTCAACTGGGGAGAGACGTTCGTCGTCATGGGTTTATCAGGTTCCGGAAAATCTACGTTGATCCGATGCATCGCACAGTTGACTGACGTCACCCGGGGTTCGATCGATCTCGATGGCAGCGATCTCACCCGCATGAGCGAGGCGGATCTGCGAGAGGTGCGTCGCGAAAAGATGTCCATGGTGTTTCAACACTTCGGATTGTTGCCGCATCGGCGCGTACTCGACAATGTGGCATACGGACTCGAAATTCAGGGTGTCAAAAAACAGGAAAGAGCCGAAAGGGCTCTCGAGGTATTGGAAATCGTCGGCCTCGAAGGGTGGGGTGATCACTACCCGCAACAGCTGTCGGGAGGGATGCAACAGCGGGTTGGCTTGGCCAGGGCGCTCGCGGTCGATCCTCAGCTGCTCTTCTTTGACGAGCCGTTCTCGGCTTTGGATCCTCTCATCCGACGCGATATGCAGGATGAACTCATCCGCCTCCAGGAACAGATGCATCGAACCATCGTGTTCATCACTCACGACTTTGCAGAGGCGATCAAGCTGGGCGACCGCATTGCGATCATGAAAGACGGAGCGCTCGATCAAATCGGGACTGCCGCCGAGTTGATCACACATCCGGCAACGGACTACGTCGCCGAATTCACCAAGGATGTGCCGAAGGCGAAGGTCTTGACTGCTGCAGACGTCATGGAACCTCTCAACGGCGCAGAAATCGAGAGTGATCGGGTGCTCGCGAGCGCATCGATTGAATCAATACTCCCATCACTGCTCACTCGTTCCGAGCCCATGGAGGTGATCGACACCGATGGCGTAACGGTGGGTATGATCGATCGGCAAGCTGTGGCCCGGGTTCTCGAGATATGACCACCGGGACCGCTCCGGCCTGGCAAGCAATCTCGTCAGACACTCTCAAAAAAGCAACCCCCTGGGTAATCCTGATTGGGGGCGTGGTCGTGTTGCAGGCCGCCTTCGCCTCCGCAGACGGTTTTCCCGCCGCACTCGACACGTTCATCTCCGACCCTTTCGACGACCTTGGTGCCTGGATCCGCGCCAATCGAAGATCTCACGGCCTCTTCACAGGCTTCTTCAACCCGCTCACGGATGTACTCAACTTCTCGATCGACGGAATCGAAGCGGCCCTGCTTTGGCTCCCCTGGTATGTGGTGGTCGGTGGTGCATTTCTCATCCCCGCCAGGGTCAAGATGTGGAAACAAGGACTCGTCGCAGCGGCGGTCCTGATCTACACCGGCCTGATTGGCTTGTGGGAACCAACGATGGAGACGCTGGCGCTGATGTCGGTTGCTGTGATGATTGCGGTCGTGATCGGAGTTCCGCTCGGCGTATGGGCCGCCCTTCGTCCCACTGTCGAAAAGTTCTTGAGACCGATCCTCGATGCAATGCAGACGGTCCCGGCGTTCGTCTACTTTCTCCCGCTGATCGGCTTTTTCGGAATCGGATCGGTGAATGCGGCGGTTGCGACCGTCATCTATGCCCTGGCGCCGGTTGTCCGCCTGACGACACTTGGCATAAAGCAGGTACCGGTGCAATCGGTCGAGTCGGCCCGCATGTTCGGATCCAGTACACGCCAAACCCTGCTCAAGGTGCAGATCCCGATGGCGCTTCCGACCATCCTCACGGGTTTGACTCAAACCATCATGATGGCACTCGGGATCGTCGTCCTGGCGGCTCTGATGGGTGCCGGCGGGTTGGGCGAAAACGTGTTTCAGAGCCTTTCTCAACGACGCACCGGACGGGGCATCGCTGCAGGGCTCGCAATTGTCGCTGTCGCGATCGTGCTGGATCGTGTCTGGCGGAGCCTGGCCAACATCGATCCGCTGTCACGTACCCCCCGCAGGTGGATGTGGGGCGGTATCGGAACGCTCGTCGCCGTCACCCTCATAGGCAGGGCAGTGGGGGTGATTGAGTTTCCGGAAGTCTGGACGTTGCGCCTCTTTGATCCGATTGACAATGTGGTTGTGTGGTCGCGCGACAACCTGACGTGGATTACCCGGCCCGTAAACGACTTCATCGTGGCAGGGATCGTTGTGCCAGTGAGGGATTTCCTCACCGATACCGTCGCATGGCCCGTCCTGCCATTCCTAACGGGCTGGGCGTGCTGGAAGGTCAAGGACTGGAAACTCGCTCTGTTCGGTGCCGGGTCGGTGGCGGTCATCGGCCTGATCGGTATGTGGGAACTGTCGATCAATACGCTCGTTCAGGTGATGACAGCCACCATCATCTCGGTAGCAATCGCAATTCCCATCGGGATCTGGGCAGGAAGAAAACCACGAGTCGAGGCGGCGATGGGCCCGATTCTGGACGCTTTGCAGACGATCCCTTCGCTGGTCTACATCATCCCGGTCGTGATCCTCTTCACTGTCGGGGTGGTGCCGGGCATCATCGCGTCGGTTTTATACGCGATCGTGCCCGGAATACGCATATCGGCACTGGGTATCCGTCAGGTTCCGGAAGAGTCGGTCGAAGCGTCACGCACCTTCGGTGCTACGCCGCGTCAAACAATGCTGGGTGTGCGGATTCCCCTGGCGGGACCCACCATCATGACCGCAATCAATCAGGTCATCATGATGGTCCTTGCCATGGTCATCATCGCCGGATTCGTCGGGGGCGGCGGCCTGGGCTTCGAAACGATTCGGGCTCTGACCAGAAGCTTGTTCGGTCTCGGAGCCGAGGTCGGTCTGGCACTGGTGCTGATCGCGATGGTCCTCGATCGTTATACCCAGGCCTGGGGAGAACGGCTCCAACCGCCAACCGGCCACTGAGGCAACGTGGCGTCAATACGCCAGCTCTGTGCAACCCTCGTGCGTATCGGGTTCAACCTGCAGGGTGGCGTGTTCGATATCGAAGTCGGAGGCAAGCATCGACCGGGCTTGATCGAGAACCCGATGAGGGTCCACGCCCGAAGTCGTCACGAGATGCACGGACGCCACGTCCATCGCTGACGTGAGCGTCCACACGTGCAAGTCATGTACATCGATGACACCCTCCAGTCGCATCAACTCGCTCCGCACGGCGTCGATGTCCAACCCCTCGGGCGTGAACTGGAGAATGATTCGGAGCGCACGCCTGCCCAGACGCCAGGCTCGCGGCATCACAAACAACCCGATAGCGGCAGCGATGACGGCGTCGGCTTGCACCCAACCGGTTGTCGCTATCACGATCGCTGCGATGATCACGGCCACCGATCCTGCCAGGTCTGCGACAGCCTCGAGCATCGCTCCTTCCATGTTGAGGCTCTCTTCGGCCCCGGAGCGCAGTATCTGCCACACCACAACGTTCACGATCAAACCCAGGATGGCGACTACGAGCATGGGCACGACGTCGACTTCAGACGGATCTCCCCACCGCCTGAAGGCCTCGAAGACCACGTACGCCCCAACACCGAAGACCAGTCCGGCGTTGGTCAGAGCCGCCAGGATCTCCAATCGGTAAAGACCGTACGTCCTCGAACCCTTGACCGAGGCCTGATTCGCGGCAACGACGGCGCCGAGCGCCATGCCTATCCCGAGCGCGTCGGAAGCCAAATGGCCTGCATCCGACAACAAAGCAAGCGATCCGGTCCAGAACCCGGCCGCAACTTGCACAACCAGGAATGACACAACCAGACCAAATGCAATCTTGAGCGGGCGCCGATCGCGGGACGCATCGGCTACATCTCGTGCGATATCGTGCGAATGTGTCACGCGCGTAAGGCTAGAAGACAATGTGGCAGTCCACTCACGCTAAAGAGATTCCATTGAGCAACGCCAGACCTATGCCCTAACATTCGGCGGCCGTGAAACCCCTCGACCCCTCCACCAGCGCCGCGCTTGACGGTCCGGCATGGCTCATCGCCAGCCGCGCAGCAGCTGCTGACGCGTATCGGAATGCATCGATGCCCGATCCGAAGCTGGAGCAATGGCGGTACGTTGATCTCGAGTTCGATATCGCCGACTATCGGCTGCCCGATACTCCAGGCGATGCCGGGTACGAGGCAGAGGCAGGGGCCACTGCGGGGCGGGCTCTGATTGTCGACGGCTTCATTCACGACATCTCCGGTTTCGGCCGGCTGAGCGAGTTGTCCACCGCTCCCTCTTTCCCCCGGATTGACACGGCTGCCGACGTGTTTGCGATTGCTCATTCGGCCTTCGTCGATGACGGCGTAGTGCTCCATCTGGCACGAGGCCAAAACGAAAGCGACACGTATCTGGTCGAGGTTGTCGCAACCCGCAACGGCACTGTGAGCTTTCCAAGCCTGACAGTCGTCGCGGAACAAAGCTCGGAATCCTCGATCCTCGTCTTCTGCCGATCGGACGATGATGTGGACGCACTCGTGATACCTCGGATCACGATCGTGGCGGGTGCGGCAGCGAATGTGAGCATCACAATCGTTCAAGAATGGGGCGACGCGACACGAGCACTTGCCCAACTGCACACGTCGATTGAACGCGACGCACGGGTACACCTTGGCGAGGTCGGCTTAGGCGGGGTCTATTCGCGGCTGTTTTTCACTGTTGACCTCGCAGGTTCTGGAGCTCATTCAGAGATCACCGGTTTGTACTTCGGCGACGAAGA
This sequence comes from Acidimicrobiia bacterium, assembly GCA_041567895.1. Classification (GTDB taxonomy): domain Bacteria; phylum Actinomycetota; class Acidimicrobiia; order Spongiisociales; family SHLN01; genus JABDOU01. The sequence continues at coordinate 17,329 of JBFGAX010000015.1, forward strand.
TCAAACGCTCGACTACCGCGCAACGATCAATCACCAGGCTCCTCGCACCACGTCGAACATGTTCCTGAAGGGGGCGGTCGAGGGTTCTGCTCACTCGGTCTTCACCGGCATGATCCGTATTGAAGAAGAAGCTCAGCAGACCAACGCCCACCAAACCAACCGCAATCTCGTGTTGTCACGCGATGCATCGGCCGAATCCGTGCCCAACCTCGAAATACTCGCGAACGACGTCGCATGCGGCCACGCTTCAACCGTTGGTCCACTCGATGAAGAGCAACGCTATTACCTCACGAGTCGCGGGCTTGATCGTGACCGAGCGGACCGGTTGCAGGTTCGGGGATTCTTCGAGGAAGCAATTGGACGCCTTCCCAATCAGGCAGTTGCCCCGGGTATTCGCAACATTGTCGCAACCAAATATGCCGAGGCACAGGCGGCTGGCCGAGCATGAGCGAACGCATAGACGCTGGATCAGTCGCCGATTACGAAGATGAGATCGGCAAACGATTTCAGCAATTCGGACATCGGATAGCAGTATTCAAAATGGGCGACACCTTTTACGCGCTCGGGGACCGCTGTTCGCACGCAGAGGCAAGTCTGTCCGAGGGTGAAATCTGGGACGGCGCCGTCGAGTGTCCACGTCACGGATCAGCGTTCGACCTCGAAACGGGCCAGCCCAACGCGCTTCCTGCTACCAAGCCTGTGCCCTCGTATGCGGTCATCGTCGAAGATGGCAACGTCTATCTAGAAGTCGAGCCCAGGGAAGAAGAATGAACGCGTTGGAAATCAAGAATCTCACTGCCTCCATAGGAGAAATCAACATCCTCAAAGGTCTCGATCTCGAGATTCCAAACGGCGCCCTACACGTCATCATGGGCCCAAACGGGTCCGGGAAGTCAACGCTGTGCCACGTTCTCACCGGCAAAGAGGAATATGAGGCGACCGGTTCGGTGAGGGTCCAGGGGGTCGAAGTTCTCGGCATCCCAACGCATGAGCGAGCCGGCGCCGGTATCGTGCAAGCTTTCCAGTATCCCGTTGAGATTCCCGGCGTAACTCTGCGCGACCTGATGGAAGAGCTGGCAGGCGACCAGCCCGATCCCGACGCTTTCTGGGCACGGGTCGAAAAGAAGCGCGATGAGATCAAGGTCGGTCGCTTTATGGATCGAGCGATAAATCTGGGGCTATCCGGTGGTGAAAAAAAGCGCTCGGAGATCTTTCAGATTTCGGTACTCGATCCGGTGGTTGCTGTGCTCGATGAGATCGACTCGGGCCTCGATATCGATGCCGTGCGAGAGGTCGCCGAAGCCGTAGAAGCAATGCGGACCGACGACCTGGCTGTGCTTCTCATCACGCACTACGACCGCATCTTGCGCTATCTCAAACCCGACCGCATCCACGTCATGATGGACGGTCGGATCGTGCGCTCCGGAGGTCCGGAGCTGGCGGGAGAACTCGAAGGTACCGGGTACGAGGCATTTCGAGCAATCGCTGAGAGCTAGGCAATCAGCTCCCTTGCTCGCCTGAACACGTTGTCGATCATGCCGGGCGTCAGCCTCCCCGTGAACGTGTTCTGCTGCGACGGGTGATAACACCCGATGATCCAGGGGCCGCCTTCGGCCGTGAGATCCACCTCTGCGCCATGACCGAAGCGTGGCCTGGGCCGAGGAAGATCGAGCCCCGTGTCTGCCAACAGTCGCCACGTCTCTGAAAACGCAATGCCACCGAGACAGACGATCACACGTGCGTTCGGTAACAACTCCCACTCGGCCATGAGCCAGGGACGGCAATTCGCCTTCTCGTCTCCGGTCGGCTTGTTGTCCGGCGGTGCGCACTTGACCGGCGCAGTCACATACGCATTCTTCAGCACGAGGCCGTCATCGATGTGCGTCGAGCTCGCCTGATTTGCGAACCCGGTGCGGTGGAGGGAGGCGAAGAGAAAGTCCCCTGACCGGTCGCCGGTGAACATGCGGCCAGTCCGGTTGGCTCCGTGAGCGGCCGGCGCGAGCCCGACGATCGTCAGCTCGGCATCGAGAGTCCCGAAGCCCGGGACCGGGCGACCCCAGTAGTCATCATCTCGATATGCCGCTCGTTTGGTTTCAGCCACTTCCTCGCGCCAGGTGACAAGGCGGGGACATCGACGGCAATCGGTGAGATCACTCAGATTCAGCGGGCTCAAAAGCACTTTCGGAATAGTTGCCAGAGGCGTTCCAAAGAATCCATCCGTCTGCTCTCGACTCGGCAGCATCGATCTGGGCTCGAACCGTTGCAGGCGAATGAGTGCTCGTACATCCCTGACGACGAAGCGGGCCGGAAAGGAACGCAAAATCCTCTAGCCAGGGGCGCAGAATCGCCGGTCCATCCAGTCGGCCGGCGACATCGTCGAGAGCGAAGGCCACGACCTGGCCGGGGAACTCGTTGGGGCACCGGTAGCCAAACCAACCACTGTCGTAGTGACTCGCGTACACCATGGGGCTCAGGACGTCGGCTGATAGGGAAAGTTCCTCGATCCGTTGACCAAGACCCTGGTCGTCCGGAGTACTGAGGACGACCGAAAAGATGTCAGCTGCGACGGCGCAACCGAGCGGGTTGAGGATCGATCGTGCCTTTTGTAAGAACCCTGAGATCATCGCAACCCTGTGATTCTCGTCGTATCCGGTAGAGAACACTGCAGACGCGAGATCACCGTCGGTCGGAAAGCGGACGTAGTCGAATTGGATCTCGTCGAACCCGACCTCACACAACTCAGTCGCCAGATCGAGGGGATACCTCCATGCCTCCTGATTGCTGGGATCCAACCACGCCTGACCACCGCTGTCTTGCCAAATCCCACCTGCTGTCGACTGTACGGCAATCTCCGGAAACGCCCGAGCGAATCTGTCATCCTTGAACGTCACGATCCGCGTGATCGCATAAATATCTGCCGACTGGAGGTCGGCGACCGCCGCGGCGACGTCGAACGTCGATGCCACAGCACCGGCTTCATAAGCGGCCTCATTGGTCGTTCCATAGAAGACTTGTCCGCCTTCGTCCTTGGCATCCACGACAATCGCGTTCAACTCCGTTGCCGAAACCAGGGCGAGCAGCTCATCCCATGCCCGGGCGCCCGTACCGGGTCCTGTCGCCCGCACCGAACGAATCACACGAGGCGCCAGCGACACCGCAACCACATCACTATCGCCCTCCCAGGTGACCTCGGCCGGCATGTATCCAGGACGTTTCACATGGATGAGCCCAGGATCGGCACGCTCGATGACGAATTCTCCTGCCTTGTCAGATCGCACACTCACATCCCGGAGCATCACGGTTGCGTCCGAAAGTGGAATTCCGCGTGCGTTGGTAACGGTTCCCGTCAGGATGACCGGCTCGAGGTTCAACTCGATCCGACGTTCTTTGGGAAGCTTGGCGACCACCTCCGTGACCGGCCGGAATCCGGGAGCAGAGAGGCTCACCGTGACGGCCTGGTCGGGCCAGGCCGAATAAGCCGACCCCTCCTGATCGGTCGGCACCGTCGTACCCGAGTAGTCGACGATCACGCCCGGCATCGGAACGCCGGTCTCGTCGCGGACCGCTACTTCGAGCTGGGGGATTTCTGCCGCCGGGCGTATCGGGTCGCCTACAACCACCAGCGACGGGCCCGCACACGCCGCGAGGCTCGCACCGCAGAGAATGAGGATCCACACGTCGAACCGGGACTTGACCTGGGCCGCCACGCCGGCCCTGAAACCTGCGAACCACTGAGACATCCATTGATGAGAAAGAAACACTGACACGACATTCAGAAAGGGAAGGGTGGCACACCGGGAACCGGAACGTACGCTACCAGCGCTCTCATCGGTACGGCAATGGAGTTTTTCGATCGCCCGGCTGCAGTATTTCGGTTCTGGCAATCACTGTGTTAGTTTTCCGACTGGAAGTCGGAATCAGGGTGGCCACGATGAGACTCCAATCAGACGGCCAACGTAGGGGCCTTCCGCAAGGTCAGTTGCGTCGAGTACGGACCGCTCACAACGGTGCGTTATTTGGTTCGGGCGCACGCCGCGCCCATGCACCCACCGATTCTTTGCATGATTCGCTGCACCAATCCTCTCCTCAGGAGCGCATATGTCTAACGAGGCTCTCATGACGCGAGCCGGCGCTGATCTCGTCGGTCAATATCTCGACCAGCTCGCTCCCCATGACCTGCTCACCGCATCCGATGAGGTCACCCTGGCCCGCCAGATCGAAGCCGGGGTTGCGGCAGAACAGGAACTCAGAACCGGGGTTCGATCCACAAAACGAAGAAAGGAACTCGAAGCAGCAGTTCGGACGGCTGCTGTCGCAAAGGACGAGTTCATCAGTAGCAACCTCAGACTCGTCGTATCGATTGCGAAGCGTTACTCCGGACGAGGTCTCGATCTCGTCGATCTGATTCAGGAGGGAAATCTCGGTCTGATCCGGGCGGTCGAGAAATTCGACTGGCGCAAAGGCTTCAAATTTTCCACCTACGCCACCTGGTGGATCAGGCAAGCCATCAGCCGGGGACTCGGCAACCAGGCCCGGACCATCCGTATCCCGGTTCACCTCGTGGATACGGTGCGACAGGTGAGGGAGCAGATGCAGATGCTGTCGGTGGAGTTCGGTCGATCACCGACGCCAGACGAACTGGCCGATTACCTTGGCCTGGATCTCGAAAAAGTGATGGCCGCCCTGGACATACCCGTGGATACGGTGTCGCTCGAGCGTCCCGTAGGAACGGACGGCACGAGCGAGCTGGCTGATTTCATTGAAGATCTCGGCGCCGACGACCCCTTCGAGAATGCGGCCGCCGAAGATCGCTGTACCCGTTTGCGAGCCGCAGTCGATGGACTCGACGACATGGAAGCAACGATCGTGAAAATGCACTATGGCCTCGAAGGAACCGAACCACAATCATTTTCCGACATCGGACGTTGCTACGGAATAACCCGTGAGAGGGTACGCCAAATCGAACGGCGAGCGCTGGGGAAGCTCCGCCAACCAACCAAAATTCAGCAGCTGCAACATCTGATTTAGGCCTAAGCTCGGCAGATGCCCGTTGATCTCGCCGGCTTCATCACGTTTCTCAAAGAGCACGCCATGGAACACGGTTTCCACGTCCACGACGAGCGTCATTTTCTGGAGACCTATTCACTCCGCCAGTCATGGGAGATCGATCTCCATCCGGAGTCGGCGTGCAACGGACCGCTTGACCTCAACCTCGCATTTCACATCGAGCCGCGAGTCTTGCTGGCCGCGGAAGATGCGGGGGTGGAGGACGCAGAGCTTCCCGACGACGAGTTCCCGGTGCCACTGCTCTTCAACTGGAGACTGCCTGCGCTTGACAACCCGCCCGATCTGGTGATGCTCGCAACCGAGCTGGCTGGTATCGGTGGGGTCAACGTCCCTATCGAGGTCTCGGGTGTCGATTCATTCGCACCCCTCTCCGCGCAGCCCTTGCGAGAGCTATCTCTCACAGGAACCGTGACGATTCCCATTGCGAAGCTGATGTACGACCCCGATTCGCTGTGTGAAATGCTCGATCGGGCACGTGAAGTGAGCGAATTCCTCGTCGAGGTCGTTGACGGATGGGGACCGCTACCTCCCGAGTCTGAGATTCAACCGATGCAGTGACTGGCAGGATCAACGGTCTGCGATCCCGGATCACCCGCCCAGGAATAGTTGACGATCACGGGAGACTTCTTCGTCTCCCAGTTGGGAATCGTGACAACACCGTTCCTGTCGGGAAGCTGTAATCCGTTCTCATCGACAACTGTGATCGAATCTGTCAGTCGTCCGCCCCGGACAAAAAAGCTCCCCACCTCGCAATCGAAACTCTCCACCGCAATGATGAAGGACGAATTCTGAATCGTGGAGCCGGGTGAAGCTTCTTGAGGCGCGTTCCATGCCACATAGAAACCGGAGATCACAAGAACGAGTCCGAGCAGCAGAACAATCATGTTCTGAAATGGCATAGCGCGTTCCACTGTTACTTACCTCGCGAACGGCCCTTGGGCGGCTCTTGCGGCTCCCGAAGTTTGGTGCGCATTCGATCAACTGCGTTTTGTGTGTCGCGATGGCGTTCTTCCGCATCAGCCAGCGTTGACTCTGCCTTCTTGAGTATCTCATTGGCTCTGGCTTTTGCTCTCGCAAGAATCCTCGTTGCCTGAGAGTCGGCGTCCTGAACCAATCGCTCCCTGGCCTCGACCCGTGCCATACGCTCATCGATATCGGCGATCGCCGCTCGCGATGCTGCGATGATTTCTTCCGCTTCTCGTTCTGCTGCCGCCCGGCGTTCGGCGGCCTTGGCCTCGGCCCGTTGGACTATGTCGGCCGACTCCGACTTGAGGCGCTCGATCCGATCCTGAGCGTCCTGCAATTCTTCGAGGACGTCCTTCTTGGCGATCTCAGCCTTGCGAGCGGCCTCGGCATCGGCCTCAGCCACCATGCCAGATGCCCGTTCGGATGCCGCTGCGAGAACTTGGCCAGCCTCTTGCTTGGCCTCGGCCAACGCTGCGTCCGCCTCTTTTTGGCGCTCCCGGGCAACGCGTTCAAGGTGCTCTGTGGCTTCCCTCGCTTTACTGATCGCACCTTTGGCGTCCTGGCGGGCCTTGGCAGCGGCGTTCTGAGCTTCTTCGACTTTTGCCTGGACGGACGCAAGAGCCTCTCGTTGAGTCTTTTCAGCAGCCGCGTTCGCCTGTTCACGAGAGCGAGCAACAACATCTTGTGCTTCGGCCCGAGCCCGCTGGCGTAGCGCCTCTGCTTCGGCGGTTGCATTGGCGAGCTCCTCTCTGGCCTTTGCAGAAGCAGCCTCAGTTTCGGCGCTGAGGTGCGCAACGCTGGACCTGGCATCCTCGACGATTGCTGCCGCCTCCTGTTGGGCAGCTTCTCGAACGGAGTTGGCTTCCTCTGCGGCGGCGTTTCGCATAGCGACGGCTTCGTCCCGCGCCTTCTCCGCTTCGGCGCGAAGATCAGCGAGCTTCGCTTCGGCCTCTTGCTGCGCCTCTTGTCGAAGTGAGTTCGCTTCCTCCTCGGCGGCCTTTCGAATCGCAATAGCATCTTCTCGCGCCTTTTCCGCCTCAACGCGAAGATCGACAACCTTCGAATCGGCCTCGGCCCTGGCCTTCTCGAGCACTGAAGCAGCGTCTCGAGCCGCCTCGTCAGAGATCTCCTTGGCTGCATTCCTTGCTTCTTGAAGCGATTTCTCAGCCTGAGCTTTCAGCTTCTCAGCCTCGACGGTTGCGGCCCCGAGTACTGCCTCGGCCTCACTACGTTTCTTTTCAGCTTCGGCTTTGGCCTGAGCAGACAACTTCTCGATCTCGACAACTGCTTCGTCGGCAGCTGCGTGCTTGGCAGCGAGCTTGTCTTCGAGTTCCTTTTGCAGCTGGGCCACAGCAGCAGCGGCTTCAGCTTCGGATTCGGCCCTGGTCTTTTCGGCGTCTGCCAGGAGCTGGGTTGCAAGCTGCTCGGCCTCGGCGAGTTTCGCCTCGGCGCTCGCAACCATTTCTGCGGCCCGCTTCTCGCCGTCCTTCCTGGCCGTGGCAAGTGCGGCCTCGATCCGGGACTTGATCTCATCGTTCTGCTTTGCGAGCCTGGTGCCTTCGGCCTGCACCGCTTTGAGGAGCTTCTGGCCATCGAGTTCCGCGGCACGACTGATCTCCTCCGCTTTCGCTTCGGCTTCCGCAATGATGTTGGCAGCCTCTGCGGACGCCTTCTGTTGAATTGGAGTGAGTGACTCCTTGATCCCGGCGACTTCGGCCTCTGCCTCCCGACGCATGCGAAGAGCGTCGGCTTCTGCTGCAGCCAGAGCCTTTTCGGCCTCTTTCGATACAGCATCGGCGCGACGGATGCGCTCGTCAGATGCAGTTTTCAACTCTTCGATCTGTGCCTTGACAGCCTGCAATTCTTCAATGGCGGCCGTCTTTGCACTCTCTGCCTCAGCTGCGGCGGGCTTGATGGCTTTTAGCTGTTTTTCGAAAGCGACCAGCTCGGCCTGTGCTGCCTTGCGCTCTGCGGTGGCTTCACTGACGATCTCCTTCGCTTCTCGTTTCGCTTCTTTGATCAGTTTCTTGGCCTCGGCACGCATGGCCTTGATCTCAGCCCGGGTCTCAACGTTTTTCTGTTCGTCCGACTTTCCCATGCGAATCGGAGTCGGTTCGGCCGGGGCCGAGCCGGCGGAGGGGCCAAACGTCTCGAGCCGCTTTGCCTCGGCGCGTGCTGCGGTGACGATACGAGCGGCTTCGGCTTTCGCAGCTTTGATGATGGCATCGGAGGAACCATCAGACCTGCCGCCGTTCGCCTGACTTTGTGCCTCGGAGATGATCTGTTCCGCACGAAGCTCGGCGTTGCTCAGAAGTCGCTCTTTGAGATCCATGATGTAGAAGAACGCCCGATCGACTGCCTCGGTCTCCGCTTGTCGAGCCACCTCGAGTTCTTTGTCTTTCTGGACGATGATCGCGGCCGCCCGATCAAGCTCTGCGTCCATGTCCTGGAGCGACTTGTCAACCTGTTCACGTGAATAGCCGCGTGCGACGGTTTTGAACTTGCGCTGACGTCGAGGTTTGTTGGGACGTTTTCCCCTTGGACTCGTCGTGCCTGAGCTCGCGTCAGAGTCATCTGCGCCTCGCCCGCGCACTTTAGGAGCCCTGCTGGTTTGATCTCTTTCCGCCACGCCTATGTAATCGGACGACCACCGGAACTTCTGAACTAAAAAAGGCGCAGTGTGCGGCCTTCCCGCTGTCGCAGGTCGTCGTAATCGACTTCGCGCCAGAGGAGATCACGATCTTCTGCGAGGACCCGAGCCTGGGGACTCACCGACAGCGCAACGAGCATTCCCCGCACACCGCCCAACCGCTTGTCGCGCGCAAGAAACTCTCGATAACGTGTCAGCTGCTCGACACCGTCTATTCCAGCCTTGCGCTTTATCTCGATGGCGACCGCATCGCCGTTGGCGTCTCTGCAGAGCAAATCAACCGGACCGACCGCAGTCGGGTACTCACGTCTTATGAGGGTCAAACCCTCTTCGAGGAACTCGACTCGATCGGCGAGCAAAACCTGGAGCTGCGTTTCGACCCCGTCCTTCTCGAGCCCCGGATCGATCCCCATATCGATACGTTCATCGGAGAACACTTCTTCGATTCGGATAGTCAGCTTCTCTCCTTTGGAATTGGTGACCTCCCAGAAATCGTCGAATTCCCTCAACGAGTTCGGCGCATTCATCCAATTGAGCGGCTTGTACGCTCCTCCGTCCGCATGAATCGCAACGCAACCGTCGGCTTTGACCATGATCAAACGCTTTGCAAGGGGCAGATGGGCCTCCAATCGACCCTCATAGTCGACAGTGCACAGCGCTATCACCAATCTCATGCATCGACCTCGACAAACAGCCGTTCGGCCGCAAAGACGCCAACCCCAGTCGGGCTGCCATCGACGCTGACCGTCAGTGCTCCATGTGGATCCTTGCTCAGAACCTCGATCATGGCGTTCGGTCGCAGTCCACTCTCGTCTAAAAACCGCATCATCTCCGGATCCAGTTCGAGTTCCTCCGAAATGCGCTCGAGGCGAAGGGTCTCCCCCGGTTGCATCGAGGCCATCGGCTTCATGTTCGGAGGCTTGTAACCGGCCCCCGGGATTGGATTACCGTGCGGACAGGTTTTGGGGTCCTCCATCACCGCCCACATTGCAGCCTCGACGTCCTCGGAGATGGTTGTCTCCCATACCTCGGCTTCAGCATGCACTTTGGCCCATGGAAGCTTCAGAACCTCGCTCAAGAATCGCTCAGCCAACCTGTGCCTGCGAACGATGACGGCGGCCAGGTGACGACCCTCTTCTGTGAGTTTGATTTCATTGTCGAGCGTTACCAAACCTTCGGCGGCCATCCGGTGCACCATCTCCGACACACTCGCCCGGCTCACCCCGAGCCAATCGGCGATCCGAGCCTGGATGACGGGAATACCCTCCTCCTCGATTTCCCAGATTGCCTCTGCGTACTCGCGGTATCGAACCGAATACGTGGTGTCCATCGAAAAAGGCTAGCCCTGACTCTCGACAAGTTCTACGGGCTGGCGCCGCAACACGACCATCCAGGTCAGAGCGGCCGATAAAGCAATCAGAACCAACGCCGTTATGCCGACCTCGGCAAAGAAGCCGTCCTCGGCCGCTCCCCATATCTTGGTCGCGAGAGTCTGGAATCCGATCGGGGCCAGCAACAACGTCGCCGGTAGCTCCTTCAAAGTCGAGAGGAGCACCAGGCCGCCGCCGGCCACCAGCCCTGGACGGATGAGCGGTAGATCAACCGTCAGAAATCTCCGCAACCGACTGGCCCCGAGGGTCCGCGCGGCCTCGTCGAAGACCCTGGGGAGATTGGCGATGGCTGCTTGTGAAGCCTGCATCGACTGGGCTCCGAAATGCATGACGTATGCGAGTATCAACAGCGGGAACGACTGGTAGATCAGTGCAAGAGCGCCCGGAGCCTGTATCGACCAGAACACCAGCGCAAGGGCGACGACCAGTCCGGGGAGGGCAAAGACCGACGACACCGCCGCCGTTGCGCTTGCCGGAAGCCATCCTCTGGCGCGGGCACCAACGTAGCTGACGGGCAACACAACCACCACCGCCGCCAGGGCGGCAACAACGGCAGCTCCTGCAGAGTTGACAAGGGGGGCTCCCAGGAATGTCAGGTCATCGCCCCAGCCGCCGTACCCGGCTCCGACGGTTACGGTGCCGCGGAAAACCCAGAACAAGAACACCATGACAGGCAGGAACAACCCGACGACTACCGGAGTCGCCACCGCCGCCATCGCCGCCGGCCGAAGCGTGTCGAGCCGGTACCTCACCTGATTCACGTGGGCATCGGTCGATGTGCTTCGCTTCGATGTCATGATGCGCTGGGTCGCCGCAACGACCAGAGCAAGAACAGCAAGCAGCAGACCGAGCGTGAGAGCAGTTGATCGATCGAACAGGCGTGACGAGAAAATTGCACGGGTTATCGCGTTGTAGCGCAAAAGAGCAACCGCTCCGAAGTCACTCAACACGTACAAAAACACCAGAAGTCCGCCTGCCACGATCGAGCTCCGGATCTGGGGAAGGAGCACCTTGCCAAGCGTCCGACGCCTACTGCCACCCAGAAGTTGTGATGCTTCTTCGAGTGCCGGCGAGGTCGAAGCCAGTCGCGCCAGAACGGGAAGATATACGTAGGGGTAACTCAGGAATGTGAGAACCAGGAAAGCGCCCCAGAATCCGTCGACACGTGGCACGAACGCCAATAACGATCCCGGGCCGAGGGCGGCGAGGAGAGCGGTCGCGCCTACGAAAGACGGAACAGCGAGAGGTAGCGGCAGGAGGATTCTCCATATCTTGCGCCCGGGAAGGTCTGTTCTGGCAACGAGGAAGGCAAGCGAAGTCCCGATCGTCACGCACGCGATCGTGGTGGTCACCGCCAGGCGTATCGAATTCCAAAGAGGAAGCAGTGTGGTGCGGCTCGTGACGGTCGCCCAGAATTCGCTTCCGAGTGTGGCCGTCCCATACGTCAGATACGCGATCGGAAACAGGAACATGAGGCCGACGACTGCTGCAAGCCAAAGCACGACCCGACTGCTCGTGATGAGCCGTTCGCTAATTTCCTTCGAGTCCACTCTGGCGGATCATCTCCTTGGTCGCTTCGAGCCCACCGCCGAGACTGTCGAAGTCGTACGTCGAGATTTCGAGATCGTTCAGGTCAGGAAGGAGGGGTGACGGCGCCACTCCATTGATCAACGGGTACTCGAGCGTTTCGGTACTGAAGAATGTCTGTGCTTCATCACTCAACATGAATGCAATGAACTGTTTGGCCAGATCGCCCTGGTCCGATGATCTGAGCTGAGCGATGGCGGTGACGATCAAGAGTGAACCAATATCCCCGTCGGGAAAAAAGTAGTTCTCGGTGATCGTATTGGGATCCTCGGCGATTGCTCGCAAGTTGTAGTAGTGATTGACGAGGCCGAGCGGGATCTCGCCCCTTCGAACGGCTTCGACAATCGCAGAATTGTTTGCGTATGCCTGCGAATCGTTTGCGGCCATGGATTCGAGCCAGCTCGCCGCCACATCGTCGCCGCTGATTTGGCGCATTGCGGTGACAAAATCCTGAAACGAGCCGTTCTCCGGAGCGAGACCGACATCACCCCTGAAGCTGACATCCGTCAAATCGAACACGGAGTCGGGGAGGCGGGTCGGATCGATCAACTCCGGGTTGTACACAATCGTTCGGACCCGGCCTGACAAGCCAACCCACAATCCGTCCGCGTTGCGAAATCTCGGTGGGACCAGTTCGAGAACTTCGGCATCGATCGGGGTGAGGCGATCCTGGCCCGCCAAGAAGCCGACCGCGCCCGGGCTTTGCGAGATGAAGACATCGGCCGGAGAACGCGACCCTTCCTGGTCGATCAAGAGAGCGAGGTTCGCCGAATCGTCGTACCGTACCTGAACTTCGATGCCGCTCTGGCTGCTGAATCGATCGATGAGCGGTCCGATCAGGTTTTCCGTCCGCCCCGAGTAGACCACGAGCGCTTCGTCGCTTCCGTTGCACCCGGCGAGGATCACCAACGCGAGGACAAGAGAAACCGTGGTTAATGATCTGGTCAGCAACTGATGCATCGCGGAACCCTACGATTCACACCTCACGGTGTCAATGGCGCCTATAGGAATTTGTCAGGCAGCCCTTACACCGTCTCTCCTGCACCTGCCTCTCACCAGTGCACAAATCAACCAGCGGATGCCGCTACCTGGGTCGTGTCCCTATGAGCGCTCTACGACAACTTCGGAACCGTTGTGCTTCGGCATGCTCTCCGACGTGAAAGCCGAAGTGGGAGGGCCATCGTATCTGAGCCCGACTGCATCGCCTACGGCAAAAACCGGGGCGGAGATACGGCGAGCAGAAAGACGGTGCCCATCGATATCAACCGTGTACGCCGTGTCGTGACCGTAGAACTCGACGGAGGCGACGAGCCCGGATCCGCCGTTCTCGAGAACCAGATGTTCTGGTCGCAGGACGACATCAACAGAGCTGCTTCCGATCGACCCGTCGATGGACACCGGCCCGACGATCGTGTCGACCACGTCACCTGCTGCCGTGCCGGGAACGATATTGGCTTCGCCGACGAACGAAGCTACCCATGCAGACCGGGGCCGTTGATAGAGATCAGCCGGCGTTCCGGTTTGCAGGATCCGGCCCCCTCGCATGACAGCCACCGAGTCACCGACGACAAATGCATCTTCCTGGTCGTGGGTTACAAACACCGTCGTGATGTTCAAGGATTCGAGGAGTTCGGCGACCTCGCTGCGCACGCGGACGCGAAGCTCTGCGTCCAACGACGAAAAAGGTTCGTCGAGTAGGAGCACGTCCGGTTCTGGAGCCAGCGCTCGAGCCAACGCCACCCGCTGGGCCTGCCCTCCGGAAAGCGTGTCTGGATACCGCGGACCGAAGCCGACGAGATCCATGAGGCTGAGCGCATCCCTCACGCGCTCGTCGCGATCGGGACGCTTATCAAGTCCGTAGCCGACGTTCTGTGCAACGGTCATGTGCGGAAAGAGAGCTCCGCCCTGGAACACCATTCCGACCCGTCGTTGCTCGGGCCTCACGTTCGTGAGGTCTCTATCCCCGACCAGAACCCGGCCCCGATCCGGTTCTTCGAGGCCCGCGATGACCCTGAGTAGCGACGTCTTGCCGCATCCGCTCGGACCTAGCAGGGCCAGCGTCTCCCCGCTCTCGACCTCGAGTGATACGTCGACCACAGCCTGGATCGGACCGAATGTCTTTGTGACGGAATCTACGAGGAGCCGCCGGTTCCCTCGTACGGGAGAAGTGTTCATGTGCCCTAACAGGCTACCTTCGGTTTACCCGACAAGTCGCACGGCTCACACGCAACACCATTAGCCCTTCCTCACTCCAAGCGTGCCAGACAGGGCATAGTGGTCCGAAACGTGGAATCGACGATCGAGATAGCTGATGGGTTCACGCCACACCTCGATGTCGCTGACTTCGATATCGCCCCGTGCCATCACATTGGTGTAGTACGCCGTGTACTCGCCTCCGTCTTCGTTGAAGCGATTTATGCGGCTGTTCCAGGTCGGAGCGGGCGGTTTGACAACAGTGAAGCCAAGTTCAGCCATACGATCCCATTCGGCCACTCGCATATTCGTGTCGCCTAGCACAACCAGCCGTTGTGTGACACCGGCCATTATCTGATGCACCATCGTGAGCCTGGTCGTGGCACCACCGGGACCGGGACCCAGATGCACATTCGCAACCGTGAAATCCGGAAACTCGGCCACGACGGCGAAGCCTCGCTCCGTTCGAAACCTGGCGTCAGCGTCTAGGCCCGACCGCACGAGGATCGCAATGTCTCCGTTGTGGCTCCGGGTATGAACGGGCGCCAGAACGTGTGTATCGACATAGGGAACCAGGCCTGGCAACTCCTGGAAACAAACAATGTCCGGATCGCGCTCGATGACAAATTTGCGAATCGCCTCCTCAGAATGCTCCATGGTCCACTCGTGCGGCGCTTCGGACGAACGGCGCATCATCGCAACATTCCATGTCAGGAAACTGAACATCGCGAGCCTGCTACTGCTGTTGCTGTTGTTGCTGGGTCACGAGCGCCGACGGCCGGGGCTCAACGACTGGATTGCCGAGGTCCTTGCGAGACATCACCACACCGACCTGGAGGTCGGTGGATTCGGGGTCTCCATGGAACACACCGCGCAATGGCGTAACGTCTTCGTAGTCGCGTCCATGCCCGATCTTGACGTGACGTTCTCCAGCGATCAGCTGATTGGTCGGATCGAGCGCCCACCAGCCAAATCCGGGCAGGCCAACTTCGATCCAAGCGTGTGTTTCGACCTCGATCTGGTCTCCGCTTGGCTGTTCGCCGGTCGGCGTTGCATAAAAGTATCCGCTCACATATCGCGCAGGAATCCCGATCGATCGGCACGCTGCGATGCTGAGGTGGGCGTAGTCCTGGCAAACTCCCTGGTTCGTTGCAAAGATCTCCGAAACCGGTGTCCCGACTTCGGTTGCATCTGGAACGTACGACATCCGGGCACCAACGGCCTCATGAACCGCCACCGCAATCTCGTAAGGACCGGACGCATCTGCGGTTATCTCCCTGGCCCAATCGCGAAGCTCGGGATCCCATTGAACATGAGGTGACCTGGTTCGGTACTCATAGTCGCTCGTCAGATCCGAATAACCGTCCTCAGAGACGACGCCTGGATTGTCGAGCGGATGAGCGGGAGCGCTGGTTTCGACATCTGAATCGGCAAAGATCGTGAGACGAGTGTGTCGCTCATTGATGCCGAAAATGTCGACCCGGGTGCCCCAATAGTCGGTATACGAAACAACGTCGGCCGGCGGATCGATGGTCAACCGGTAGTCGATCAACCGCTGCGAGCTGTTGTTGGTCGGACATGCCCGCAATGCGTTTTGCGACTCCCCCACCTCGACACCATACGTGTACTTGGTGAGGTACCTGATCGACAGGCGCATCAGAGTGCCTCGAAGCTATGCAGCGTGGCGTCACCGCCGAACTGGTAGAGATCGTCGTGGAAGGCCTGCGAGGCTTCACGAATGCCGAGCTCGAGCCGAGCTACCAGGGTGGCGAAAGCATCCGTCTCCACTGACGGCACCTCTGCGAATTCGACTTCGGCCTTCGCCCGACCAACCATCCGGGGCGATTGCCAGGTTCCGGTAGTGCTCACGAAGCTGAGCTGAGAAGCGCACTCGCCGAGACAGTGCAGGACGCTGTACGGGAAGTCTCGATCCATCAAGAGGAAACGAACCACTTCGTCGACCTCAGCCAGTGCGCCGTGAAGCCGGGTGAACGCATGAAGGCCTGAAACTGAGCGCAAAACCGCACGCCAGGCAGCGTCATCGGCCGGTGCAACGCTGCGGGTCACCTCGATCGTCCGGCACGTCATCTCAGCCCGTTCGAGGTACCTGCCGAGCATCATGAAGCGGTAGCCCTCGGTTCGGGCCATCGAATCGAACATTGCGCCAGAGATCGTGCGGCAATGCGTTGCGACCATGTTGTACCCCGCATGGGTGTTGGTTTCGAGCTCAGCGCCGAGCTCCCCTGAGACGAACAACGTATGGAGGCGATTTATCGACTCGAGCAGCTCTATCGGCACCACATCGCGTACATTCATGATGTTTGTGCGGGCAGACACAATCGAGCTGGCGACAGAAACCGGGTTGTCTGCGTCAAGGACGAGAAATCGGTTGATCGTCTCGGTCGTTGCCGTGTCGTGGTGATCGACGAACTGGTCGTTGATGTAGAAAACGTCAAGCAGATCCCGCCAGACGGCCTCCCGCGCTGAAGGAGGACGCTCCATCTGCACGTCGTATGCGACGTCGAGCATACGAGTGATATCTGAAGCCCGTTCGACGTAGCGCCCGATCCAGAACAAACCCTCGGCGTGTCGGGAAAGCATCAGGCTGGTTCCAGTACCCAGGTGTCCTTGGATCCACCGCCCTGGGAAGAATTGACGATCAACGAGCCCTCACGCATTGCAACCCGTGTGAGTCCGCCGGCGACAACTTCGATGGTTTCCCCTGACACGACAAACGGTCGAAGATCGATATGACGAGGTGCGAGTTTGTCTCCGGTGAACGTCGGATGGGTTGAGAGCTCGATGATCTCCTGCGCGATGTAGTTGCGAGGATCGCTTTCGATGAGCGTACGGACTTCTTCGAGATCCTCATCAGATGCGGTTCCTCCGATCACAATTCCTTTGCCTCCTGCCTCAGCCACCGGCTTGAAAACGAGTTCGTTCATTCGCTCGAAGGCCCACGATCGTTGTTCGTCATCCCACATCACGAAGGTACGGGCATTGGGGAGAATCGGTTGCTCTCCCAGGTAGTACTCGATCATCGCAGGAACGTAGGTGTAAACGGCCTTGTCGTCGGCCACGCCATTCCCGATCGGATTGGCGAGCGCAACATTTCCTGCGCGAATAGCCGACAACAGCCCGGGAACGCCTAGAGCCGAATGGCGATCGAAAGCAGCAGGATCGAGAAAATCGTCATCGATCCTGCGGTAGATGACATCGACTCTTTGAGGCCCTCGCGTCGTACGGAGATACACAACGTGATCGTCGACAACCAGATCTCGACCCTCTACGAGTTCGACACCCATCCGACGGGCCAGGAATGCGTGTTCGAAATAGGCCGAGTTGTACACGCCGGGGGTGAGGACGACGACAGTGGGGTTCACGGAGCCGTACGGTGCCTGCCACTCGAGCGCACGAAGAAGCATCGATCCATAGTCGTCCACGGATCGGACTGCGTACGTATCCAGGAGGTCCGGAAATGCTCGTTTCATCGCCGCTCGATTCTCAATGACGTACGAGATTCCGCTTGGAACTCGCAAGTTGTCTTCGAGTACGCGATAGACGCCGTTGCCGTCTCTGACGATATCGATCCCCGCGACGACGCAACGGGACCCGCTCCTCACGTTGATCCCGAACGCTTGTCTCTTGAATCCATCTGAGCTCTTTATGAGCCATTCCGGGATGACGCCGTCCTGCACGACTGCCTGTTCTCCGACGTAAATGTCTTCGAGGAATGCATTCAGCGCCCGCGTCCGCTGAATCAAGCCAGTCTCGATGATGGCCCAATCGCTGGCTGAGATGATGCGGGGAATCAGGTCGATCGGCCAGGTGCGATCGACCCCGCCTTCGCTCCCATATACGGCAAAGGTGATGCCGAGATTCCGAAACGTGGATTCGGTGAGCTGCATCCGTTGGCGGATGTCTTCGGCTGTGAATTGGGCGAGACGATCGGCCAAAAGTCGGTAGTGGTCCCGGACCTGACCGGCATCGATCATCTCACCGAACGTCCCGTCGGGGCGATAGTCGGTGAGCAATGACATGGTTTGAGACTAGAACCCTGCTGATCCTGCTTCGAATTGGTACAGCGGCAACGCTGGCTAGCCGACGCTGCCGATCATCTGCAGTTCAACCAGACGATTGAGCTCAACGGCGTACTCCATGGGAAGCTCTTTGACGATCGGCTCGATGAAGCCAGCCACAATCATGGCCGTCGCCTCTTCTTCCGAGAGGCCCCGGCTCATCAAATAGAACAGCTGATCGTCTCCCACCTTCGAAATCGTCGCCTCATGGCCGATCCTGGCGTTCGATTCCTCGATTTCCATATAGGGATAGGTGTCGGAACGTGAGTCCTCGTCGAGGATCAACGCATCGCAGCGTACGAATGATTTGGCGTTGGTGGCATTGTCCTCCACCCGCACAAGCCCCCGATAGCCGGCTCTCCCTCCATCCTTGGAGAGGGATTTCGAAGTGATCAACGACGTGGTATTGGGCGCCGCGTGCACGATCTTGGCCCCCGCATCGAGCATCTGGCCTTCGCCTGCAAAAGCAACCGAAAGCACTTCACCGTGCGCACCTTCATCCATCAGCCACACCGCCGGATACTTCATGGTGAGCTTCGAGCCGAGGTTGCCGTCAATCCATTCCATCGTGGCGTTCTTGTACGCTGCCGCCCGTTTGGTGACCAGGTTGTATACGTTGTTCGACCAGTTCTGAATGGTTGTGTAGCGGCATCGGCCGCCCTCCTTGACGATGATCTCCACGACGGCAGAGTGCAGCGAATCTGTCGTCCAGGTCGGAGCGGAGCATCCTTCGACGTAATGCACATACGCGCCCTCGTCAACGATGATGAGAGTGCGCTCAAACTGACCCATGTTCTCGGCGTTGATTCTGAAATACGCCTGAAGGGGCTGATCTACATGGACTCCGGGGGGTACATAAATGAACGATCCTCCGGACCACACGGCGGAGTTCAGTGCAGCGAACTTGTTGTCATTGGGCGGAATGACCGTTCCAAAATATTCTTGCACGATCTCGGGGTAGTCGCGAACCGCGGTGTCGGTGTCACAGAACAGCACGCCGAGCTCTTCGAGATCCTCTCGATTGCGGTGGTACACAACTTCGCTCTCGTACTGAGCGGTTACTCCCGCCAGGTACTTGCGTTCGGCTTCGGGTATCCCGAGCTTCTCGTAGGTGTCCTTGATCGACTCGGGAACCATGTCCCAATCTTTGGCCTGACCTTCGGTCGGCTTGATGTAGTAGTAGATGTCATCGAAATCGATATCGTTGAGCATGCCGCCCCCACCCCATTGGGGAACAGGCTTGCGCAGGAAGCGCTTATATGCCTTGAGGCGAAACTCGAGCATCCAATCGGGCTCACCCTTCATCGCCGACATCTCGCGGATGATCTCCTCGTTCAAACCCTTCTTGGGTTTGAAGACGTAATCCTCTTCGGTGTCGTGCCATCCGAGCTGATAATCGCCCAGGTCAATGTCAACGGTCGCCATGAAACTCCGCACGTAGTGGGTGTTGCTGTGTCGACTCAATTCTACGGTGCCAGGTCGCCTATCCGACAGGGTCATTACCGACGGC
This sequence comes from Acidimicrobiia bacterium, assembly GCA_041567895.1. Lineage (GTDB taxonomy): Bacteria > Actinomycetota > Acidimicrobiia > Spongiisociales > SHLN01 > JABDOU01. Next base: position 36,772 of record JBFGAX010000015.1, read on the forward strand.
TTCCAAAACCTCGTCGATGTCGGCATGGTCGCCGGCAAATTTCTCGAAATCGGCATACCTGAGCCGATTTCCAGGTCCAAGCACAAGTGTGGCACCGAGCTGGAAGGGTCTTCTTCCGGACCGTGATTGCCGATGGCCCTTCAACGCTGCCCTGGTTCCGGCCTGCAGTTGCTTTGGGGAAGCGAGAGCAATGGGCGACATCTGCCGCGTTCCAACGATCCTCGCAGCCGTGCCATCCTGGTCGAGATACACCGGAAACGGCACGTTCTCGTCTTCCGCGAACGCCTGCGCATACGATCGTCCACCGGTGCCGATCGCAACGACGTCCGCACCTTTTTGGAGGATCTCGGAATACCTATTGCGCACCTGACCGGCGCGTTCGCGGCACGTCAGTCAACCAAAGTGTCGGAGGAACAGCACGACCCGGATTTGATCCGCCCACAGATCGCCCAATCGCTGCTCGCGACCGTCCGAATCAATCAGAACCTGATCTGCCAGCTCTTGCACGTCGAAACTCAATGCAACCTTTCAGAGAGGGGTCGCAGCATAACGAAGCCAGGTCTCGCTATTTGCGGCAGGCGAGATTCAGGCGGTTTGAATACCGGGCGGGGTTTCGCCTGTCGCTGACTTCCAGGCTGCGGCCGAACCGCGTCGCCCCAAAACCCGTGCGATGCCGCCCGCTGCTCCTGCCAGCAGTGCCCAGCCGGTTGCTGCCGGCCACGTGACCGATTCGTCTGCCGGGTTCACGGGGCCCTCGGTATCAGACACCTTCGACCAGGCGGTGGTCGCCAGGTTTCGAGCCACGGCGGCTGCCGCGAAGCTGACAACCGTGACGAGCCCCTTCCACAACATCTTCTTCATGTCTCCTCACTTTCTGCACGCCAGTTACCCGCCGAGGCAACGCCTAAACACGCTTGGAACACATATTGATCACTCCACGGCCTCGAACCGTGGCCGGTGAGGACTCCCTAAACGAGGGGACGAGCGTGTGGCGTCAATGGTGCCGGCAGTAACGTCTCGCCCATCAGGTCCTGATCAACGGCGGCGGCCGCCGCCCGGCCCTCGGCGATCGCCCACACGATCAAGGACTGCCCACGGCCCATATCGCCTGCCACATAGACACCGGGGACATTGGTCGACCAGCCAGAGTCCCGCCGAACATTGCCTCGCTCATCGAGCGCTATGCCAAACTGCTCCAGCATCGGGCTCTTCTCAGGACCCGTAAATCCCATAGCCAGGAGGACGAGGTCTGCCGGAAACTCGGATTCGGTTCCTTCGATCCTGGTGAAGGAGATTCGCCCATCGACAAGGGTTTGCTCAACACGATGGGTTTTGAGGGCAGCTACCTTGCCGGTTCCGTCGTCGACGAACATCTCGGTGTTGATTGCGAACTCTCGCGCGCCACCCTCCTCGTGAGCAGACGACACGCGATACATAACGGGCCACGTTGGCCACGGGTTGGTACGTGGCCTCTCGTCGGGAGGACGGGGCATGATCTCGAATTGGCGAACCGAGGCCGCACCCTGACGATGGGCGGTTCCCAAACAATCTGCTCCGGTATCACCGCCTCCGATGATGATCACATGCTTGCCACGTGCGCTGATCGGAGATTCGGGGATGTCCCCAAGCTGTACGCGATTTGCGGGGGGAAGATATTCCATCGCCTGATGGATCCCGTCGAGATCCCGGCCCGGAATCGGCAGGTCACGCCACTGGGTTGCTCCGCCGGCCAGTACGACCGCATCGAACTCAGAACGAATCTCTATGGCCGACACATCCACACCGACTTCGGTATTCGGCCGAAACTCCGTGCCTTCTTCCTCCATCTGCTCGAGCCTGCGATCGACAATCCGCTTTTCCATCTTGAACTCGGGGATTCCGTAACGGAGCAAACCTCCTATTCGGTCTGCGCGCTCGAACACCACAACCCGGTGACCCGCCCTGGTCAGCTGTTGAGCGGCGGCGAGGCCGGCCGGACCGGAACCGACGACTGCCACCGACTTTCCGGTGGCGACAGACGGTTTGATGGGAGCGACCCAACCCTCCTCGAAGGCGCGCTCGATGATTTCCACCTCCACCTGCTTGATCGTCACCGGGTCTTCGTTGATGCCGAGGACGCACGCCGCCTCGCACGGTGCTGGACACAGGCGGCCTGTGAACTCGGGAAAATTGTTCGTTGCGTGCAGTCGATCGATCGCCTCACGCCATTGTTGCCGGTATACGAGGTCGTTCCAATCGGGAATGAGGTTGCCCAGCGGACAGCCGTTGTTGCAAAAAGGTATCCCACAGTCCATACAGCGTGATGCCTGGTGCCGGAGTTTCTCGTCTGGAAAGTCGAGGTAGACCTCGCGCCAATCGGTCAATCTCTGGTCAACGGGTCTTCTCTGTGGGAGCTCACGCTCGTACTTCATGAACCCGCGAACGTCACCCATGTGCCGCCGCCATGATCGCATCGATTACCGGCTCTCCACGCGCCTCGGCCCTGGCAGCGGCGACGAGGACCCGCTTGTAATCCCGGGGCATGACCTTCACGAACGACGAAACCGAGGTTGGCCAGTCGGCCAGCAAGCGTTCGGCCACTGCGGAACCGGTTTCATTCCGATGACGCTCAACCTGCTCCAGGACAAAGGCTTCGTCCTCTGTTTCAACCGGGTCGAGATCGACCATCTCGTGATTCACCTTCGTGTTGAAATCGCCATCGATATCGAGTACGTACGCGATGCCACCCGACATGCCTGCGGCGAAGTTGCGCCCGGTGCGGCCGAGAATGATCGCACGACCACCGGTCATGTACTCGCATCCATGATCTCCGACGCCCTCGACTACGGCGATCGCACCTGAGTTCCTCACGCAGAAGCGTTCTCCGACGACACCCCGGATGTAGGCCTCCCCCGAGGTGGCTCCATACAGAATCACGTTTCCAGCAACGATGTTTGTCTCAGCCGGAATCACGCTGTCAGCCGGAGGCCGAACGATCACCCTGCCGCCCGAGAGTCCTTTCCCGACGTAATCGTTCGCGTCGCCATTGAGGTAGAGGGTGACGCCGCGCGGCAGAAACGCTCCGAAACTCATCCCGGCCGATCCGGTGAATTCCGCAGTTATCGTGTCGGCCGGCAACCCGGCCGCCCCATAGCGCTTCGTGACGTGATGTCCGAGCAGAGTGCCGACAGTCAAGTTCACGTTGCGAATCGGCATCTCGATCTTGATCCGCTCGCCTGCAGTCAGAGCACCCTCTGATAGCTGAATCAACGTCTGATCCAATGCATGTTCGAGCCCGTGGTCTTGGCTGGAGGTGTGGTGAAGAGCTGTCCCGGGCTCCCTCGACGGCATGTGCAAAATCGGAGTCAGATCGAGTCCCGCTGTCTTCCAATGCTCTGCTGCGTCGGATATGTCCAGCAGGTCGGCATGCCCAATCGCCTCGTCGAGAGTACGGAAGCCGAGCTCGGCCAGGAACTCTCGCACCTCTTGTGCTACGTACTCCATGAAATTCACGACGAACTCCGCCTTGCCACTGAACTTTTTGCGAAGTTCTGGGTTCTGGGTGGCAACACCCACGGGACAGGTGTCGAGGTGGCAGACGCGCATCATGACGCATCCCGATACAACGAGCGGTGCGGTGGCGAAACCGAACTCATCGGCGCCCAGTAGCGCTGCGATCATCACGTCACGACCCGTCTTGAGCTGGCCATCTACCTGAACCACGATGCGTTCACGCAATCCGTTCATGAGCAGTGTCTGCTGGGTTTCGGCAAGGCCCAGCTCCCACGGCCCACCGGCGTGCTTCAGCGACGTGAGCGGCGACGCCCCTGTCCCGCCGTCGTGGCCCGAAATCAAGACGACATCTGACTTGGCTTTCGCTACGCCCGCCGCAACGGTCCCAACTCCCATCTCGGCCACGAGCTTCACGTGCACGCGGGCGTCCGGATTCGCATTCTTGAGGTCATGGATGAGCTGCTTGATGTCTTCGATTGAGTAGATGTCGTGGTGGGGAGGAGGCGAGATCAGGCCGACACCGGCTGTCGAATAGCGGGTTTTGGCGATCCACGGGTAGACCTTGTTGCCGGGCAGCTGCCCGCCTTCGCCAGGCTTCGCCCCCTGCGCCATCTTGATCTGGAGATCGTCCGCGTTCACGAGGTACTCGGACGTGACGCCGAACCGACCGCTTGCCACCTGCTTGATCGCGGAACGCCGCAGATCTCCATTGGCATCGGGCGTAAAACGCTCCGGATCCTCGCCCCCTTCGCCCGTGTTCGATTTTCCACCGATCCGGTTCATTGCTATTGCCAGCGTCTCGTGGGCCTCTTGTGAGATGGAGCCATACGACATGGCTCCTGTCGAGAACCGCTTGACGATTGCAGATACCGGTTCGACTTCGTCAATGGGGATGGGAGTCCGCTCTTCGGTTTTGAATCGGAACATCCCGCGCAGGGTCGCGAGACGGGCCGAGTGGTCGTTGACCAGCGAGGTGTATTCCTTGAAGACGTCGTAGCGTCCTTCCCTGGTGGCGTGCTGCAGCTTGAAAACGGTCTCTGGATTGAACAGATGGATCTCGCCATCGCGACGCCATTGATACTCGCCGCCGATTTCGAGTTCTCGATGAGCCCGCTCTTCAGGCTGAGGAGTGAAGGCGATGCGATGGCGGGCTGCTGACTCGGCAGCAACGACGTCGAGGCCGATGCCCTCCAATCGGCTGGTGGTACCGGTGAAGAACTCGTCTATCAACTCACTACCGATCCCGATTGCTTCGAATATCTGGGCACCGGTGTATGAGGCAACGGTTGAGATACCCATCTTCGACATGACCTTCAAGATTCCTTTCACGGCTCCGCCTATGAAGTTCGCCTTGGCGGTGTCTGAGTCGAGTTCGCCCAAATCACCTCGGCTGACGAGGTCCTCGACGGTTTCCAAGGCGAGATACGGATTGATGGCGGCGGCGCCGTATCCGAGCAACAGGCAGAGATGATGGACTTCACGAGCTTCGCCAGTTTCCACTACGAGGCCGATCCTGGTTCGTTGTTTGGTTCTCACGAGGTGGTTGTGGACACCCGCAGTGGCCAGCAACGCAGGTATTGGTGCGAGATCCCGGGTCGTCCCCCTATCCGAGAGAACGATGTTCGAAACGCCCGCCTCGATGAGCTCATCCACGAGCGCGAATATCCCGTCCATCGCCTCCCGCAGACCAACTTCGCCATCGGCCACCGGATACAGGATCGGGATCACCGATGTGTAACCGCGAACGGTTGGCAACTCGTCGACATGAAGCAAGCGTTCGAGCTCGTCGTTGTCCAGGATGGGGCTATCAATCTCGAGAATCGCACACGATCGCGGGCCGAGATCGAAGATGTTGCCTTCGGGTCCGAGCATCGTACGAGCCGACGTGACGAGTTCTTCACGAATACCGTCGAGCGGCGGGTTGGTGACCTGGGCAAAAAGTTGCTTGAAGTAGTCGTATAGCAGACGTGGCCGCGCCGAAAGCACTGCAAGCGGCGTATCCGTGCCCATTGAGCCCAGTGGCTCTTTGCCATTGCCGGCCATCGGACCGATGATCAGCTTCAGCTCTTCGTGGGTATATCCAAATGTTTGTTGGCGCTGCAAAAGACGGCCTTCAGCGTGCGAAGTCGGTCGTTGTTCGATGTAGTCGAGATGAAGTGCGTTTTCATCGAGCCAGGTCTGGTAGGGACGGGCAGCAGCCAATTGGTCTTTGATTTCCTCATCCCGAATGATCCTGCCCTGGTCCGTATCGATCAGGAACATTTTGCCGGGCTGCAACCGACCTTTCTCGACGATCTTCGACTGAGGAATGTCGAGCACGCCAACCTCAGATGCCATCACCACGAGGTCATCGTCTGTTACCCAATAGCGCGATGGCCTCAAGCCGTTGCGATCGAGCACGGCACCGATGACCCGACCGTCCGTGAATGCAATCGAGGCCGGACCATCCCAGGGCTCCATGAGCGCGGCGTGATACTCGTAGAACGCCCGTAATTCAGGCTTCATGTGTTGATGGTTTTCCCATGGCTCGGGAATCATCATCAACACTGCTTCCGTGAGCGGATATCCACCCATGTACAAAAGCTCGAGCGCCTCGTCGAAGCCGGCCGTGTCCGATGCGCCAGGAGTGCAAATCGGGAAAATCCGATCGAGATCGCCAGGAATGAGCTTCGTCTCGAGCAGGGTCTCCCTAGCGCGCATGAAGTTGCGATTCCCCTGAATCGTGTTGATCTCACCATTGTGTGCGACCACGCGATAGGGATGTGCAAGCGGCCAGCTGGGGAATGTATTGGTTGAGAATCGTGAATGCGCGAGAACAAGCGCGCTCTCGACGCGATCATCGTGGAGATCGATGAAAAACGCCGCTATCTGGGGGGGCGTCAACATCCCTTTATAAACAAGGGTGCGGCTACTCAAACTTGGAAAGTACACCCCATCGTGCATTTCGGAGGCGCCTCCCATCGCCTCGTTTATCTCGTCGAGACCGGCCTCGAGATGGATTTCGTGCTCGATCCGCTTGCGGATCACGTAGGCCCTTCGCTCCAGCTCCATGCCGGCCTCGCCGGCTCCATCGATGAAGACCTGACGAAACGTCGGGAGCGTATCGCGAGCTGCTCGGCCGATTCCCGACGGATCGATGGGAACCTCGCGCCAGCCGAGAACGGTGCGGCCCTCCGACTCGACTATGGCCTCAATCGCCCGTGCTCCGTCGTCGGCGGACGCCCGATCCTGGGGTAGAAAAGCTATCCCGGTTGCGTACCGCCCTTCCGGAGGGAGCGCAAAGGGAACCACGGCTCTGAGAAAGCGATCGGGTATCTGCATCAAAATGCCTGCACCATCGCCCGTTAGCGGATCGGAACCCTGTGCTCCCCTGTGTTCGAGGTTGCAGACAGCCCGGAGTCCGTTTTCAACGATGCGATGGCTACGGCGACCCTTGAGATCCACTACGAACGTGACACCACATGAGTCATGTTCGAAAGACCGACGATACAGCCCCGACGCGCGGGGCTCGGTCCGCCATACAGCCATGCTTTGGTTCCTCCCGAGCGACTTCATCTCAACGCTGCCGGTCACACGGGATTTTGTCCCGGAATCATCCGTGCTCGGCAGAGTACGAAAACATACCGTGGCTTTGTTACTGGAGTATTTCCTGGGCTTGACCGCGACTTCAAATGTTGTTGGTTTCCCGACCGGGGCAGCCACCTATTTTGTTAGTCGCGATCCGGTCCTAGCCTCAATCCGATGAAATCGTGGTCAGCGGCAAAGCTCGTCATTGCAATCCTCATGCTGGCTTTGACGATCACGGGGTGCACTTCAGGCGAATTTGACGAGCCCATCGAATCCGAGGGGGTTTTCCAGGGCGTCGAGCTCTCCAAACCCGCCCGCAAGCCCAGCTTTGTTCTCACGGACACCGCCGGAGATCGGTACGATTTCGCTGAGGCCACAGACGGGAAGTTGACGCTGCTGTACTTTGGCTACACCTTCTGTCCTGATATCTGTCCGGTCCACCTTGCTCAAATCACGTCAGTTCTCAACCGAAACCCCCCACTCCGTGAGAACACCGAAGTGGTGTTCGTCTCTATTGACCCCGAACGCGACAGCCCCGAAATCATTCGTGAATACCTGGATGGTTTCAGTGAGGACTACGTCGGGCTCACCGGTAGCGCTCAAGAGCTGAGGATCGCCGAGGAAGCCCTGGGGGTACCAACTGCGATCATCGGCGACACCTCGGACCCTGATTACCTGGTGGGCCATGCTTCTCAAGTATTCGCCTGGGCTCCGGATGGGCTTGGATACACGGTCTATCCCTTCGGGACGCGCCAGAGTCAATGGGCTCATGACCTGGAAATCCTGGCCGGTATGGGGTCATGAAGTGGCGTATTGCCGTTGTCATCGTGCTGCTGGGGGGCGCTTGCGGTAGCGGAGGCTCGATAACGGTGACTTCGGCTTACGCCACCGTACCCTCCGGTCCAAACGCCGCCATATATCTCGACATAGAGAACTCAGGCAGTACCCCGGATCGGCTCGTGGACGTCGCGATCGACGGCTATCCAGCCGTCCTGCACGAGACGAGCATCAGTGCCGATGGTCAGGCAACGATGTCTCCGGTCGACGGCATCGACATCAACGAAGAGTCGGGCGTCGCAATGCGACCCGGAGGTGTCCATATCATGATTCTGGACGCATCGGGCCTCGTCGACGGAGACGAACTCTCGGCGACCTTCACATTCGAGCACCATGACCCTGTCACCGAGAAGATTCCCGTGGTGGAACTCGATGCCTATCTCGACCTCATCGAGTCCCAACGATGAAAGACCTCGTCATTGCCGTGATGCTCGGCGGGTTGCTTGCCGCGTGCGGAGCTGACATAACCGACGCCACACCGGTCGAACGTGGCGCCGAACTCGTACAGGACCTGGGCTGCGTCGTTTGCCATGATGGAACGAGGCCCGAACTCGGTCCCACCTTGAAGGGCATATGGGGGGAAGATCGCGTAGACATCAACGGTACGCCGGTCCGTGTAGACGCCGACTACATCCGCAGCTCTGTCTACTTTCCGCAGCAGGTGGTGGTCGGTGACTATCGAGGATTCATGCCGCCATACGCCCTCTCGGACGCCGAACTGGACGACATAGCTGCATTCATCGAGACACTGACTCCGTGACTGATCCCGGGTGCGTTTGACCCGGCCTCTCCCTAACCTGGCACCATGAATTGGAGCTGGTGGTGCACGTCGTCCCTGCGCCCCTGGCGTTGGGAACTCACGCTGTATCCGGGCGTATGGATCATCGTCGGCGCACTCGTCGTCACATATTTTCGACTTGCTCGCAACAAGGTTCTTTCGGGCAAGCAGAAGACTTTTTTTCTGCTCGGCGTTTTGACATTGTGGGCAGCTTCCGATTGGCCGCTTGGACCGCTCGGCGCCGGGTACCTGGCATCGGCCCACATGGTGCAATTCGTGCTGTACGCCATGGTGGCGGTACCACTCATGCTCCTGGGTACCCCGGAGTGGATGCTGCGACGAGTGCTCGCCCGCCTCCGTCTCTACCGCGTCTCCAGACGGCTGACGGGCTCACTTCTGGGTTCCGGGATTCTCTATAACCTGCTGCTGGTCGGCACCCATGCCCCGATCACTGTTGACACGCTTCGTGCCAGCCAGTTCGGATCGTTCGCCATGGATATGTTGTGGATCGTCACGGGGTTGGTTCTATGGCTACCGGTGCTCTCTCCGATACCCGAGTTTCGGGCCAGGTCGTACCTCGCTCGCATTTTGTTCTTGTTTCTGACGACATCGGTCGTCGCAGTGATCCCTGCGAGTGCGCTCACATTTGGTGACTTCCCTCTCTACAACACCTATGAACTGGCCCCACGCGTATTCGATATCACGGCCTTGGAGGACCAGCAAATAGCTGGTCTCATCATGAAGGTGGCGACCATTCCCATTACGTGGCTGGCAATAGGCGTCATGTTCTTCCGCTGGGCGAAGCAGGAGGGTGTTCCGTCCTCGCAACCACGGCACGTGGACAGCTGAGATGCCGGTGCTCGTTGTCGGGGCAGATACCGAAATGGGAAAAGCCGCCGTTGAGGCACTGCTCAGCCGCGCAGGCGAGGTCCGTGCGTTTGTCACCGATCCAGGCGTCGCCCTCGAGCTCAAGAAGCGTGGCGTGAAGGTAGCGACCGGCGATGTCTCAGATGCCTCCCACGTGGGCGGCGCAGCCACCTCGGTGTTTTCAGCGGTATTGGTGAGTGCTGCGGCGACCGACGATCGGGAGCGCTCGTTCGCTACCAGTCCCCTCGCAGTCGCACGAGCGTGGGCCGAAGGTCTTGCAGACGCACGGGTCAGACGGATCATCTGGGTAGGGCCGTCGCTACTCGCCGACGAAGCCGGCCTGTCAACATCCGCTCCGGAATTCGCTGTTGTCGAGGCGAACGACGTGTCAACGGCGGCGCACATGGTCGCTGAGTTCGACGAGCGTGCCGAGTTGTGAAACCAGCATCGAAGAAGCTGGCTCTGGCTTGCGCTCTAGCGCTTGCGATGTCGTCCTGTGCGAGCGTGGCCGGTGAACTGGCGGGCATAGAGCAGGTCTCGTCAACCGCAACTGTCACAGCTGAGGCGGCACCGACGACGGTAGCTGCGCCCGAGTCCACCACGACCACCACAACCCAGCCCGAAACCTTCGTCAACGCCGTTGGGAAGCCTCACGGAATCGTTGAGGGCGTGCTCCAGTTCCGGGGCAACCCCACGCACACGTGGTACGGGAAGGGTCCTGTACCCACCAGCCCAACCATCAGGTGGCGGTTCGGCGAGATGTGCGGGGTGACGAATCCCGGAACCGGACCTACAACGAAATGCGGAACCGCCTGGACCGGCCAGCCCGTTGTCTATGAACGTAGCGACGGAGTGACCGAAGTCATCTTCGGAGCATATGACCACAAGGTTCACTTCCTTGATGCTGCCTCAGGTCTCGAAACAAGGCCTCCG
>JBFGAX010000016.1:0-43125 GCA_041567895.1 Acidimicrobiia bacterium
GTGGCGGGGATGGTGGTATCCGGGATGGTGGTATCCGGGATGGTGGTATCCGGGATGGTGGTATCCGGGATGGTGGTATCCGGGATGGTGGTATCCGGGATGGTGGTATCCGGGATGGTGGTATCCGGGATCGTATCCGGCACGGTCGTGGTGGGCGGGTCCGGCGTGTTTGTGGCTGTCAGCGGTACGAACGACATGCAGATGGGAGCGACAGATTCGGGGCGGTTTATGCCCGCATGGGCATGCTGGGCAATGACCCCGGTCACGTCCGACCCGAACACCACCGAGCTCGCTACGAGCTGGGTCAGGTAGTTCTGGCCTTCAGGGAGATCGGCGATGGGAGGAGATTCCCACAGCACGCTGCCGTTGGCTGTCGCAAGCGCTCTCCACTGTTCCTGTTTCTGGTTTTGCTCCGGCTTGTTGTTGTGATCATCGAAGCTCGCCAGCGTCACGTCGTATGTTCCTTTCGGAATCGAAACGGCGACCGGGCCAAAGCTGTGTCGGTCTGAGGAGTCGGCAAGTAACTTCGCGGACGTGAGTTCGACGACGATCCCATTGGTCAAGGGACAAAACGCGTCCGTCGGTGTCGGTGGCTGGGCGGATTCGATGAGGTAAAACCCGACGCACAAGGGAGCCACCGAATTGGGTTCATCGGTGCCGGTGTTGGCGTGAAAGGCAGTCAAAGCATCTGTCGCTGTCAACTCCATCCGGTCGGCAAGGGTGTAGGTCGCGACGTCCTGGCCTTCGGGCAGGTCGGGCGTAACCGCTGATCGGAACGTCCTGGCATGATCCTTGTAACCCTCGAAATACCATTGTTCGCCCGTCTGCACCTGATCGGGCTTGGCCGAGTGTGGATCGTACGACGCTGCCATGACGCGGTAGATGCCGGCATCGATATTCACCGAAACGGGCCCGAACGAGTTGGGGCCCTGGTTCCAGCCCACCAACGACTGATCGCTGAGGAAGACGATGTTTCCGCCGGCGGGCAGCGGACATGAGGAGGTCGCCTGCGACGAAGGTCTGCCGACGACCACGGAACCGATGAGTCCCGCGAGCAGTGCCATGATCACATACACGGACAGGCCGGCCGTGCTCGTGCGATGCTTTTTTGGGCGAGTCCTCGTCGAGCTGTGCCTCCTTGTCAAAGGCCTCGCCCTATCCCCATGCCTACCGACCGATATGCGTCTCATGACTGAGTCCGACCCGCTTTGCCCGTTCTTTGCCCGTTTTCATGCCTGCGACAGCGCCCTGTACGTGTGTCTGAGTTCGCTCGTGCGCCATCGAGCGGACCCGGTGGGGTCGACTGCCAGCACGGCGCCACCACACACCGGGAGGGTACCAAGGATCAGTATTCGCATAGGAATCTTTCGCTGTCCTTTCTTTCGCGATCCGCTGCACCCCGCATCGACGTGGGCATCAGGCGACCGCACAGGTCAGGTGCAATTGGTTGGAGAACATTTCAGGTTGGCTGCGGGCAACTTGTGTCGGTCAGGTCAACAAGAGTTGAGCCACAGAGCCTGCTGCCAGCCCCCAGACTCCGGCGACGAGGTCGTCGGCCATGATGCCGATCGGCCCGCCGAGGCTCTCCGCCCGCTTCACGAATGGGAATCGTTTTGTGACATCTCCAACCCGCGCAACGATCCAACCGATGACGAACGGCCAGCCAGTGAGCGACAGAACCCCCAAAAATGCCCCGGCGACCTCATCGATCACAATCCAGCCGGGATCTTCTCCATCAGCCGTGGCCCCCGCCGCCCAGAGTCCCGCAATCGAGACCCCGATGAGAACAGCCACCTGCACGCCCGGGCCGAGAGGTTGGGTGATCACAGCCATCGGAATGGCGAGGGCCGCTCCGAACGTTCCAGCGCCTTCATCGGAGCCGCGTATCCTCCTGGGAATCCAACCAACGCCCAGTCCGGCTGCAATCAATCTCCTGAGCATTCCAATTCTGCTGGCCACGTGAAGACGCTAGCCGGGCGATGAGCTACCACACGGTGACCGAAACGTGGCAACATAGGGGAATGCAATCAGTGCCTTACATCTGGATGAACGGAGAAATGGTCGGCTGGCAAGATGCCAATGTCCATGTTCTCACCCACGCGCTCCACTATGGAACATCAGTTTTCGAGGGTATTCGCGCCTACGCCACGGACAAGGGTCCCGCCGTGTTCCGACTCGGAGAGCACATGGAGCGCCTGGTCGGTGGATGCAAGGCGTATCAGATTCCCATGGAGTACGAACCGGCGGAACTCTCGTCCGCGGTGACAGAGCTGATCCGTATCAATGAGCTGCCCTCGGCCTACATACGGCCGATCGCCTTTCGGGGTCTGGGGGCGATTGGCCTCAACCCGACGAACGCTGAAGTGAATGTCGCAATCGCGGCCTGGGAATGGGGCGCATATCTGGGGGAGGAGGCGCTGCGGAACGGGATCAGCGTCGGCGTGTCGTCGTGGCGGAGAATCGACCAGCAATCGCTCCTCCCGAACTCCAAAGGGGGAGGGGCATATCTCAACTCCATCCTCGCCAGGTTGGAGGCGGAGGCCGGCGGATTCGATGAGGCCCTCCTGCTGAACGATCGGGGCTTTCTCGCGGAAGGCAGCGGGGAAAACCTGTTTTTGATTCGCCGTGGCGTCGTCTACACACCCCCGAGTTACTCCGGCGTTTTGCCCGGGATCACGAGGCATTCGGTCGTGACACTGCTGCGCGAGGCCGGAGTCGAGGTCGTCGAAACCAGCCTCACGAGGTCTGACGCCTACGCCGCAGAAGAGGCGTTCTTCACGGGTACTGCCGCCGAGGTCACCCCGATTCGCATGATTGACAATCGACCCGTCGGAGATGGGAAGCCAGGCCCCATCACCCAACAAGCGCAGACAATGTACATGGAGGCGGTGACCGGCAAGAACGCCGATCATGCCGAATGGCTGACGATCGTATAGCAATGGCCCAGCAGCCGAAGATCGAACTCGAGTTCGGGGACCTCCCGCGGGCACGCATGGAACCGATGCCCGCCCGACCGTGGCGACCGAACCGGCCCGGGGACTTTTCCGGTCCAGGAGATGTTCCGGCGGGTCCGGGCTTCGGCACGCCGGGGCCTGACACCGGTTACGCACTCCGCCTTCTGGCAGAGAGAGACCTGGATCTCGAACCTGATGAGGACATCGAACGGGTACGGGCTGCCGCCATCAATCTCGTGTCGGCGCGCGCCGCTCATTTCGGCCGGGCGCCGAGCCGCAGCGATATCGACGCCGTTCTGGCACTCATGGGCCTCCACGCCGACGTGACCGGTACCTTCCGCTCGGCTCTTGGCGCCGATCGAAGACGGTGGGTCAAGAAGGCTGCCCACGGAGCAATGTACGGCCGGGCCCTGGTGGCCGCGGTTGACGACGATTTGTTGTACGCACCGGTCGAGGAGATTGTCGACCGCCTGCGATCCGGTGTCCGACCGCTACCCAACTGACGTATCCGGGCGAGCGGGTTGGCTTTGCATGCCCCGGGCTACGATCAGGTCCGTCCTGGAATGCTCGGTGCCATCGGCTGAGATGCAAATGAGAGAGGTGGATCCTTGAAAATCGTTCGCCTTCGCAGTGGCCGCGACGACATCACCTACGGTGGCGTCGAGGAAGAAGGGATAAGGCTGTATCGGGGAACTCCGTTTGTCGCGTGGGAACCAACGGAAAGTCTCGTCACGTTCGAGGAGGCTGAGCTGCTTGCTCCGGTCTTGCCAACCAAGATCGTCGCAATCGGTAAGAACTATGCGGACCATGCGGCGGAGATGGATAGCGTCATGCCAGATGAGCCTCTGATGTTCTTGAAACCCGCTACTTCGGTCATCGGACCACATCAACCGATTGTGCTGCCTCACCAGAGCACGAACGTACACCATGAAGTCGAGCTTGCGGCGGTAGTGGGCAAAGTGGCCAGGAACGTCTCTGCGGAGAATGCGAACGACTATCTGCTCGGATACACGGTGGCAAACGACGTGACGGCTCGCGATCTGCAAGCTTCCGATGGGCAATGGACGAGGGCCAAGGGGTTCGACACATTCTGTCCGCTGGGACCGGCCATCGAGACCGAGTTTGATCCAGGCCAGGGATGGGCGATCACGTGCACGGTCAATGATGATCTGAGACAAGAAGGTGTTCTCACCGATCTCCACTTTGGAGTGGGTGAGTTACTGGAGCATGTGACGGCGGTGATGACCTTGTTGCCCGGAGACGTACTGCTGACCGGCACGCCTGCCGGGGTTGGACCGATCGAGGCGGGCGATGTGGTCGAATGTTCGATCGAGGGGATCGGGACCTTGCGCAATCCGGTCGGCAAACGATGAGGGCGCGATTTGCACCTTCTCCGACTGGCTACCTCCACGTTGGTGGAGCCCGGACCGCCCTCTATAACTATCTGGCGGTGCGGGCGGCCGGCGGAGAGTTCATTCTTCGGGCGGATGACACGGACACGGAGCGGTCTTCAGAGCAGTTTCAGAACGACATTCTGGACGGCCTGAGATGGCTCGGTCTGGAATGGGATGAAGGCATTGAAAAGGGCGGTCCTCACGGTCCGTATCGCCAGTCCGAGCGCCTGGCTCGCTACCAGGAAGTCGCCCGTTCACTTGTCGAGAGAGGTAAGGCCTATCTCTGTTTCGCAACCGCAGCGGAACTCGAGGAGATGAGAGAGCTAGCACGGGCCGAAGGCAAGCCGCCGGGCTATGACGGAAGATATCGAGATTACGACCCCGAACAAGCCCGCGAGCGGTTGGACAGGGGAGAGGACGCCGTCATACGGCTGAAGGTTCCGCGTCCGGGTGAGACCGTTTTCGAGGACCTCGTGCGGGGTGAGGTCCGGTTCGACCACGATCACGTCGAGGATTTCATCGTGCTGCGGTCGAACCAGACCCCCACCTACCACCTCGCGTCGAGCGTCGATGACGTCGACTTCGGGATAACCCACGTGATTCGCGGGGAGGACCTGTTGTCGTCGACCCCCAAACACATCCTCATCGGTGAAGCGCTCGAAGCCGCACCTATTGCCTACGCCCACCTGTCGCTGCTCATGGGTCCCGATGGTAAAAAGCTGTCGAAACGCCACGGCGATACTTCGTTGCGGGCATATCGAGAGGCCGGTTACCTGCCGGAGGCGATGATGAATTATCTGGCCCTGCTCGGCTGGTCGTTCGGCGAGGATTCCGACATATTCACACTCGAAGAAGCCGTAGCGCGATTCAGCCTCGATGCCGTCCAGCCAAATGCCGCCATCTTCGACAATGACAAGCTCGAATGGATGAACGGTGTCTATATCCGGGCAATGAACGACGACGAATTCGCAGACCGCGTGGTCCCGCTCATCACGGCCGAATATGGGGAGTTGAACGAACTCCAGCATGTCCGCCTGCGGATGATCCTCCCCCATGTGAAGGAGCGGACGAAATTGTTGAACGAAGTCCCGGACCAGGTCGGCTTCCTGATGACAAACGACATCGATTACGACCGTGGTTCGTGGGACAAGGTGATGACCGCTCCCGAGGCAACGATGGCGATACAGGACGCTCTAGCGCGATTATCAGATCTCGATCGATGGAATGCTGAGTCGATCGAGGGCGAGCTGAGAGCGATGCTCGAACGTCTGCAGCTCAATGGACGCAAGGGTCTCCAACCGATCCGGGTCGCTATCTCGGGATCGACGATCAGTCCGCCTCTCTTCGAGTCGATGGAGGCGCTCGGCCAGGCCGAAACCGTCGCAAGGACCAGGCGAGCACTCGATCTATTGCTCGAGTCCGGAGCTAATCTGGCAGATACCTGATCACAGGAGCGACATGGACGATCTCTACGGGGACGACAACCCGTTTGCCGAGCCACCCGACGCCGCAGATTCGCTAGAAGCCGCCCACCGCGAGATTCGCGACGTTGCAGGCGATCCCCTCGACGCCATGTCTGCACCGGATCAACCTCGACGCCAGGCTCCGGCCGTGACGAGCGGTGGCACCATGTCTGCAGCCGACGAACAGATGTGGTCCATGGTTGCCCACGCATCCGGTCTCGTCGGGCTACTGGGACCTCCGTCCTTTCTCGGACCGCTGTTCGTGTATCTCATGAAGAAGAACGAGAGCCCGCGGGTTAGGGCCAATGCTGCGGAGGCGTTGAACTTCCAGATCACGGCATTCATTGCTGCGATCGTTTCGGCGATTCTGTTCCTCGTTCTGATTGGAGTCGTGTTGCTCGCAGCCGTCGCTATCGGTTGGCTGGTCTTCACCATTCTTGCTGCAGTGAAAGCGTCGAATGGCGAGGACTATCGCTATCCGATCAATATCCGTTTCGTTTCCTAGCCGCTCCTCACGACGTCCGGGCCAGGTACTCCAACACCGGTAGTCGCTGTGTTGCTTGCTGTCCGAAGCCGCGAGGTTGAAGCGAGGTGGTCGTGGGGCAGGGGGGCGGGCAGCGGCCTTTTTTGTGCGGCCTGTGGTCGCACGAGGAACGCTGTCTTGTGGTGGGGTTCTGGGTTTTTGGGGATTTGACGGTGCTTGACGCGTTGAGAGGTGCTCGTGGGGCAAGGGGGCGGGCAGCGGCGTTTCCTTGTGCGGCCTTCGGCCGCACGGGGACGCTGCCCTCTCGAGACCTGTGATCTCTGGTGCTCATTCGGGTTGGGTGCAGGTCTTTTGGTTCGGTGTCGGGTTATCTGACGACAGGAGGTCGTGGGGCAAGGGGGCGGGCAGCGGCGTTTCCTTTGTGCGGCCTTCGGCCGCACGGGGACGCTGCCCTCTCAAGGCGTAGTAGTACCTCTCCAGATCGGGTAGGAGGCCAATGCATTGAACCGCCCTATGGGCGGTTCAATGCATTGGTAGCCCCGACCGGATTTGAACCGGCGTTACTGCCTTGAGAGGGCAGCGTCCTGGGCCGCTAGACGACGGGGCCTTGGGTGCCGATTGCCTCGGTGGCAGTTCGGCGATATGGGTGTTGGCTCGGTACCTCGAGAGAGGTCCCGCTCGGAGGGGAGGACTCGAACCCCCAACGACTGGACCAGAACCAGCTGTGTTACCTATTACACCACCTCCGAATGGTGGTCAGCACCTGGCTGCGGGCGTCAGCATAGCGGTGGGGGCCTGCGTTGCCTATGTGCTGCGGCTCCACTGGCTTATCCAAGACCCGGGTGATAACCTGTCGAGCGGTTATCCCTTAGGAGGTTTTGGTGGCCGGAATCACGATGGAAGAAGTCGGCAAGATCTACCCGGACGGAACACGAGCTGTCGAGGGTGTAAACATCGACATCGCCGATGGAGAATTTCTCGTCCTCGTCGGCCCTTCTGGATGTGGCAAATCGACTCTTCTGAGGATGGTGGCCGGTCTCGAGGAGATCTCAGAAGGAAAAGTCAGCATTGGTGATCGGGTCGTGAACGACGTCCCACCCAAGGATCGCGATATCGCCATGGTGTTTCAAACCTATGCGCTCTATCCCCATATGACCGTGTTCGACAACATGGCCTTCGGGCTCAAGCTTCGCAACATGCCGAAGGATGAGATCACGGCCAGGGTAGAAGATGCCGCCCGGTCGCTTGAGATCACCGACTATTTGCACCGCAAGCCGAAGGCGCTTTCCGGTGGCCAGCGGCAGCGGGTTGCCATGGGGCGAGCCATCGTGCGCGAGCCGGCTGCATTCTTGATGGACGAACCCCTGTCGAACCTCGATGCCAAGTTGCGCGTCCAGATGCGTACCGAGCTGAGCTTGCTCCACAAGCGCCTCGGAACCACGACGATCTACGTCACACACGACCAGGTTGAGGCGATGACACTCGGCGACCGGGTGGCGGTTATCCGCAAGGGCAAAGTTCAGCAGATCGACACGCCCTTCGCGTTGTTCCAATACCCGGACAACATGTTCGTCGCCGGGTTCATCGGCAGTCCAGCGATGAACTTCGTCTACACCCACCTGGAAAGCGATGGCGCGGGCGGACTGACAGCCTCCCTCGCAGGTGAAACCCTGAAGCTGCCGCCCGAACTCCTCACGAATAGCCCAAGGCTTGCCAACTACGCCGGTCAGGAAGTCATCATGGGCATCCGTCCATCGGCCTTCGAGGACGCTCGCATGGTGGGATCGGAACCGGAGGGGCGCACGGTTTCAGCCGAGGTCGATGTGGTCGAGGTGCTCGGCTACGAGAGCTTTGCTCATTACCACCTGCCCACGCGGCCTGTGGTGACGCCCGACATCGAAGAGTTGCTTGCAGACACCGGCCAGGATCCTTCGGTGCTCGGAGACAACACGTCGATGACGGCACGTCTGTCCTCCGACGTGCCCGTCTCGAGCGGAGATCAGCTGCGCCTCGTTATCGACACGGGCAAATTGCATTTTTTCGATCCAGATACCAACGATCGCATCTACGGCTGATACCTGATCACGTCAGCTTTGCAGCCAGGGAGGAAGCGGCTCTGTGTGCGATCGTTTCGATCGTGATCATCGGATTCACACCAGACGCGGTGGGAAACGTCGATCCATCCATGACGTAGAGATCTCGCGTGCCGTGAACCTCGTTGTGAGCATCGACCACGGAGCTGTCAGGATCGCTGCCCATGCGCAACGTCCCCATCTGGTGCCAGGAGCCATAGGTGGTTTGATGTGAGCCGTAGCCCACGCTGTCGACGGCGTCCAGGAAATCGACGAGAGGAGCACGGTCGGGTTTCCATGTGACAGGCACGAGGGTGTTTGACATGATTGCGGTGGCTCCTGAGGCTGCATGGATCGTTGCAGCTGCCGCCACTCCCGCCCGTACCATGCTCTGGTCCCGGTTGGAGACTCGATATGACCAGCGGGGATCTCCATTGCGGCGGGTTGTCACCGAGCCTGGATCCCGGTCACGCAGGATGGCGGCGATCGGAGACCAGTGACGGTAGTCAGCGAGGTGACGCTTGTACTCCTCACCTCCACCCCAGCCAACGAGGGCGGCGACAAGGGCCGGATGAGCCGGTCCAGTTTCGATCTTGATGCCGTAGCCGTTGCCGTCGAGATCGGCGATGTGGTCCGAATAGCGTGACTGCATCGTTCCAGACCAGGGGTGGATCTCATCCTGATACCGACCCCATACCACAGTCACTGGATGAAGGCGGAGATGCGCGCCAACGGATGGGTGATTCAACCCGCTGCGAAGCATGACGGCGGGCGAGTTGAGCGCGCCGGCCGCCAGCACCGTGGCGCGGGCGTGGACGTTCACCGCATGTCCGTTGACATTGGCCGTGACTCCCGTTGCGCGACCCCGGGCGGTGAGGATCGACCGGACGTCGGCGTTGGGGACGATTCGAGCCCCCCGGCCGAATGCGTCCTCCAACCATGTGACGAGCGTCGATTGTTTGGCGCCGAGACGACAACCCATGACGCAGAATCCGCATGAATCATCCTGAGGGCAGTCGGTGACGTTTCGCTCCTGAGATCCGACATGCCACCCGAGTTCACGCAGTCCCTTTTCCATGAGCGCGTCAGAACTCGATGGCAGTCCTGAGTAGTCGTTGGCGTTGATACGTCGTTTCACGGCACGTGATGCCGCTTCATACTCGGGGCCCGAAAACAGACTGTGGAAGCCTGAAACGCGGTCCCATTCGGCACGAATGCCCTCTGGAGTTGCAAATGACGTCGTGTAGTTCACCACGGTGCCGCCACCAACACACGACCCGGCCAGAAGTCCGATGCCCTTGTCGTCGGTGGCGCCGAGTGCTGCGTCGAGGTAGAGGTGGTCATACGCCTCAGCCTCGTCATGGGTGTAATCGGCTTCGGTCCGTAGGCCACCCTTTTCGAGAACGACGACCTCCAGCCCCGCTTCCGCGAGAACGCCTGCCGCTACCCCTCCACCCGCTCCCGAGCCGACGATCACGACATCGCACGTGAGGTCGGTCGGGGTGTCGATCACTGTCGCCGCGATCCGCCGTTTTGTCCGAGGGGCAGGTCCGGGGTCCGGGTAATGCATGGCCGCCCGCGAGATCGAGTTGCCCGACGCGGCGAGAAATCCGGTTATCTTCTTCAGTGATCCGAAGACCTGGCGGGACGCCAGTAGCCGGTGCGTTGCCATCCGCTCGAGCGAACGCTCTGCCACCTCCGGTGAAAGATCCGCGAACGGCCTGGGCAGGCCATGAAGAGCGAGGCCACCGGCCCGTGAGTCGAGTAGTCGCAAGGCCAACAGGAGTTCTCGTTGCTCGGCCGGAGCGATCCTCGCGAAGAGGTCCGGGAACCGGGCGCGTACACCCAAATCCTCGACGGATACGGCAAGGAACGGATCGTTGTCTGCGAGAGCGGGCAGCAATGCCCGCGCAACCGCCGAGAACGTGTCGATGTCTCGGGGTCGAAGACCCCGTGCTGGTAGCTCCACCAAAACTCCTGACGGCCGTATCCACGTTACCTGGCACGCGGGAGGGGGACAAGGTCGCGGGGTGCCTTCTGTCAGGCCCTCCTCAGGCGGAGATCTGCCGCGACCAAGGTCGTCGCCCCAGTCTCGAAGTTCTCATTCGAGAGCGTGGAACTCGGACTGATGGCATGGCGTCAGGGCGTTAGCTTCTTGAACGATTCGGCAAGCGGCAATCCTGCGGGAGCGCCCAGCTCCCGTGCGCGGTGTCGCATGCGCTCCTCGAAATGTTCACGATGAATTTCCCCGTGGTTGGCGGCGTCCATGGTCGTTTCGGCCTGGGAAGCATGACAGAGGAGGGCTTCGATCTTGGTTGCCCATGTGGAAGACACATCTTCCCAGTGATCGGGCTCTGCGGCCTTCCATAAGAGCAAGTGCTCGGGGCGGTGTGGTGGGATACCCATATCCGGCTCAAAGAGGGGATCGCGAGCAGAGATGAGGCCGTCGAGGACGGCCCACCCTGTGACACGGTGGTCGGGGTGAAGCTCATACGGCTTCCAGGGATCGTGCGTCAGCAGTACGTTTGGTTTGTGGGTCCGTATGAGTCGGCAGAGTTGCGTTCGGAGCTCAGGGCTGTGCCACAGTTCACCGTCGACGTGATCGAGCATCACAACGGCGTCTGCGGCGAGCACGGCAGCGGCCCGTTGCTGCTCGGCCTTTCGTTCAGCAGCCAGTTGCGCCCGATCGCGGCGGGCGTCCCAACTTCCCTTTGATCCATCGGTCATGACTGCCATGACGACGGTGGCTCCATCCTTTGCCCAGCGGGCCAGCGTGCCGCCGCATCCGAATTCGATGTCGTCGGGGTGGGCGCCGACAGCCAGCACACGATCCGGTGTTGCAAGACCCGTCATGCGGGCAGCCTAGAAATCTTCACGCCCTGGCCAGAAGGTCATTCAGCCATTCTGAGGTTTTTCGGGCATGCATGAGATCATCCGGCGTGTCGAGGTCGAGAGCCAGCCCGGTTCGTACGGTAACCATGGGACGTTCACGGGCCAGGCGCGCCATGTGTCGGTGAAAACTGCCTGGCCCGTATGAGAAATCGATGGGAGGGCCGGTGCCGAGTATGGCGTTTGTGCCTCCGTCGCGTGATGGGCTGATCACGGGTCTACCTTGCATTGCCTCGATGACCGCTATCACATCATCGGTTGTCAGTAGTGGAAGGTCGGCAAATACGATTCCCCAGGGTCCGTCGGCTGCTTCCACAAGATCGAGCGATGCGCCATTCAAGCCGGTCCGGACCTGGCGTATTACGTCAAAACCCTCGCCAATGGCCCAGTCTTCGACCGCCTGGTCGGCTGCAATGACAGCCACAGGTACTGCGGCTGCCGAGATCGTGTTGACCGTGCGCGCAGCTAGTCCTTGTCCGAGCGTTCGTCGTTGAGCCGAGGTCAGGTAACCGGAAAGGCGTTTCTTGGCCACCCCGAAAGATTTGACGGGAACCCCGACCAGCGGCCTATTCAACTGTGAGTACGTATCCGGCCGGAGCCTCCGCGAAGGCTTCGTAAACCACGATCAGGTACACGCCTTCCTCATCTGCGGTGAACTCGATTTCCGGATTGGTATCGAACAGGCCGCCGCCACTGTCGAAATCTTCGGCCAGGGGCCCGGATTCGTTGTCGGCCTTGTCGATGAGGAGCTCAACGTCGGCCAACGAGTCGACATCAACTGTGATCGCATCACCCGCGTCCAACTCGATTGCATACCAGTCATAGTCTCCCGGAATACCAAAGGATCCGTCGCTTGTGCCGGCTACCCGGAGGAACCGAGCGTCATCCCTGTCAATCACGTGGGAGAAAGCCTGATCGGAGGTCACCAGAATCGGCGTACTCACCGGGACGTCGGTCACATACGCATAGACGGGACCAAATCCCCCGGTGTCGAACGTGAACACCCGACCTTCCGGGGTGATTTCGGGTTCTTCGTCAGTGGCAGGGTAGAGCACCTCGCCAAACGTGTTGATGACGGTCACGTATGGCTCGGAACCACCGGCCAGTGTGAGCGTGGTCGGTTCATCTGCTCCCTCAAATACAAGTGTCTCTTCATCCCAGGCGTGGCTGAGGCGAATCTCGGTCTCGAGCCTCTGTGGTTCGATGGTGAGCGAATCGGCGAAGCGCTCTGGCGAGGCGCCGGTAATGAGGTCGGCGACCGCTTCAGCTACCGCATCAATCGGCAGCGACAGGGCGAAGCCGGCGTCGCTGAAGGTCAGCCCTGAGAGGCCGACCACGGAACCGTTTGCCGCAACGAGAGCACCGCCGCTCTGACCACCCGCGATAGCCGTATCGCTCTGGATGAAGTCGAATCCGGTTGCTTCCCACCGACGCAATCTTGCCACGAGACCTTTTGTGATGCTGGGCGTCGGAAAATCTTCGGATTCTGCGGGGTAGCCAATCAGGTAAACCTCGTCGGCGGTAGTCACGTCGATCGATTTGAGAAGTGGGATCCCGGGGCGTTCGGTCTCGATGGGGCCGAGAAGAGCCAGGTCGAGGTAGTCGTCGATCCGTTGCACGGGTACGTCCAGATGCTCCTCGCCGTCTGCGAAGACCAGGCGGACCGAATCGCGCGGCCAGACCACATGTGCGTTGGTCACCACCCACCCATCGTCCGTCAGGAGGGCGCTACCGGTGGACACGTCCGTTTCGAGGAAGGCCACTGATGGCGCGACGAGATCGTAGATTTCCCGAGCTGTTGGAGGCGCGGTCGTTGTGGTGGCTTCCAGAGCTGTCGCCGGATTGTTCTGTCGGGGCTCGTCATCGTCTGCATTCTCGACCGAGCAGGCGACCATGACGACCGGGGCCAGTGGCAGCAACGCCAGTATCCAGCGAACGTTCACGGCCGCAGAGTAGCCGCCGACATCCGAGAGCCGGTTGCTACGCAAGGTGGCTGAACAAGCTCAGGAGCCGGCACTAACGTCACCGCTATGGCCGAACGAAAAACCAAGATCATCGCGACACTTGGCCCCTCGACGGCCGATCCGCAGACGATCATGCACCTCGTTGATGCAGGGATGGATGTAGCCCGCCTCAACTTTTCGCACGGATCCAAGGATGTTCATGCCCAGACCTTTGCCTGGGTGCGGGCAGCGGCAGAAAAACACAATCGGCCCGTGGCCATCCTGCAGGACATCCAGGGGCCAAAAATACGGGTTGGAACGTTTCCTGATGGCGAAATAGAACTGGTGCCCGGTCATACCGTGTCGCTTGTGTCTGGAGACGGGATGGGGGATTCCGACACGATCAGCATCGGGTATCTCGAGTCTGTGACGGGGATAAGCGCCGGAAACCCGGTCTATCTGGTAGATGGTCGCATTACCCTGGTTGTCGAGGAAACCACCCCGGTGATAAAGGCCCGCGTGCTCCAGGGCGGGGTTGTGGGTGATCGCCAGGGAGCCGCCTTTCCCGAGGGGGTGTTTGACGTCCCGGCCATCACCGAAAAAGACGCAGACGATCTCGTGTTCGGTGCTGAACTCGGGGTCGATTATGTGGCAGCGAGTTTTGTTGCGAATGCGTCAGACCTTCGGATGGTCAAGGAGTACAACCCTGACGCTCGCGTCATCGCAAAACTCGAACGGGCCGTTGCCTACAAAGCCCTTGCCGAAATAATCGAGGAAGCCCATGGCGTGATGGTTGCGCGGGGAGACCTGGGTGTCGAGATGTCGTTTGAAGTGTTGCCACGGGTCCAAAAAGAAATCATCGATGCGACGAACTCGCAAGGCAAGATCAGCATCACCGCCACCGAGATGCTCGAGAGCATGCGGACCGCAACGCGGCCGACGAGAGCGGAGGTGTCGGACGTTGCGAATGCCGTCTTTGACGGAACCGATGCGGTGATGCTCAGCTCAGAAACGGCGGTAGGCGATCACCCGGTCGAGGCCGTGCGTGTCATGCATCGCATCTGTGTCGAGGCCGAGATGGCTCATGTGCGCTCGGTCGGTGAGGATTTCATGGAACATGAGTATCCCATCGCGTCTGCATTGACCAAAGCAGCTTCGGAGGTTGCAGACAACCTCGGAATCGAAACCATCGTTGTGTTCACGTCGTCCGGTAGAACGGCGCGCTTGATTTCCAAATATCGTCCAAAGGCGAGGGTCGCTGCCATCACAACCGAGGCGAGCGTCTATCACCGTCTGGCGCTGTTTCATGGGGTGGTTCCAAAACTCCTGGACCGTGACTATCCGACTGCCGACGAAATGGATCTGGCTGCAAGCCGACTCCTTCAGAAGGAGGGATTGGTCAAAAATGGCGACACGGTTCTCATGGTGGCCGGGGTGCCGAGGGGATCTCGAACCAACGTGATCCGCGTCTTGCAGATCGGCAGCGAATTTCTGAGAGAGTAGAGTCGCATCCATGGGTCAGGAGATCAGCGTTTCGGCAACCAGCATCGATGATGTGCTCATTCTCGATACGGATCGCACGGTGTCAGGACAGGACGGCGCGGGGTTCTCGACCGTGGCTGAAACCGAAGGGGACGACTCGTTTCCGGCACGGATTGCCGCCCGCCTTCTGGACTCTGACGACCAGATCAACCATGTGTTTGCAGCTTCAAATGCAATCGTTGTTCGGCGCAACGGAGGTTGGTCCGCGGACGCCGAAGAGGCCGCCATAGAGGTCGTCGAGTCGTTTTTTGTCTTTTATTGAGAGTCCGATCGCCTAGGTAGGCGCAGTCGTGGTTGTCGTCGGCACCGTAGTCGTCGGTGCCACCGTGGTAGAGCTGGTAGTGGGACTCGTCGATGTGCTCGTTTCCGGGATGGTTGACGTGGTTGGAGCCGACGTGGTAGTCGGCGCCACTGTGGTCGTCGTCACGGGTTGGCTTGCGGTCGTGGTAGTAGCAGCCGTGGTTACAGTCGATGTGGTCGTTGTCGGACAGGCCTGGACGGAGCCCGGGATGGAGCACGGATGACGGCGGACGACGCGAGGCTGTGGCCGGTAGCGCTCATCCCAGGTTTCTACCGTTACCTCACCATTCGGATGGGTGATGGTCCTCGTGACGGTCACATCCCAACCTGTCGTTCCCGATGAGACCACTTTTTCCACTCCGGGGGCCAATGAAGAATCGGGCTGGTATTCCGTGACCGGGTTCCGGAATCGTGAACGCTCTGACAGGTCGGCCTGGACGTCTATGCCGCCGTTGTCACCGAAGAACTTCACGGTGATCTCGGTGTCTGTGTACTCGGTTTTGATGAGCAGAGCCGCATCAGTGTCATTGCGGAAGATGAGGTCCGGCTTCGGAAATGAAACCGTAGCCTCACGCCCTTCCGGGTAGCGGCTGAAGTAGAACGAATGCGGCGTGTGCGTGACGTCTGTGTATCCGCCGAAGAACACTGCGTTGTAGAGGGTTGTTGCAAATTGGCTGATGCCGCCGCCGACACTGTCCACGAAACGTCCGGCGAGGATCATGGGCGCGGGGACGAACCCTTTCTCCCGCGTGCGCGGTCCGACGAACTCGTTCACGTTGAATTCTTCGCCAGGCATGACCAGGGCGCCGTCGACGATGTCTGCGATTCGATGAATGTTCTGAACCCGCGGCTGGCAACAGTCGTGGAACGTGGTGAACTCACTGACCTTCCCCTTGATGCCCAGAGCCTCGGCGTCCTCCGTTGTGAAAGCGGCCTCGGTGCCCTCCACGTATGTGAGGGTGCCGGTACGGTCGGCGGTACCGGCCGCCGAAATCACCTCGTCGACGACCAGGGTCGGGTCGATCAAACCACCCGGACGACTCGGCTCGATCACAACCTGGTCATCGTCGGTGATTGTGATGACGGCATCCTGCGGGGGTGCTTCCAGCTCATCTTGTAGTGGTTCGAGGTACGACTCCATGATCGTTGGATCCAGTTCTGCGATGAGAGAGGGACCATCGACCCTGGAGGTCAACGCGCGACCGAGTTGGTTCCCGGTGAACGTGATCGCGACCTGCGGATCATCCGAGCGCAAGGTGACAGGGCCCGCCACGATGCGTTCGGCGAGCGTCAGCGCGTCGGCGGCAACCTCCTGGCTGACAGAGGGAGCGAGCGGCTCCGTCGCGAGGATCGTGAGATCCTCCGGTGGCCCGAGAAATGATGCGACGAGCAGGTCCTCCAGCTCAGGCCCGCGCGTGATGCCCATACCCGGGCGGGGTGGATCGAGTACGACCCGCCCGTCCTCGTAGTGCAGAGCTCCATCGAAAGGTTGGTTTGCCACGAGCTGCTGCCATTCCGCTGCAGCGGCTTCGACCCTCGAGGTTGAGACGTCGATGACAGGGGCTATCGACGCCCGTTTTGCGAACATGATCGATCGCAGCGTGTCCCAGAACGAGCCGCGCCCAACCGCCATAGCGGCATCAACCGTTGCCTCTGTGTCGACTCCGAACCCCAGATCCTCGCCGAGCACCGCTATTGACGTCCCATCGATCGCAATGATGCGTTCGCGCCCGGCCAGGGTTTGTTCGAATTGTCCCAATGCAGCAGCCAGCTCGTCGCCGGTCATGCCCGATGCATCGATTGATCCCACGTGGGTTTCGCCGAGAATCTCGTCAGAACGCGAGCCCACGAGCCAGCCTGTGATGATGACTACGAGAAGAACGAACCCCAACGCCGATGCCACGGCATAGCGCCATTTCATGGCCGCCTAGGATACGCGGTGGACGAGCGAGTATGAACCCATTTCGTGCTCAGTGGGTTACGTTTAGCGGCGATGATCGAACTGCCGTCCTTTACCCCTGGACCACCGATTGCGATTTCTGCCTCGTCGTTTCAGAAGTTCTTGCGTTGCCCGGACCAGGGTTTGTCCCATTTTCGCGGCATCTACGGTCAAACCAGCAGGGACGGGTGGATCGGTCAACTCGTCCACCGGCTCATAGCCCGTGACCTCACGGACGGGCCGATCGAGGACATCGAGCTCGTTGCGCGGATCGAAATCGGATCGACCAACCTCAACTTCGACCTCGCGGCGATTGGTCGACCGTCGGATATTCGTCGAGCCATTGCAGAAGCCGCCGAGGTCTATGCGCAGTTTTGCGACCTTCCGCGTCCGGATCTATCGGAAATCGAGGTGTCCATCGTCCACGATGCCGGTGGTGACGTCACGCTCAAGGGTCGGGTGGACGGGGTTCAGGTAACTTCCGAAGGCGTCTCGATACTCGATTGGAAGAAAGGTCCTATTCGGCCCGAGATGCGCCATCAGCTCACGTTCTACGGCCTGTTGTGGGTGCTCGAACGCCAGGCTCTCCCTAACGAACTGCAAGCGATTTCGATTCAGACGGGCGAGCGGGCGAGCTTTCCCCTGACAGTGGCCGACCTCGAGCGGACGGTAGAGCTCATCGCCGGTCTCGTACACGACGTACGATCGGCGCTTCTCGTAGATCGAGGGCTCTCGCGGGAGCCAGGTCCGTGGTGCAGGTTCTGTCCAGTGCTCGACAGTTGTGGAGAGGGCCAGGAGACCCTGTCGTTGCTTGCGTGATCTCCCGGTAATCCCTCCATCCGCGCCCCCGGCCCATAGGCTCTGGCCCGATGAATCTGGCTGCAGATAGACGACTGTTGGTCGTGCACGCCCACCCTGACGACGAGGCCTCCAAGACGGCTGGCACCGTTGCCACATACGCCGACCAGGGGGTCCGATGTGTGCTCGTCACCGCAACCGGCGGTGAAGAAGGTGAAATCCTCAACCCCGCCCTGGACAATCCCGAGACCCTGGCCCGTCTCACCGAAATCCGAAGACAGGAGCTGGAGGCGTCGCTTGAAATCCTGGGTTACGCCGGGTTGATCTTGCTCGGCTATCGAGATTCCGGAATGCCCGATTCCGAGGCCAATGCGAGGCCAGACGCCTTCGTGAACATCGATGAAGATGAAGTCGTTGGTCGCCTGGTCGAAATCATTCGGGCCGAGAAACCCCACGTGATTCTTGGTTACGATGACCACCGCCATTATCAACACCCGGACCATCTGCGCGTACATGTAACGGCACTTGCCGCATTTGAAGCAGCGGGCGATCCAGAAGCGTTTCCTGATGCCGGACATGTCTGGGAGCCTGCCCGTCTGTATGCACCCAAATTTTCAAGAGCAGCTATGTCTCGCATGCACGACGCGTTGATCGATTTGGGCGAAGAGTCGCCGTTCGACCGTTTTCTGGATGGATGGGATTCGGCCGAGGTAGAACCGATTCACGCGAGAATCAAGCTCACTGCCGAAACTCTCAACCGGGCCCGCTTGGCGCTGCGAGCGCATGCGACCCAGGTTGATCCTGATGGATTCTGGTTCAAAGTCCCACCGGATCTCGTGCTCGAACTGAACCCCTATGAGGAGTATGAGCTGCTCGCGGCGCGGGTGTCGCAGCCCGAGGCGGTTGTCGATGACCTGTTCGCAGGACTGGATGAACGCCATATTTAGGGTCCGGCAAGGCAGAATTGCACATCTATGACCATCACCCGTTCAGCTGAAACGCTGCGGACATCACTCGAGGGACTGGCTTCGGTGCTCGAGGGGTTCTCGTTTCGCGTAGATCCCGATCGCCTCGACGCGCGCCGTCGCGAGATGGCGCACGGTATCCGAACCAGCTTGATCCCCCGGCTCGATGACCCCGACGGTCCCGTAACAGCGGTCATCATCGGTCAAACTGGAAGCGGCAAGAGCATGTTGTTGAACAGCCTCGTGGGCGAGATGGTTTCGCCTCCCGGCGCCGTGAGGCCGGCCACGAGACGGCCGGTGATCCTCGCCCATCGCAAGTACGCAACCCGGTATCTCGACGACGTGTTCTCGCATTTTCCCGACATGACGCCGGATGATCTCAACGCGTCAACCGATCCTCTGACCTCAGAACTCACCGTGATCGACACTCCGGATTTCGAATTGCTTTCCGGAGGCGAACAGGCGGCCGAAGAGGTGCTCGGCATCGCCGATTTATGCATCTTCGTGGCGAGCGCTCTGAGATACGGGGACGCTGCCGCCTGGAACATGCTCGACCATGTGAAACGCCGGGGTCTGCCCGTCCTGTTCGTTCTCAACCGCATTGTTGACAACAGCGATCGCGACCGGGTGGCAGATGATTTTGCTCGGCTGCTCTATGAACGGGAATTGCTGCTAGAGCCGGATCGTCGTCTCATTTTTGAGATCTCCGAACAGGACATCGACCCGTCCTGCGGGTGTGTGCCCTCAGAGGTCGTCGAGCCGATCAGAGATGAATTGAGCCTTGTTTCCGAACGGGGTCTGCACAATGCCGTTGTCCGCCAATCTGCTGAAGGTGCCGTGGCCGACCTCATCGAACAGGGCGCTGCCATGGCGGATGCCGTCGACAGGTTTCAGGCCGGTCTCAACCGATTGCGACGCCAGGTCAACGAGACCTATGAGACCGAAGCAACTCACGGGCGCGGTTTGATACGGGCGGGTCGCCTGGTGGGTTCCGCAATGCCCGGTGTCGGTACCATCGTCGAAGAGGTAGCCGCAGGACTGGTCCGGCGGGCCTCTATTGCTGCCAGGTCGACGGCCATGCTGTGGGAGGCCGATGCCATGGGGGGTGCGCTCCTCGAACATGATACGACGCTCTGGATGGCGGGCGAGGGCGCTATGAACGCTGCTCGAGATCATGCGGAAACCTGGATCCAGGAATTAACAGATCTCGTGGCCGAACGTACGAGCTTCAGCAGGCGTGATCGCGGCGCCCTTCTCTTTGCAACAGTCGAGGCCGTGCTCGGTGGCTCCAGTGAGTATCCGGCCGTATTGACGAGGCGGCTAGGAGGGCAGGCCCTGGAAAATCTCATCACCGAGCGTCGCCGGGATCTCGAACGCAGGCTGGGTCGCGTGCTCGATGCCGACAGCGAGCGTTTCCTTCGCCAGCTCGATCGAGTCAACATCGACCAGCGGATTGCTCCCTCGCTGCGCAACCAGGTTGCAGAGCTCTCACGATCCGCAGGAGGCTATTTCCAATGAGCGATGTGACCGAGGTCGTGGAAGCATTCGAACTGGCGCTCATGCACAGCCGCGGGCTGGCGACCGACGACGTCTACGGCGAGGCAAAGCAGGCCGTTGGCTCAATACGCTCGAGAAAGGGCTTTCTCGGCAACACGCTGGTGCTGGCATTGGCCGGAGGCACCGGTTCCGGTAAGTCGAGTCTGATGAACGCTTTTGCGGGCAAGGACATCACCCTGACCGGTGCTCTACGACCCACGACAGAACAAGCGCTCGCCTGGGTGCCCGACCCGATCGACGCAGGAGTCGAGGCGTTACTCGATGATCTCGGGATACGGAGAAGGGTTCCCCAGGATCGCTACCCCCGGCTTGTGCTGCTGGATCTGCCAGATCACGACAGCCTCATGGAATCTCACCACGTCATCGTTGATCAACTCCTGCCGCATGTGGACGGTGTCGTGTGGGTGGTTGACCCCCAGAAGTATCGCGATCCCAAACTTCACGAGCAATATTTGCGACCTCTCGTCGCCTATCAGGATCAGTTCATCTTCGTCATGAATCAGATTGACAAGCTCTCCAACAGGGAACTCGATTCGGTGCGAACCGATTTTCTGGCTGCGCTCGCCCAGCATGGAATACGCAAGCCGATGCTCTTCCTCACGGCTGCGGCACCCGCTGTCGGCGAGCCGCGAGGTATCGACGCGCTCGTTGACTACCTGTCCGAACGTCTCGATGCGAAAAAAGTCTCCACCCATAAGACCCTGGCTGACCTGAGGGGAGTGTCGTATGCCCTCCAGGAAGACACGAGACTGAAGCAAGGTTCGGGGATCGAGTTTCCGAGACGGTGGTCTGAGTTGCGGCGCACAATTGCGATCATGCTCGTTCCCGATTCGCCTGACGCAGCCCCGGCAGGAACACAAGCCCTTTTCAGCGAACTCAACAATTTCGTGACGACGATCTCGGTGGAGACTGGCGGTTCCTTCGCAGAGATCATCAGGGCGGAATTCGATGAGACCCGCATCGAAGAAGAACTCGCCGGCCTCATCCATCTCGCTGATGAGTTGAAGGCGACGACGGTTCCCGAAGCCGAACCCAGTTCATTCATGGATGTGCTTCGTTCGTTCTTCGGGCGTGGTCAGCAAGCTGATCAGGTTCTCGATATTGACGTTGGCGCCGTTCGGCAGGCCATTGTGCGGCACCTGGATGCTCGGGTGGGAGCGCCGCTGGCTGCACTGCTGTGGCGGCGTGCTGAGTTGGCCGCGACCCTGGTACACGCCGAGATCGAGGCACGGCGAGTCGAAAGACTGGTGGCCGTTTAGGTCGATGCGTCAGGATCGAGGCGCGATTCTCGTCATCATCGGCGCCCCGGATACACGGCGTTGATCGCATTGCGGTGATAGGTGATGGTCGCCTGCTTGACCTTTTCGAAGAGTTCCCCATCTCCCTGGAGAGGAATCGTTGTATCGGCGTCAATGACCATCTTGTCGACGCCGTGAACAACAGAGAGATTGGGTACCCGGCTCATGTCGCCACCGAAGACCGCCCTCGTCAAGACTCCGGGAAGCCGACGGACCGAGATGCGCTCGATCACGAGGACGTCGAGAACATCGGAGGATTCGGGTGCGACTCGCAGCGGCATCGGGCCGAAATAGGTATAAGGGTCGTGCAACTGAATCATGACTCCGACGGCTCGAACCGATTGGTCGCCGATGTGAAGCGTCATGTTGGGGAGCCTGCGACGAAAATCGGTGAGAAAGAGGCGGACTGCAGTTTGCCCGTAGTGCAGCCCTCCCATCGAACGCTTACGGTGCGAGTTCCGTTCTGCATGCTCGACGACATCGGCATCGAGGCCCAAACCAACGGCGAAGGTGCCATAGCGCTGCTGACCGGAGTCGGTTGTGATCGAAATGAGCGACAGCGGTTGGGGCGGTGGCTGCTCGGCGAGCATCCTGGCCGCTTTCACGGCGTCGTTCGGAATGTGGAGGATTCTCGCCAGGACGTTCGTTGTGCCGGCCGGTAGGACAGCGAGGGCTGCATCTGAGCCCACGAGCCCTGCGGCGATTCGATTTACGACGCCATCGCCGCCCATGCCGGCAACGATCGCCGTACCGGTCGCTGCTGCCTGCGCGGTCAGCGCGGTCGCTTGATCGGGGTGGGTTGGCCACTGGATATCGAGGTCGTAGACGCGTCCGAGTATCGAGGCGACCTGTCGGTGCATGCCGCCTGTGAAGCCGGACGCAGCCGGATTGGCAATGAGCGTGAGCTTTTGCATCGAGGCGACGGCCGCTAACGGGGACGCCGGATGGCAACGATTCCCGCCGGCGGTCGAAACGCTCGCCGGTTGATGGGGGAGAGGCTGCGGAGCGGATGCAGTACCGGTTGTATGTGCCGCTCGCCTTCAGTTGCGGCCCAGGCCGCGACCGCCCAGCGACGATGCGTCCAGATCGTGATCGGATCGAAGGCGAGTCCTGGAAGCAGAAGCGTTTCCGCATGTGATGCGGGACCCAGAAGGATCGGTTGTCTCAGATAGCCCAGACCCCTGGCGATTGCGCGCGTCGGAGCGACCAGCTGAACAGGTTCGGCAGCGAGAAGAGAGATCGCCTCCAACACGGCGAGGGTTTCGTGGCCAAGTGAGACGACCCCGAGCGAGGCAGCTTCGCTCACATCGGATGCGACCTTTGCCGCCCAGCTGTAGTCGTCCAACCGGGCAAGAACATCACGTAACGACATCTCAGCTGTATGAGCGTCGTCGGTTAGAGCTGCCTCGGTTACGCTCAAGACGAGAGGTGAACTCCGTTGTTCGCTGCGGAGCTCGGACACCATTGCCAACCCGCCTTCACTCCAATCGCGTGAGGTGTGGCGGAGGAGAGATCGCGCGAGGTCGCGCGCCATCGACGCCGACGTCGTTTGAAATGCATGGGTTTCGAGGGGAACGTAGGTCATCGACCGCCAGCCCTGGCAAGATTGTGTTAGCAATGAACACGTTAGCGGCAATGCTCGGGCGAGTCAGATCGGTGATTGGCCGGTGATCGGCCTGAGTATCAAATTGCCTGGGCGCCCGGTCCGCGATGGGCATCGAGTTGGCGCGTGATTTCGTCCCGGAGCTCGGCAGGTCGGAATGGTTTGGTCATGAAGCCGTCGGCCCCGCGCTGCTCGGCTGCGGCAGCAACTTCCGGCTGAGCGTGGGCGGTGACGATGATCACGATGATGTTTGCGGTCTCCTGGTCGGCCCGAAGATTTCTGAGAACTTCCCAGCCATCGATGCCCGGTAGACCGATGTCGAGCAGGATCAAATCGGGCAGGAGGCGACGAGCCATCTCGAGACCCGTGATGCCATCCTCGGCGGATGTGAGGTCGAGGCCCAGTGGTCGTACGCAGATTTCGATCAAGCGCCGAACGCTCGGCGAATCTTCGATCACGAGAACTGTATTTGCCATCTCTGTTTGCCTCATCATGCCGGACCGGGTCCGGTTTGTTGCTTTCCCCACTGATATCTATCGGGCAGGCCGGTCCCAACATTTAGGAAGCAGATGAACTTTTATCTTCCACATATTTCGGCAACGTGAGATCTAACCCGCATGGGCACGTCGAGAGCGATAGTTGCCTGAGGGATCCAGCAAATACGCGGTGTCGCCTCCATTCGACCAAACCGGATCGTCGGCTGCCCAATACAGATCACGATTCGAGTCCTCGCCGGATCCCGAATAAACCGTGACGCGTTCACCCGCCGCAAGCGAGAACGGGCCGAACGTGTACCTGTGCCGGGACGATTCGTCCCTGATCGTCCAACCCGCCAGGTCCACGGTGGAGTCTCCGAGGTTCTCGACGACGACAAACTCCCCGTTTGGATTTTCGTTGTCGGGTCCTGGAGCATCGGCTTTCAGTTCCGTGATCACCACGTTCGCATCTGCAGCCGGTGGGCAAGCCTCCCGCTTCCAGAGGCCTTTGCCGGCGTCATGTGCCCTTTCTTCCAGATCCTTGAATTCAGCCATACGCGGGTGTTCATTCGATTGGGCAAGTGCCAAACCCGACTCCACCAACTCTGCGTTCACCAATACATCGTCGGCAAACACATATGCAAGCAAACGCCCGAACTGGTCGTACTCGTTTCCTGTTATCGAGATCCTCGCCCCCTCGACGATTTCGATCGCCTCCGTTCTGGCTTGTGGACCCAGGCATTCGTCACGTTCCGGGGTATTGATGCCCAGGAGCCGGACCTCGACCAGCTCGCCATCGAGAGCTACCTCGAACGTATCACCATCCAGTACCCGGGTATCCGACACTTGACGATCCCCGGCAGATGCGATTCGGGATGGGTCGTCGGATGCGCCGCTCGAGGTGGGTTCCGTGCCGCTCACGCAGGCTGACAACACCAGGATTGTCGCCAGCAATGGAGGGGTCGTGCGTCGCATCTCGCAACGCTAGGCATCAGCTCTCGGCACGGATGTCTACGCTCTGGTCGGGCGCAGTTTTCCCGCGGGCATCAGTGCGTATGCGCCCATAGTCGGGCAGGCCGCCTTCGACGTGTCTGGGGAATCGGAGCGCCCCGAGATCAATGTTGCGGGCATGCTGTTGTCCTGCTTCGACGTCCACTTTCCGCAAGATGAATGCTCCGAGGCCAAAGAGCACGAGCAGGCTCAAGACGGCGGGACGACTCGAATCGAATACGGTTGCCGTGATGGCAAAAATCGCAGGGCCGATCACGGCGGCGAACCGGGACACGGCAGCGAAGAATCCGAAGAACTCTCCGCTTTGCGAGGCCGGCGACATTGATGAATAGAGGCTCCTGCTGAGCGCCTGTGTTCCGCCCTGCACCACCGCCACCATGAAAGCCAGAAACCAGAATTCAACGACCGATTCGAGGAAGAAGCCCCAGACAACGATGATCATGTAGCCCATGATCCCGAGCATGATCGTGCGCTTGACGTCCATCTTCTCGCTCAGGTTTGTCACCACGCCACCGCCGATCGCCGATAACACGAGGCCCACTACCTGCGTAGCGGCCAACAGTCCCAGGATCCAGATCAGGTTGCTGACGCGGGGCGGTGGTTCGACCACGATCTTTCCGATACCCATCGCCGTACCCAGGCTGGCTTCGTTTGCCTCCCCGGTGTTCCGCAAGACGAGGACGTGCTCGCCGGCCGACCCGGCAGAGAGGGTTTGTGCAACTCCAAATCGGGGTTGCGGGTTGTATCCGTCGACGCGGAACTGTTCACCATCCTGTAAGACCGGGGCCCCGTCGATCGATGCCGTCCAGATGCCGTGCGCCGGGCCGCGGCTGTGAAACACGGTCACCTCTGTGCCGTTGAAGGGGATGCGAAGCTCGCCGCCTTGTTGGGTGGAGACGCTGTAGGCGTCCGTGACGCCGTACTCGGACAAGTCCTCGGCGGGAACGAGCGCCCAATCTCCCTCACGAGTGATCGACGTGTTTGTCGGCTGAAATGTCCCTTCGCCCAGGTGACCCTCCGTCGCCGCGTAGGTTCCGCGCTGTAAGCCCACCAGCTCAGCAGGTGCTACCCGGGCCGCAACGTTTGCTACCACCGGTAGCGCCACGAGGTTGAACAACACGAAGGCCAGAACCCGGTTGCGAAGTCGAGCACCCTTGCGCGGGATCACTCCGAATGCCAACGCGAACGGCACGGCCACGAATTGGACGAGGATCAACGCGAGGATTGCATCGATTGCGCCGAAACCCAACTCGGTCGCATATATGACTGATACAGCGATGATGGTTCCGATTCCGTCTTCGAAAAGGAGAAACGCGAGGAGGAAGCGACTCAGCTGTTTGTACGACCGGATGTTCTTGAACGTCGTTCCAAGTCTTCGGAAGGACATCCGAATGGGAGCCGGATCATCGCTGCGGCGCGAGGTTGCGATGGGTGGTTCCGGAATGCGTCTCAACAGTGGAAGCGTGAATCCGACCCACCAGAACGCAACCACGATGAAGCTGATTCGCACGCCCCAGTTGTCTGCCTGGGGGAGCAGAAATATGAGAGCCACCGCGACGATCAGAGCGAGGCCGCCGCCGATGTATCCCACCGAGTAACCAAGTGTCGACACTCGATCCTGGTCTGTTTCGACGGCCACGTGGGGCAGCAGCGAGTCGTAGAACATGTTGCTGAGCCCCCAACCGACGCGGGCAACGACGAAAATGATCGAAGCAAGGAGCCAGTCACCTGTAGAGACGAGGGCCAGGGAGGCCGTTGCAATGGCCCCGATGACCATGAACAAGCCAAGCAGCGATTTCTTGATCCGAACCACGTCGGAAAGAGCTCCGAGAATCGGCGCTGCGACCGCGACGATGAGGAGCGAGATGCTGAGGCCTGCACTCCAATACGCAGTGGCCCGTGCCGGCGATGAAAGGGTTGCTCCGGCTACTTCGCTGTAGTAGGTCGGCAGCACGGCTGCGAGTACGACTGTCGCGAATGCAGAGTTAGCCCAGTCGTACAGCGTCCAGGATCGTATCCGTCTGTCATACGCGCGGCGTTCTCTGCCAACAAGTGCTCTATCCCCAACCAAACCGGAATCCCTTTCTCCTCTTGCCAAGAGTAAAGCTGGCGAACTCCTCACTCAACGTCAGGCCATGAAAACTTTTCGCGCACCTGGGGTTTTCCCCGGGCCGACAAGAGTCGGTACCCGATAACCTCGTCTCATGTGCATTCGCAATCGTGGTATCCGCGTCTGATGGCGATACGAGACCACGGGTGCAGTCGCAAATGACCTCGGGATTTCGAGCTTTGCGTTGGGCAACAGCCTTGCAGGTGGCTCTGCTCGTCGTTGCTCTCGGTGTTGCGGGTTGTTCGAGGCAGAGCGCGGTGGAAACCTCGACAACGCTCTCGGCCGTATCTTCTCCGGCGGTAACGGCTCCGTCGGCATCGTCGACGTTGCCATCGGCCCCCTTGACGACCGCTACGACCGCTACGACGATCGCGACCTCGGCCAGCACTCTGCCCCAATCCGCTGCTCCGATCGAGCCGGTTATCGAAGTGGTTGGAGAGAACTTCCAGCAACCCATCTGGGTCGGTGCCAGGCCGTCGGACGGCGTGGTTCTCGTGGGCGAACAGACCGGACGGATCCGAGAGTTGGAAACGGCTTCGGTGGTTTTGGACCTGTCGAACAAGGTTCTCGTCGGGAGCGAGCGAGGGTTGTTGGGGGTTGCGTTCCTGGACGATCGCATGTTCGTCAACTACACCGACCAAAACGGGGACACCGTGATTGCCGAATACCCCCAAAAGGGTGCATCGGCGGACGAGGAGCGCGTGCTCGTGCATATCGATCAGCCGGCGGCGAATCACAACGGAGGCGGCATTGAGATCGGGCCGGATGGTTTGCTCTGGGCGGGAATGGGCGACGGCGGTCGCAGCAACGACGCGTTTCGAAATGGCCAGGATCCGACTTCGGCTCTGGGTGCCATGCTCCGTTTCGACGTGTCGAGACCGGGGTTAGCGGTTCCCGCGGGCGGATTTTCCGGGGGGCTCGACGAGATCTGGGCCATCGGGCTTCGCAATCCATGGCGGTTCACGTTCGATGACGGATTGCTCATCGTTGCAGACGTCGGGCAGAACCGGATCGAAGAGATTTCGATCGTCTCGACTACGGAAACCGATGTGAATTTTGGTTGGCCGCTGCTCGAAGGCTCGGATTGTTTCGACTCATGCGAGACCGGCGGCCTGGTGCTTCCGGCTCTCGAATACGATCACGGTGAAGGATGCTCGATCACCGGTGGTGTCGTGTACCGGGGTTCCGCGATTCCCGATCTCGTCGGCTCGTATCTGTATTCCGACTATTGCTCAGGCTGGATAAGGGCAGCGCGATTGGGTCCCGACGGGAAACTCACCGATGGCCGGGAGTTGTTTACAAGTGTCGGACGTGTGACGTCGTTTGGGCGGGATGCAGTGGGAGAGATCTTGATCACGGATCACGGTGGTTCGATCTTTCGGTTGGCAGTACCACGTGGCTCGTGATGCGGGCGTCGTCAGAAAACTTCGGCGCCCTCGAAATGCCATTCGGATCTCGAAGCCTGAGCCTCTTCGACATTTACCCTCGACAGCAGAATCCCACCGATGACGAAGAACGCAATAACGGACAGAATGGCGGGGCGACCGGAGCCGGTCTGGCTGCTAACGATCGCAAAGATCAGCGGTCCCCAGATGGCCGAGAACTTTGAAAAGACCGAGAAGAACCCGTAGAACTCGGCCGCAGCTTCCTCCGGCACCATCGTTCCGTATAGGGAGCGGCTGAGCGCCTGGACCCCGCCGAGCACAAACCCGACGACGATGGCAAGCCCATAGAAGGGGAGAGCCTGGCCTTCCGGCAGAAAGTAGGCGCCGATGCCGAGGAGAGTCCAGATGGACAGGTTGAACAGAATCGCCTTTTTGGCGCTTATGCGATCGGCGATCGCTCCGAACGCGAAGGCGCCCCCGAACGCAACAAACTGCACGAGCAGGAACGCGATGATCACCTGTTGTAGTTCGAGGTTGAGGGTGTCCTCGGCATACGCGCCTGAAATGTTGATCACGGTCTGGGTTCCGTCGTTGTACACCATGAACGCCACTACAAAAAGCAAGATCTGCTTGAAACCGAGGAGCTTTTTCGCCGTTCCGACAGTCCGCTTGAAGCCGATCTTGAAGTAGGCGACCAGAGGCGTCATACCCGAGTATTCGGCAGGGAGCTGCTGCGGAGTTCCGTTTTCGGGCAGGTTGCGCAATGCGTAGAGCGTGAACACCACCCACCACACGCCGGCACCAAAAATGCCCATGCGAGTAGCAAGTTCGGTTTCCATGGGGATGGTTCCGCCATCGGCCAGGATGATGAGGATGAACGCCAGCAGCACGTAGAGGCCTCCGCCGATGTAGCCATAGGCGAATCCACGTGACGACACGCGATCGATCGTATCCTCGGTTGTGATCTGCGGCAAGAAGCCGTCATAAAACACGTTCGCTGCCACAAAGCCGACCTGGCTGACCAGAAAAATGAGCAGGAACAAAGGAACTGAGCCGGCGGGTACGAAGAAGATTGCCATGGTGAAGATGGCTCCCACGAATGCGAAAGCCCTCAGAAAAGCCCGTTTGGCGGCCGAGAAATCGGCCATGGCTCCGAGCACCGGCATGATGAGAAAGAGCAGAAACGCTCCGATCGATACGAGGTAGCTCCAGATCGTGATTGCCTGAAGACCCCAATATCCGGATTCCGGAACGATGACGCTCGTGAAAAAGGGTGCAACGATGGCTCCCGAGGTCGTTGCATAAGCCGAATTTGCCCAGTCATACATCGCCCAGGCAAGGATCGTCTTCTTGTCGTTTTTCGGCAGGGTGGTCGTCACCGGATGGCTCCTCTCGTCGATCACCTTACGCAGCTAGCCGTGGGAATCAAGTTTTGTGTCATAGCCCGCACGTACACTCGCCGCCATGGCACGAATGTTCATCGAACAATGGTCTCCCGAGTACGGATCTTCTACCGATACGGATGAGTCGCTTGCCGCGACGATGGAAGAAATCGACATCGCCGTTGAGGTTGATGGGCCGTGGGAGCCCATTGACGGAACTCCTCTTTCCGAATCCGGGATCGAGACAGTCGCCCTGGTCGATGGAGTGAGGCGGATCGACGCGCGGCTGACGCTCGAGAACGGTGCCGGCCCCGTGCCGGGACTTTGTGGCTCGGTGGCCGCGGGGTCGGTGATCTGGCGGCCGGGCGTGCCGATTGCAGAATTCGACGAAGTTCGCGTGGATCGGCTTGCGTTGTTTGGCAGCGGAAACGAGCCCATCATGCCCCATGTGCGCGGCGGCTTCTCGTATCGTTCGCAAGCGGTGGGATCCACCGACCCCGGTTTGCTGATTCCGGCATTGCACGATCGAATGCGCAAACTGGAG
Source organism: Acidimicrobiia bacterium (assembly GCA_041567895.1). Classification (GTDB taxonomy): domain Bacteria; phylum Actinomycetota; class Acidimicrobiia; order Spongiisociales; family SHLN01; genus JABDOU01. The sequence goes on from JBFGAX010000016.1 coordinate 30,110, forward strand.
ACCTCGCTGGCTTCTTCGATGGCCCGTGACGGCCATCTGGTGATCTCAGACGGCAGGGTATCTGGACTCGAGTCGCTACCGATCGTCGGGTTCATCAAGAGTCACAGGGTCAACTACCTCCCTCCGACTGTCGCCGGGATCATCGAAAAGTTGGGCAATGGACAGCGGACCCCGCTCTTTGCGCTGGCGGATTTTGCCAGGTACTCATGGTATGTGCGGCTGGCCGACGTCATCGGAGGTCACACGTGGTCGGGCATTGCCCGGTGCGAGATTTCCGGTTCGCTACCGAAGGACCGGTCGATCGATCTTGCCGATCGAGTGACGGGGATGCTGCCCTTCCTGGCCTCAGAACCGCACATTGATCCGCGAGCTCCCCAGAATCTGGTTCCCATCGGCGCTCTCGAGCGCCATTTGCGACGGTACCTCGGTGATCAGAAACTGGCGTACCGGGCCCTGCGCGAAGCCGTACTCCGTCAGGAGCCAGACACCGTTCGAGCAGGGTGATTGGGTATCGTTCGGGACCTGGTGGGAGTTCGAGGTTCGGCGAGTGCATCTGCCAGAGTGCCTCTGCCGGTGTGTTTCTGCCCGAACACCAGGTGCGCCGACCGGGGAAACCCGGATTTGTCGCCGCCCAGCGACCCGGTGCTCGTTTGTGGAGCGTAGGTGGAAGTGACGACCGGAATCGGCAGCGATGAAAGAGACGGTCGGAGAGGGCGGAGGTAAGCATGAGTGATGACCCGGTCGGGCGTGTAATCGGTTCGGAACACACATCAACTCGCGAGTTTCGGGTTGTCATCGATCCGGGTGCCTACCTTCAACTCGATGATCTGGTTGCGGTACCGACGACGATTCCACAGGCTGGCGAAGTCACCACGTACGGCATAGTGACGGAGGTCGAAGCCGTCTACGAAGGGGCTGCCTTCGAGAGCGATTCCTTCCGTATTGCCGGAGACGGAACACTTCCGGCCGACAAGGTCCGGACGGCGCGCATTTCGGTCACCCGGGTCGATCCTGAGATCTGGGTCGCTCCGGACCCGGGCGGAGCGGTTTCACGAGCGGTCGGAGAAGATCGTGACAAGGCTCTCTACACCGACGAGATGGAACGGGCACTCCCTGTGGGTCTGGGCCGAGACGGGCTCCCGATGCACGTCGATCTCGATTTCTTCGATGGCCGCAAAGGCGGACACATGTCGATCTCAGGCGTTTCCGGGGTCGCCACGAAAACGTCATTTGCGCTCTTCTTTCTACGCATGCTCACCGGACGTCCCGACATCGTTGGTGAAGGGGCCGCCAACGTGCGGGTGCTGGTCTTCAATGTGAAAGGCGAGGACCTTCTGTGGCTCGATAAACCGAACCGATACTTCACCGACGAAGCCGCCACCAAGTGGGCGTCGCTTGGTATCGAACATCCAGGACCGTTCCCGTCGGTTTCCATCTGGGCTCCACCCAAACCGCGATCCGGCGACGTCATCGTTCCCGACACCGGCGGTCGGCAAGAAGGCGTTGAGGCTTTCACCTGGACCCCGCGAGAATTCATCGACGAGGGCTTGCTCCGTTTCCTCTTTACGGACGCCGCAGACACTCGCAATCAAATTCCGTTCATTGAAGAACGGGTGCGTGCACAGCTATCTCGTTTCGCAGTCGATGTTGCGGCAGAACCCGGTGCGGTCGTACTGCGCGATCCGACAGAAAAGCACAAGCCGGGCGAAGCAATCGTCCCAAATCCGGGCGAGCGAATGATCACCGACCTCCGTAGCCTCGTGGACGCCATCGAAGAGTTTGTCGACCCTGAAGATGGCGAACCTGATCAGAAGTGGACCGGCCGGGTTCAGCCCGGCACGGTGTCCGCGTTCGTCAGGCGGTTGCGTTCTGCGGTGCATCGACTCGGGCATCTCATCCGTGCCGGCAAGAGTCAGCGTATCGATCGTCAACGCGCACAGGTGACGGTCGTGGGGATTCAGGGGCTTCACGACCTCGGACAGCGATTCGTAGTTGGGGCGCTACTGGCTGAGACCTTTGCCGACAAAGAGAGGACCGGTCAACGATTGCCGCTCTCGGTTGTGGTCCTGGACGAGCTCAACAAGTACGCACCCAGGGACGGTTCTAGCCCCCTCAAAGAAATGCTGGTCGACATAGCGCAGCGGGGGCGCTCGCTCGGTGTTCTCCTCGTCGGCGCACAGCAGACGGCTTCACGCGTCGCCCAGGAAGTGATGGAGAATGCAGCTATCCGGGTGGCCGGTCGGCTGGACGCCGCCGAGGCCGAGCGCAGTGAGTATGGCTGGATGCTGCCTTCCACGCGTGCCAGGGCTCGTCTCCTCAAACCCGGAACGATGGTGGTCAGCCAGCCGGCACTTCCGGTTCCTCTCGTCGTCGAGTTCCCGTTCCCCGCATGGGCCACGCGTAAGGAAGAGGTCGACGAAAGCGATGTCGATCCGTTCAAGGGTCTGCAATGAGGGTGCTGCACACATCCGACTGGCATATCGGAAAACGCATAGGAAGGTACGACCGCTCGGATGAGTATGTCGAAGTCATCGCCGAGGTGGCTTCGGTCGCCCGGGAACACGACGTCGACCTGGTGTTACATTCCGGTGATCTCTTCGACCGGCCCCAGCCGTCTGTGGCTTCGCTACAGATTGCGTTTCGAGGTCTCGTCGACCTTTCGGACCACGGGAAGCGCCCGGTTGTCGTGATCGCAGGCAATCACGACTCACCCAGTCTCTTCGAAGCACTCGCTCCCTTTTTTGAGGCCCACAACATATTTCTGGTCGGCGCCATCAAACGCCCGGACGAAGGAGGGGTGTTGGAGATCCCGACGTCTTCCGGACGGGCCGTCGTGAGCTGTTTTCCCTTCCTTCGAGAAGGCAGGGTTGTGGATTTCGTGAAGGAAGCCGACGAGTGGTACAAGCATTACGCAGATCGCCTCAGACTGATCTCGGAGTCATACAGCACGTACGCATCGAGTATTGCCGGACCTGATGGGGTCACCTTCCTGGTCGCTCATTTCCTGGTGGGGGGCTCCAGGGTGCATGGACACGGTGCTCCCCGTGGAGAACGCGAGCTTCACATGGGCGAGGCCTATGCCGCTACCAGTGAGGCGATACCGCCTGGCCCACAGTACGTCGCACTCGGTCACATACACGCGCCTCAGTCTGTACCCGGCGCCAAAGTGCCCGCCGAGTACGCCGGCTCATTGCTCGAACTCGATTTTGGGGAAGCAGGAGAGACCAAGCGAGTTGTGCTGGTAGACGTCGAACCGGGGCTCCCGGCCGCGGTTCGATCGATGCCTCTGGCAGGCGGGCGCCGACTGGTGCGCGCGAAAGGTGATTGGCAGTCGCTCATCAAACGAGATGATCTGGCCGAGGCTTACCTCGATCTCATCGTCGAGACTGCCGGGCCAGACCCTGGGTTGGCAGACCGGGCGCGGGAGGAGTTCGAGTTTCTGGTCAAGGTGGCTGCCGAATATCCGCGGGCCGAAACCGATACCGGTGCCGGCCTCGATCGAACACTCGTCGAGCGTTACTCGGATTTCGTTACCGGGCGCGATGGCACCGAACCCGATGCCGCCTTGCTAGACGCTTTCCGTGAACTCATGGAGGAAGCTGGTTATGCGCCCGCTTGAACTGACGCTCCGGAACTTCAGGTCCTATGGCGACGATCCGGTCACCTTCGACTTCCGCGGGAGAAGACTCGTCGGCATCGTCGGGCCAATCGGAAGTGGCAAATCTTCCATCCTCGATGCCATTTCGTTTGCGCTCTACGGGCGCACGCCCTCACTGGCGCGAGGTACAAAGAGCCTCATTCACCAGCGAGCTGACGGGTGTCTGGTCACCTTCCGTTTCGCGGTTGACGGCGACGTGTGGGAGGTGGTCAGAGCGTTGCGCCGCAAAGGCCAGAGCCAGCACAATCTCTACAGATTGGAAGCCGATCTCAAAGCACCGGAACAGGTCGAGGTTGTAACGCTCGAAGGTGAGGTCAATCGACGCATTGGTGAATTGCTCGGGCTCGACTTCGATGCGTTCTCGCGGTCGGTCTTGTTGGCACAGGGCAGGTTCTCGGACTTTTTGAGGGCGGCACCGGCCGAACGCGACGTGGTACTCAAAGGATTGTTTGGTCACGAGCGAATCGACCATATGCGCCAGCTGGCCAAAGACCGGGTAAACGCTCTCGACGTTGAGCTGGCCAGGGCCGAGACCGAGGCCGCCAACGTGACGAGCTTGCAGGCGCGCCGATCAGAGCTGGCATCTGATATCGAAATCTCAACCGAACGTCTCACGTCACTGCAGAAGGTGATGCCTGCTCACCAGCACGATATCGAACTCATGCAGTCGCTCAAGCCCGACATCAAGAACCTGCAGGACCGGGTACGGCTCCTCACAGATACCAACCGCCCGGACGAGGTAGAGGTAGAGGCTCTTGCCAAACGCGCAGCCGAGCTCGGCTCAGAACGCGAAGCGGTTGCAGCCGAGTTGAACGTTGCCGAGGAGTCACTGGCGGGCATTCAGGAAAAGGTCAATGCAGTAGCCGATGAGCGCGAGAAAACCAACGAGGCGCTTGTTCTTCTCGCGGACCGGAAGCTTCAGCTGGCCCGTATCGAAGATGCGAAGAAGCTTGCTCTTGGTCATCGTAAGACCCTCGAAAAGGTGCAGTCCGAAGTCGTTGCGACGGAAGCACGGCTGGAAACCGCTGCGGCTTCTGTTCTCGACGAAGAACTCGAAGGAGCCCGTCAGGCCGTGAAGGAGGCTGAAGCTGAAGTTCATCGGCAACAAATTGTCGACATGGCAGGAACGCTTCGCCACGACCTCGAGGATGGTGATCCCTGTCCGGTCTGTGACCGACCGATTGAGCTCGAAAAGCTCGCGGCGGGATCTCCGGTTGGTCTACAGGAAGCCCGCGAGAGCTTGCGAGTCGAACGAGCGAGATTGGCGGCTGTTGAGAAGCGTCACCGGCAAGAACTCGAAGAGCGTACCGGAATCGAAGCCTTGTTGGCTCAGCTGATTCGAAGGGTCGAAGACGTCACCGAGGAAATCACACTCGCCGATGAGGCCGTCGCCGCGGCCGACAAACAGTTGGCGAACCAGGAATCAGCTCTAGCTGCATTGATCGGCCAGGGCGACCCCGAGACTGTTGTCGGTCTGCGCAAAGACGAATACCGTAAGTTCGATCAACAACTTGAACACGCCCGGTCTAAACGCGACGCGATACGAACCAGGCACGATCAGGCAATTAGAGACGAGCAAGAGGCGACCCGGAGTCTCAATAATACCGAGCGGTCGCTTTTCGAGCTGGCGGGTCGACTGGATCTCGACCTCGCCGATCTTCCTACTGACCCGGCGGCGAACGTACGGCTGATGCTCAAACTCCTTGAGGAGGAGGTCGCGAAGGCCACCGAGCAGCTCGCGAATCACGAAATAGAACTGGTCTCCGTGGAATCGAGAATGGCGGACCGGTTGTCGGAGCTGGGGGTGCGTGCCTCGTTGAGCGACGAAATCGGAAGGCTCGAGGGTCAGGTCAAAGCCCAGATGGCCGAAGCCGACGCTTTAGACGCTCGAATTCAGAAAACGAGCGAGCTTCTGAAGGGGCGTGACGCTCAAATAATGGCGAGGGATCGTTATCGTCGGATCGTCGACGATCTCTCCAACGCGAATTTCGTACGATATCTTCTCGATTCCGAACGGCAGCGTTTGGCGGAACTCGGTAGCGACCATTTCCAGCGTCTCTCAGCAGGTCGGTACCGTTTCGACACTGACGGTTCGTTCAACGTCATCGATCTGACCGCAGCAGATGCGGTTCGCAGGCCTGACAGCCTTTCGGGTGGCGAAACCTTTCTTGCATCACTTGGTCTGGCCCTCGCCCTGGCGGAGCTCGTCAGCCGGACGGGTGGCAGGCTCGATGCGTTCTTTCTCGACGAGGGGTTTGGGTCGCTCGACCCCGAGCATCTGGACCTTGCGATGGACGGCATCGAAGCAGTGGCGGCCGGTGCGACCGATCGGTTGGTGCTGGTGGTGAGCCACGTTCCAGAGCTGCGCGACCGACTCGAAGATCTGATCGAGCTCGAAAAAGATGCCGTATCGGGAAACTCCCGGGTGCTGAGGGCGTAGCGACAAGAAGACAGCCCGGTACACTCGCTCCCCTTATGGGCATCAAGTGTGGTTTTGTGGGACTCCCGAACGTCGGCAAATCGACGCTCTTCAACGCGCTCACTGCCGCCGAGATCCCAGCCGAGAATTATCCATTTTGCACGATAGAACCAAACGTCGGCATAGCGATCGTACCGGACCTGCGTCTCCAGGAGATCGCCGACATCGTCAAGCCAAAGGAGATCGTTCCGACTGCGATCGAGTTCGTTGACATAGCAGGATTGGTTGCAGGTGCTTCGCAGGGAGAGGGACTCGGTAATCAATTTCTCTCTCACATTCGCGAAGTTGACGCGATTGCTCACGTCGTGAGGTGCTTCGATGATGACAACGTTGTCCATGTGGACGGTGCCGTCGACCCGATCGCTGATATCGAGATCATCAATACCGAGCTCGGTTTGGCTGACCTTGCGACAGTAGAAAGAGCCCTCGAGCGAGCAGAGCGGAGATCAAAATCTGGCGACAAGGCCGCCGGCCCGCTCATCGAAGTCCTGGGACGGGTTCTCGAAGCTCTGAACGACGGGCTTCCTGCCCGCATCGCGTTGACCAAAGCCGACGATCGGATGCTCGTGCGCGAGCTCTTCTTGCTCACGGCAAAGCCGACCCTCTATGTTGCAAACGTCAACGAAGGTGCTGATACGCCGCACGTCGCGACCGTCCGTGACTATGCCGAAAGTCATGGCGCCGATGTGGTTGTCATCTCGGCTGCGATCGAGGGCGAGATTGCGACGCTCGACGAAGACGACAAGATCGACTTCCTACGAGATCTCGGAGAAACCGAACCGGGGCTGAATCGCATGATCCGGGCCGCCTATGGACTTCTCGGTCTCTTGACGTTTTTCACGGCGGGTGAAAAAGAAGTACGAGCCTGGACCACCAGGAGGGGTTCAAGAGCACCACAGGCTGCTGGGGTCATCCACACCGACTTCGAGCATGGCTTCATACGCGCAGAAGTGGTGTCATTTGCAGACTTCATTGAATATGGTGGCGAGATCGGGGCCAAGGAAGCCGGAAAATGGCGACTCGAAGGAAAGGACTATGTCATGAACGAAGGTGACATCGTGCATTTCCGGTTTAACGTATAGCCCGATGAAGGTCATTGTCGTAGGTGCCGGTGGTACAGCACGCGAACTGTTGCGTCGTCTGGGTGAAGCCTGGGACGTCACGCTCGTCGATACCGATACCGACCGTTTGAAGCTCGCGGCGGCGGTCAGGCCTTTCACCTCAATCGAGGGCGATGGCTCGAGCCCCGTGGTCCTCGCCGAAGCAGGACTCGCAACGGCCGACGCTCTCGTTGCGTGCACCAACAACGATGCAGTCAACCTGGCAGCGTGCAAGGAAGCGCTCGAAGCGAACGTGTTTCGGGTGGGAGCCATGGCTGCGGATCCGGAACGGGTGATTGACTACCAGAACCTCGGTATCACTGCCCATTCGCCCGACAGCCTCGCTGCACGTTGGCTTGAACTCGATCTCGAGCCGCGTCGTGTTGCTTCGATGGCATTCGCAGGTGGCCGGGCCGAAGCCATTGAACTCGAGGTCGGATCCGATTCGCCTGTGGCCGGAAAGGTGCTCAGAGACCTGCCTATTTCAGATTGGTTGATCGGAGTCATTTACCGTGACAACGAGCTGATCATCCCTCATGGCGACGATGTACTCAAAGTCGGTGACCGTGTCACCGTGGTCGGACCCTCAACCAAGTTTGGTGAAATCATTGCCCTGTTCACCTCGGGGCAAGCCAAGTTTCCACTCGAGTACGGTTCGCTGGTTGTTGTTCCGCTGCGTGGGATCGAAGATCTGGAGACCGTTTTTGGGGAAGCGGTGTATCTGGCCCGCAACAGTCTGGCGAAGGGCCTCATGGTCGTTTTCCGGGAGGGTGAGGACTCGATCGAGCTGCTCGAGCGGGCGTCGAGACTCGCTCCTGGCGTAGAAGTCAACTTTCATGAGGTCCGGGGTAAACCGGCGGATCATCTCGCCGAAGTTGCTTCGGACGTGGGAGGTGTGATCGTTACCCGCCCGCTCAGCTCGCGACCCGCGTGGTTGCCGCTATCACAGGCGAAGGAATCGAGGCTCGCGTACGAAACCGGTGTGCCCGTCTTGATCGCGAGGGGCACGTATCCATACAGGGAAATCCTGGTGCCGGCCCGCCCGACCGCTGCCGGGCGAGCAGCGATTCGGGCCGCAATCGATCTCGCTCGACTGACGAAGGCCGAACTCACCGGCCTGGCGGTGGTGGACGCCACCTTCATAGCCGGCCCCGACGTAGCAGATGACGCTCGCGCTGCCGCAGCCCGGCTCAAAGAACAGGCGGCTGGTCAGGGCGTGTCCGTGCGTCGGAAAGTCCGTCGGGGAAACCCGATTCGGGTGTTTCTCGAATTCACGACGGATCTGATCGTGCTGGGTATGCGACAGAGAAGCGTCGGAGTCAAGATCGCAGAACACATCGCACGGGACGCAACATCGTCGGTTCTGCTGGTTCCTACCAAGGAATGATGGGATCGTGACCCCTCTACTTGCGACCGAAAGTGTCGCTCACGAGGTCGCTGCCACCCCAATTTCCCTTGTCGTTGTCGCAACCGCTGCCTTCCTCATCCCGCTCGTGGCGCGAAGGATCAACTTGCCCGCAGTGGTATTGGAGATCCTGTTCGGCCTCGTAGTCGGTCCCGCCATATTCGGGTGGGTTGAACCAACGGAACTGTTCGAATTCCTGGCAGAGTTTGGGTTGTTGCTCTTGATGTTTCTTTCCGGGTTCGAAATCGATTTCGATCGATTGGAGAGACAGGGAACCAGGGAAATCGTCATGGGCCTATCCATGGTGGCGGTCATCTTCGGTCTTGCATGGTTCGGAGTCGGCTTCTTCCTACCAACCGAAGACGCAGGTCAGCGACTCTTCATCACGCTGCTCCTGACCGCTGCCGCCATCGGCCTGGTGATTCCGGTGTTACGTGACACCGGTCGCATCACCACGAGAGTCGGCCAGGTTTCCATTCTGATCGCCGTGCTGGCGGAGGTGTTGAGCCTGGTGGGCATTGTGCTGTTTCTGGCTATTCGTGAGAATGGCCTTTCGCTTGAACTTCTGAAACTCCCGGCTCTGTTTCTCGTCATCGGCTCGGTGCTCTTCGCTATCAAGCGTGCGGCCTGGTGGTTCCCGGAGAGGTTCGAGCGACTCTTCGATCCCCATGACCCCCAGGAACTCGGTATTCGTGCATCGCTCGCACTCATGTTCGTCTTCGTCGGACTTTCCATTGCCCTGGGTATAGAGGCCATTCTCGGGGCGTTTGTGGCCGGCACGATCTTCGCGTTCGTATTTCGATACCGGGGTGGACTCGAAGAGCAATTGTCCGGAATGGCCTTCGGGTTCTTCATCCCGATATTCTTCATCACGGTCGGCATCGAGTTCCCACTCGGCGATTTGTCCGATGCCGCAGTCCTTGGCGACGCCGTTCGGCTGATCCTCGTCGCCATCGGTATCAAGATGCTGGCCGGGCTCGTTTTGATGCTCCGGGGTTTCTCCCTGAGACAGGCGACGTCGATAGGTGTGCTGCTCGCTGGGCAGTTGAGCGTGATCATCGCTCTCGCCGATATCGGGTTGAACGCCGGCTTGCTTTCGGTCGGACAGAGGGCTGGCGCAATTCTTCTCGTGGCAGTTTCGGCGGTACTCACACCGGTGGCGTTTCGGGTGTTATCCCCGCCGTTGCGGGCTGCACCGGTCTCGGTTGAGTAGATCGCCACACTCCGTGGTCGGTTGGTGCAAGCCCGCAAGATGCCCGGGGACCATGGTTTTACTAGGTAACTAGGTAGGTGTGGTCCATTCGTGCCATATGTCGTATGACGCTCCACGGCCACGGATGGTGGTCCGATGGTATCGGCATGAACGGACAACCCAACAAAGAGCCGAAACCTGCGACCACCCGCCAAGAGCGTCTGGCCGAGCTTTCGAAGTTAATCGCTGCGGACAAGTACAACATTCCTACAGAGTGGGTTGCCGAGAGCATTCTCCGCTGGCGTGGACGGGCCGGCAGGGTCAACTAGCCTCCGTCGCCGTGAACCGAGACATGCCGATCCATGTGGTGCGTGGTTTCCTGATGGGCGCCGCCGATATCATCCCGGGCGTTTCGGGGGGAACGGTCGCCCTGATCCTCGGGATTTATGAGCGGCTCGTGTCCAACATCCGTACCGGCGCCCGCTCCCTCTCCCGCCTGGCGCGCGGTGATGCCAAGGGGTTTCTGCAATCCTTCTCGTCGATCGAATGGGCGTTCCTCGGGCCGCTTGTGATCGGCATCGGGCTCGCCGTGATCCTCATGGCCGCCCCGATCACATGGTTGCTCGAGCACCACCCCAGGCCAACCGCGGGCGTCTTTTTCGGATTGATCGCCGGGTCCATCGCCATTGCCTGGCAGCTGCTCGGTCAGCGCGACGTTGTGCGTGCAATCGTGATGGCCGCCACGGCCGTCGCAGCGTTTTTCATTCTCGGATTACGAGGCGGCGAGGTGCTGGATCCGTCGTCGCTTCTGTTCTTCGGAGCGGGCGCCCTCGCCATCTGTGCGATGATTCTCCCCGGCGTGTCAGGTTCGTTCATCCTCCTCATGATTGGTATGTATCAACCGCTGTTGGAAGCCGTGCATGATCGGTCGATTGCGACGCTTCTCGTTTTCATCGTCGGTGCAGTCGCCGGATTGGCGATGTTCAGCACCCTCCTCAACTGGCTCCTGGACCGTCACCACGACACGATGCTTGCCGGGTTGATAGGTCTCATGATCGGCTCTTTACGCGTCCTGTGGCCGTGGCCCGACGGTACGGAGTCAACGGTTCTGGGCCCTCCTGACACCCAGGTGGGTTTGATCACAGGCCTGGCTGTGATTTCGTTTGTAGCGGTGTTTTCGTTGGCAAAGCTCAGTCCAGGCGAGACAAAGATGAAAGCAGAGGCCAACGCGGGATGAGGGTCGTCGCTCAGCGGGTCTCGGAAGCATCGGTGACCGTCGGCGGCGACGTGATCGCTTCGGTTGGTGCAGGGATGGTGATTCTGGTCGGCGTGGCGCCCGATGACACCGAGCGCGAGGCCGAACTGCTTGCGGCCAAGCTCAGCAACCTCCGGATATTCGCAGATGACGATGATCACATGAATCTGGACGTGACCACGACCGGTGGGAGCGTGCTTGCCATCAGCCAGTTCACGCTGATGGCCGATGCCCGCAAGGGCCGACGTCCATCGTTCGTGCGTGCTGCGGCGCCGGGCATCGCTGAACCCCTCTTCGATCACCTGGTTGATGCATTGCGCGATCGCGACGTTCCGGTTGAGACCGGTCGGTTTGGCGCACGAATGGCCGTTTCCCTCACCAACGATGGGCCCGTCACGATCGTTCTAGAAGCGCGCGACGGCCAAATTCTCTGAGGGCCCACGAGCCCAACCGAACGTATCTTGATCAAAGCCTGGTTCGGCCGCTATGACTTGCGGATGAGACCTTCGGCCGGCCCGATGGGGCTTGATCCAGCTTCGGTGACGAACATGAGAACGCCGTCAACGATGGCTCCGAGATCGTCGATGCCATCGTCGTTCCAGTCACCTACCACGATGTCGTCAGCCTCGATGGAGAAATCGAGATCTGCCATCCCGGATGTGAGCTCGAACCGTATGTAGGCATGGCCGTCGCGATGTGCGCCGATGTCGTCGATGCCATTGCCGTCGAAATCTCCGGCAAACACGAGGTCGCCCGGTTGCCCGTAGTGAAACTCGATGTCGGCAAACCCGGTGCTGAGTGCGTTTCTCAGATACACCTTGGCCTCGCCCGAGCGAAAAACGCCGAAACTGTCTATGCCGTCGCCATCCCAGTCGCCAACAAGCGGGGCGTCTCCTGGTATCCCCATGTACCACTCGACGTCGGCCATCCCGGTGTCGTTGCTGTTGCGGATATATGCGTATCCCGTTGACGGGCGGTAGAGACCGGGTGTGGTCTGGCCATCGCCGTTCCAATCTCCCAGGAATGGAATATCGCCCGGGACGCCGAACCAAAACGGTGCAAGGCCCGGAATGAACCACTGGCCGCCCGCGTCGACGTACCCCCCGGAGTTGCCTTCGGCTGGAGGATCCGCAGGAGGTCCGGCATCGCTGATCTGCCCGCGAATCGCGCCGTTCGGAAAGCCTTCCGTGTGCACGTTCACGTAAAAGCCGGCGGGATTCGCTGTGATTTCGGAGAGCACTTCGGGATCTGCCGCGACGTTGCCCGTTGACCCGAGGTTTGGATAATCGAAGTCGACAACGATCGGACCATCTTCACCTTCGAAACCACGATGGATGTGTATCGCTGTCACCGGAGTCTCGGTTTCGGCGAACACGTCGAAGAAGATGTTCGACTCGCCGATCTCGAGATAGGCGTTTCCAAATCCTTCGCCGGTGAGCGGCACGTTGATCCCTTGGGGGAACCCGGGATCACCGAAGGTGGTGACATCGAAGTACTGACTTCCTCGCACGACCCGATCCGTAGTGACCGTGGATATCACGACAGAAGGACCTCCCTGAACAGGGCCGTCCTCGCTGAAAATTTCGAGGCGTGCCACGATGTCGGAATTGGCCGGTCGGGTGGAAAGATCTTCGAGCAGTTCATCGAATGAGCCAGGTTCTCCTGACGACTGTTCGTCGGGCGGGGGTGGTTCTTCGAAGAAGCCGCCACCGTCTCCCGCCCCCATGATCACGAGCGATCCGAAGCCGAACCCGATGTCCTGCGGGATGCTGAGGGTCAGTGTCTCGGAAGCCTCTGTGCCGCCGCCTGACAACGTCACATCTATCGCGATCTCCTCGCCCGGCTTAACGGAAATCAATCCGTCGGTCACGGTTCCTTCGTCGGTGGTGACCGTTGCGTCCGTGATCGACCATTCGCGAGCCTCCGA
>JBFGAX010000017.1:0-41785 GCA_041567895.1 Acidimicrobiia bacterium
ATGTTTGGATCGTCCCGGTTTCGAGAACGGGTCGCCCAGTTCATGAGTCGCACCTTTATCGGCCACCCCGTCGACCCGGACCACCTGGTCACGGCGGCGGGTGCCGGAACCATCCTGGAAACCATTTTCTATGCGATCGCGGACGCCGGAGAGGGCGTGATGGTTCCAACGCCCAGTTACGCGGGCTTCTGGCTCGACCTCGAGGCACGGGATGGTCTGATCATCGTTCCGGCCCACACGGAAAGCGGCTCCGGTTTCGAACTCACAACCGACCATCTTGACAACGCGATGGAACACGCCGATCGACCCATCCGTGCGTTGTTGTTTACAACGCCGAACAATCCACTCGGCACCGTCTATTCGGCTGAGGAAGTGCGAACGGTCGTCGACTGGTGTCAGGCGAACCAGATCCACGCAGTCATCGATGAAATTTATGCTCTGTCGGTTTTTGGGGACCAGCCTTTTGTGAGTGCTTCCACATTCCCGATGGGCGACTTCGTTCACATCGTCTGGGCGTTCAGCAAAGATTTTGCCGTCAGCGGTCTGCGATGCGGCGTGTTGTACACGAAGAACGAACAGATCCGGGCCTTTGCGCAAACCGTGGCGTATTGGCAGGCGGTCTCGGGGGACACCCAACATGTCCTGGGCGAGCTCATTGCAGACAACGCCTGGGTAGATGGATTCATCGCCGAGAATCAACGTCGGCTTGGCGCTGCGTATCTCGATACCACCGAAGCGCTCGATGAGATTGGAATCTCGTACATTCCTTCTTCAGCCGGGTTCTTTCTGGTTGCAGATCTCCGACCGTTTCTCGACGAGCCCACCTGGGAAGCCGAAGCGCGCCTCTGGCGCAGGATTCTCGAAGAGGCGAACGTCAACCTGACGCCCGGCTCGTCGCTCCGCTGCGGTGAACCGGGTTTCTTCCGGATATGTTTTGCCAGTCAGCCGTCTCACATCGCTATCGAGGGGGTAAAACGCGTTGGTGCTCTCCTCGGGTAGTGCCCATCCACCTCCTGAACGGCATGGGGTGACCGATGCGGGCTAGCGTGCATATCCCATGGTGCGAATACTGGATTACAACGGTCAGGAGGCCGAGCGGACTGTAACCGTTGCCGACATCCGATCACTCAAGAACAACGGAACCCGGCTCGCACAGGTCACCGCCGGGACGGCTGAGGAGGCCCATGCGGCTGAAATGGCCGGCATCGAGATGGTGGTGTGCATGGCAGGGGCAGTGCCCGCCGTTCGGCACGGTTCCTCGAAGCTGTTTGTCACTGCGGCGATCGATTTCGATGGCGCCGTTACGCCGGATGATCTGCTCGGCGCCGCTTTCGAAGCTCTCACGAACGGGGCTGACGCCGTGATCACAGCCAGAAGCATGGAGTGCGTGCGACGCCTGGCGGACGACGACATACCGGTGATGGGCCACCTGGGTTTCGTTCCCAAGAAGTCGACTCTCTACGGCGGCGTGCGGGCAGTCGGCAAGACAGCAGCGGAGGCACAGGCCCTCTGGGCGAAGTTTCAACATCTGGAGGAGGCCGGTGCGTTTGCAGTGGAATGCGAACTCATTCCGGCCCCGCTCATGGCCGAGATCAACAGGAGAACGGGGTTGGCAACGATTTCGCTCGGTTCTGGCCCGGACGCCGACGTCTTGTTCCTGTTCATGTCCGATATCTGCGGTGAGAGCGCCCGCAAGCCCCGGCATGCGAGGGCGTATGCAGATCTTGCCGGACTCTACGACCGGATCATGGACGAACGTGTGCGGGCCCTGACGGAGTTCAGTGCCGACATTGCGTCACGTTCGTTTCCCGGTGACGAAGAGGTCTCGACGTTAGATGAAGCGGAGCTGCAAGCGTTTTTGACCATCTTCGAGGAGTAGGTTCGACGAATAGGATCGGCGAGTAGGCAGAGGTCACCGAACGGTCGCCGTAACAGGTCTTCTGGAGCGGGTGAAGGGAATCGAACCCTCACTATCAGCTTGGAAGGCTGAAGTTCTACCATTGAACTACACCCGCTTGTTGCCTCAAGGATAACGCCATACCGTTGGTCGCTCGGAATATCTCGCAACGTGATCCGGTTGTCTGGTCTTTACGCGGCCGTCGAAAGAAAGGGTGACGAGATGGCAGGCTTCAACGACCGGATCATCGAGGAGTTTCGTGCGAACGGCGGCAAAGTCGGAGGATTCTTTTCCGGATCAGACCTCCTGTTGCTTCACACGATTGGAGCCAAATCGGGCGAACCAAGACTTCACCCGCTGGTGTATCAGCCGCTAGGGGACTCCTATGCCATCTTCGCCTCGAAGGCAGGCGCCGACTCACATCCGGCGTGGTATCACAACCTGCTCGCAAACCCGCATTGCAGAATCGAGGTGGGTTCCGAAACGATCGAAATCGTCGCCCGGGTTGCGTCTGATGCCGAGCGCCAGCCGATCTGGGAACGACAGAAACAGATCGCGCCTGGATTCGCCGATTACGAGACAAAAACCGACCGCCAGATCCCGGTTGTCATTCTCGATCCGGCCTAGTTCCGCGGCTTCCGGTTCGACAACGCCTCACGCTACGATTGTCCGACGCGTGACCCGACGTTCGGGCCCCCGTAGCTCAGAGGACAGAGCAGGAGCCTTCTAAGCTCTTGGCCGGAGGTTCGAATCCTTCCGGGGGCGCGGGATGCCCGTCAAGACGGTTCCTGCCCCGTAGGGAGGGTCTGTCCGAAGGTGCAGTCGGATCTCGCATGACATGGCGGCCGTAGCTCAGTCAGGTTAGAGCCCCAGGTTGTGATCCTGGATGTCGCGGGTTCAAATCCCGTCGGTCGCCCCACTCATCATCAAGAACAGACGGTTGCGCCGTCACATCGACGTATCAAAGCGTCGCCAAGTCTGAGGAAACCATTGGAGACTGAACTGGTCGAATCGGGACGATTCGAACGAACTCTGACCGTCAAAATGCTCGAAGCCGATCTCGAGGACGCCAAAAATCGGGCTGCCAAAAAGCTGAGCGGGCAGATGCGCCTCAAAGGCTTCCGACCTGGCAAAGCCCCTCGTCGGATCGTCGAGGCAACCGTTGGGGCCGATACCGTCCGGGCCGAGGCCATTGATTCCGGAATGTCGGATTGGGTGGGCGCCGCCCTGGAGAACATCGACCTGGAGTTGGCCGCCCGACCAACCATCACGGACGTGCGGGACACCGAAGACGGATTCGAAATGGACGTCAAGCTGGCGTTGTGGCCCGAGCTGGATTCGGCGCCTGTCATCGAGGGCCGCCAAATCGTCGTCGAGTCCAACCTGGTCACCGACGAAGAGATCGATGAACAGATAGATCGACTCCGAGAGCAGTTCGCCGAGCTGGTGGACGTTGAGCGATCGATTCGGGATGGCGACATTGCACTCATCGATCTCAACGCTGAAGACGATGGACAGCCGGTCGACGAGGTGAGTGCCAGGGACCTGTCGTACGAAGTGGGGGGTGGTGGACTGCTCGAGGGTCTCGATGGAGTTCTGCGAGGAGAGAAGGCCGGCAGCATCGTGAGCCTCACGTCCACTCTCCCGGAGTCGTTTGGTGAATTTGGCGGCGAGGAACTCTCGTTCAAGATCCTCGTGAAATCGATCAAGGAAAAACGGCTGCCGGACCTCGACGACGAATGGGTCGGCGACATTTCTGAATTCTCGAGTGTCGAAGACCTGCGGAACGAAATCGCAGAGGGCATGGCGGTGACGAAGACCGAACAGGCGTTGCGGGAGTTCAGAAGCAAGGCCATCGAAGCGGTCATCGAAGACGTAGATGTCGAGATTCCAGAGGGTCTGATCGAATCTGAGACCGAAGCACAAATCCATTCGTTTGCCCACCAGCTCGAAACGAGCGGTATCGGCCTCGAGGACTACATGCGGGTGACCGGACAGAGCCAGGAGGCAGTGGTAGCCGATGCCCGGCTGCAGGCAGATCGGACGGTCAAGACCCGGCTCGCTCTCGATGCGATTGCCCGCGATCGTGGCCTGGAGGTGTCGGAGGAAGACCTCGAAGAAGCGGTCGCCGCCGTCGCCGAGCAAGAAAAGATGACCCCGGGTGAGTACCTCGATGCCGTACGCAAAGCGGATCGGTTACAACTTTTGACTGCTGATATCCTGAGGCAGCAGGCGCTGGATCTGTTGATCGAGGAAGCAACTCCGATCGACGGCGATGGCAACGTGCTCGACTTGACGCTGCCGGAAGTCGAAGAGCACATCGACGAACCGGACGAGTCGGTGGATGTTGCCGAGACGGCGGCCACCGACGACGAGGCAGAAATTGGCGATTCGGCTGATGAAAGCGCCGACGGGCGAGAGGACGAGCCGACTGCGGCCGAAGCGGCGGCGGACAACGAGGATACGGACAACGAGACTGCGGACAACGAGACTGCGGGTATAGAGGGAACATAGCCTTGAGGGCCGTGCCATTAGCGGCGCTGCGAACCACCGATCAGCCATTCCGGTGATCTCCGATGAGAAGCACTGGACGACCAGAGAACCACCGATACATATGCTTCTGCGTACGAACGTGACGCAGGCGACGACGAAATACACCGAAAACCCCTCATGCAGGGGCACACTTTCGCACTTCCATCCCCCGGTGGAGTGCCCAGCCAATAGGAGACAACACATGGGTTACCTGGTACCAACCGTCATAGAGAGCACAAGCCGAGGGGAGCGAGCATTCGATATCTACAGCCGCTTGCTCAAGGACCGAATCATTTTCCTGGGTACACCCATCGATGATGGGGTGGCCAATGTCATCATGGCTCAGCTGTTACACCTGGAAAGCGAAGATCCCGACAAGGATATTTCGCTGTATATCAACTCACCCGGCGGCGTCGTCTCAGCCGGCCTCGCGGTGTACGACACGATCCAGCACATCAAGCCTGAGGTGTCGACGTTCTGCATGGGCCAGGCTGCCTCGATGGGTGCCCTGTTGCTCGCGGCAGGCACCAAAGGCAAGCGCTTTGGTCTGCCACATAGCCGTGTCATGATCCATCAGGTGTCAGGAGGCACTCAGGGGCAGGCCACCGATATCGAGATCCAGGCTAAGGAAATCATCCGGATGCGAGCGGAATTGGACGAGATTTTGGCTCTCCACACCGGAAAACCCATCGAAGACATAAAAAAAGACACAGAACGTGACTTTTGGATGACAGCGGACGTCGCGAAGGAATATGGTGTTATAGACGAGGTGCTCGCCCCGCGATACCTCCAGGCCGTAAACGACTGATTCGGTATCGACATTCGCCGATGAACGGCAAACACGGATACGTACAACCCGTACGTTGTGACATGAGGTAGGCAACACAGGTGGCAAAATTCGCAGACGGCTCGGATCTTCTCAAGTGCAGTTTTTGTGGCAAGTCGCAAAAGCAGGTCAAGAAACTCATCGCGGGTCCAGGTGTGTATATCTGTGACGAGTGCATTGACTTGTGTAACGAGATCATCGAAGAAGAGCTGGGGACCACCGAGGTCGAGGTCGGTCCCACCGAGCTGCCCAAACCGCGAGAGATCTACGAATTCCTGAACGATTACGTGATCGGCCAGGACCGTGCCAAAAAGGTGCTGTCTGTAGCCGTGTATAACCACTACAAGCGGGTCAACGCTGGGGTGAAGAACACCGACGGCGTAGAACTGCAGAAGTCCAACATTCTCATGGTTGGGCCGACCGGTTGTGGAAAGACGCTCCTCGCCCAAACGCTGGCCCGGATGCTCAACGTGCCGTTTGCGATCGCAGACGCCACGGCTCTCACCGAGGCCGGCTATGTCGGTGAAGACGTCGAGAACATTCTGTTGAAGTTGATCCAGGCCGCTGATTTCGATATCAAGCGAGCAGAGATGGGCATCATCTACATCGACGAGATCGACAAGGTTGCTCGCAAGGCGGAGAATCCGTCCATCACCCGTGATGTTTCTGGCGAAGGCGTACAGCAAGCGCTGCTGAAGATTCTCGAAGGCACCGTGGCCTCCGTGCCCCCCCAGGGCGGTCGCAAGCATCCGCATCAGGAGTTCATCCAGATCGACACGTCGAACATGCTGTTCATCTGCGGTGGGGCGTTCGCCGGTCTCGAGAAGATGATCGAGAACCGTGTCGGCAAGAAGGGCATCGGATTCGGTGCCGAGGTCCATGGACGCGACGACGTCCGCGCCGGTGCCTCGTTCAACGATCTCCTTCCGGAGGACCTCAACAAGTTTGGGCTCATTCCCGAGTTCATCGGCCGGCTTCCGGTTGTGGCGACTGTGGAGGATCTCGATCGCGAGGCGCTCGTCAACATTCTGACCGATCCCAAGAACGCCCTTGTCAAGCAATACGCCAAGCTGTTCGAGATGGACGGCGTCGATCTCGTGTTCGACACCGATGCCATAGAGGCCATCGCCGACCAGGCGCAGTTGCGCGGTACCGGCGCTCGCGGGCTGCGCTCCATTGTCGAGGAGGTTCTCCTCAACACGATGTATGACCTTCCTTCCCGCGAGGATGTGGGTCAGGTGGTCATTACCAAAGAGGTCGTCGAAGAGCGGGTCAATCCCACTCTCGTACCGCATTCCGAAACCACCACCCGGGAGGAGCGCTCCGCCTAGCGGCGCTTTCCAACCTACCGAGTCACGGTCCGATCATGAACGGCTTCATGGCTTGTTCGAATTCGGGTAACCATCGAGTGGGTTTGCCGGTGAGGTCCAGAATCGCCGCCCCGACCGATTGGGTGGCATAAACCTCGTCATCTTTGAGAATGCGTTGCCCCCAGGTTGCAGTTGCTCGCTTGATGTCTTCGACCCAGGTTTGGACCGTGAGCGTGTCGCCCATCTCGGCCGACTTCAGAAATCGTGTTTCGATCGACGTCACCACGATGCGATAGCCGCGGTCTTCGAGGTGGATGAGTCCGAGGTCGATGTCTTCGAGTAGTTGGATCCGGGCCGTTTCGAAGTACTGGATGTATGCCGAGTGATTCACGTGCCGGTAGGGGTCGAGTTCGTAGAAGCGAACGTGGATGTCGACGGCGTGCATGCAGCGACTCTATCCCCGTTGTGAAGTCGGATACGGGGCGATGTGACTAGTCAGCGTGCAGGTGCCATCAGTAACGCGTCCAGATCGGATAGAGCGCCCCCTGGTCGATACCTTGAAGGACATAGAGATCAGTAGCGGGAAACTGACTACCTCCTCTCATATAGCGGGCGGAAAAGGCACCCCAACGGGGTGCCTTTTTCTTGCCCTGTGCCCCTGGCAGTGCGACACCGGTCGGGAGGAAACCGCGGTCGGGCGGGCACTACCGGCGGTACGTCCTGAGGCGCTCGCCGGGCCTCGCGGTCCCAGCGGTTCAGGCGTCCGCAGCCCGCAAGGTCAGGCCCGATCCATCCTCTCCGAGGATTGTCAGATTCGGGCCGTCGATCACGTAGCTCGCCCTTCCGGATTCGAAGACGGCGTGGAATCGGGGCTGATAATCCTCGTAGCCTTCGCAGAGCTCCTGTTCGGATTCGATGGGCCCGAACTGCAATTCCCCATCTCCAGCCGCGACCGGTCCGCCAGTGCTGCCGTCTGAGATCTCGACCGAACCTGCGTAGCTGTTGCATCCGTCCGTACCAGAGATCATGCTGGTGGCGTTGTCGAAGATCACGGTCGCCGGTGTCGGAACGGAGATGTCGGTGGCGGTTTCACCATCGAGGAAGCCGGTGACGATCCATTCGGTGCCGTCCAGCCGCCGGTCCGGATCCGCGATCTCTCGATCGAGGAGCTGCATGAGCACATCGTCGCTGGCGAGTGTCAGTGTGTCGCCGTCCAGCGTGAATCGGGGGGATGATCGCAGGAACGTCATGAGCCAGGTGTCCTGAGCATGACGGGGCTCGTCACAGCCCATTTCCGTCATGCTCATCTCTCCGACGACCAGCGTGCCCGAAACCGGACTTTCGCCTTCGAGGGTGTATCCGGCTCCCATCGAGTTGCACCCTGCGGAGGCTCCGAGCGTGCCATCGCCGAATGTGAGCGAGATCCGGGTTCCGTTGACGAGGGCTCGTGGTTCACCGTTCTCGCTGATTGCTGTCGACCAGAACTCGCGATCGACGAGACTTCCGGAGTCACTTTGGTCGACCGGGGGCTCGCCGTCGTCGATGGGTCCGGAGCGTTCATCTCCGCACGCAAACAGGATTGCGGCGAGCATGAACACCAGTATGAAGTGGGTCTTGTATGAAATGTGATTCTTCATGGTCTTATGACGGTTGAGCCCTCTGATCGGGTTTCCCCACACACCAGCCGGTAACCTCACTGCCTCATGGAGCCGACCTACGATCCCGCCGCCGTCGAGGCAAATTGGTACGACCGCTGGGAAGAAGCGGGCATCTTCAAGCCGGAGGCCAATCCGGGTGGTGAGCCCTTTTCCATAGTTATTCCTCCGCCGAATGTAACGGGTGTACTCCACATCGGTCATGCTTTCGAGCACACGATCATCGACACCATCGTTCGCCGTCGCAGAATGATGGGGGATGCCGTCCTCTGGCTCCCGGGTACGGATCATGCGGGAATTGCCACGCAGGTGGTGGTCGAGCGAACCCTGGCCGAAGAGGGAAGGTCCAGGCACGACCTGGGTCGCGAGGCCTTCATTGATCGGGTCTGGGAGTGGAAGAGAACCTCGGGTGGGCAGATCACCAGACAGATGAGATTGCTGGGCGACTCCGTTGATTGGACGCGAGAGCGTTTCACCATGGACGAAGGTCTCTCGACCGCAGTTCGAAAGGTGTTCGTCGAGCTGTATGACCACGGCATCATTTATCGCGGTCATCGCATCATCAACTGGTGCCCGCAGGATCACACAGCGCTCAGTGATCTCGAGGTCAACCACATCGACTCGCAGGGTGATTTGACCTACGTCAGGTATCGGCTGGCCGACAACAGCGGACACGTCGTGGTGGCGACGACGAGGTTGGAGACCATGTTGGGTGACACCGGGGTTGCGGTTCATCCCGACGATGAGCGTTTTCAGGGCCTGGTCGGAAAGACCGTGGTGTTGCCACTCCAGAACCGCGAGATCCCGATCGTGGCCGACGAAGGGGTCGAGCCAGAATTCGGGACGGGTGCCGTCAAGGTGACTCCGGCCCACGACCCGCTCGACTTTGACATCGGGCAGCGTGCCGGCCTCGACCCGATCATCATCATGGACCAGGACGGGAAGATCAATGAGAACGGTGGCGCCTTTGCCGGGATGGATCGCTTCGACGCACGAAGGGCGATCCGGGAGAGGCTCGAGGCGGAAGGCCTCGTCGAACGAGTCGAAGACCGCGAGCATGCGGTAGGCCATTGCTCGCGATGTGACACCATCGTGGAGCCACTGCTGTCCCAACAGTGGTTTGTGAAGGTGGAACCGCTCGTGGGCCCTGCGATGGAGGTCGTGAAACAGGGCGAGGCCGATTTCGTGCCGGAGCAGTGGGAGAACACCTACTTCCGGTGGATGGAAAACCTTCGCGACTGGTGTATCAGCAGACAGTTGTGGTGGGGACATCGGATTCCGGCCTGGTACTGCTCCTGCGGCGAAGTCGTCGTCTCACAGAACGAGCCGGCGATCTGTCCCACGTGTGGAAGCAACGATCTGATCCAGGACGAGGATGTGCTCGACACCTGGTTCTCGTCAGCGCTGTGGCCTTTCTCGACGCTGGGCTGGCCTGATGAAACAGCCGATCTCGAGCGCTTCTATCCGACGAGCGTGCTCGTCACCGGCTACGACATCATCAGTTTCTGGGTTTCTCGCATGTTGATGATGGGGGTGCATTTTCTGCCTGACGTCCCGTTTCGCACGATCGTGATACACGGCATGGTCAGAGACGAGTTTCACAACAAGATGTCCAAATCACGCAACAACACCGTGGACCCGCTCGAGGTGATCGAGGGCCACGGTGCCGACCCCCTTCGGTTGGCGCTGCTGCAGGCGGCAGGGCCGGGTCAGGACGTGCCGTTTTCGATGGACTGGGTGGAGGGTGCTCGAAAATTCGGCAACAAGGTGTGGAATGCGGTCAGATTCGTGCTCAACCACACGGGCGCCGGCTCGGTGCCGGCCGACGGTGGGTACCCGACCGACCCCTCGCCGGAATCGGCGTGGATCCTGGGGCGGCTCGGAGAGGTCAGCGAGCGATTTGATGCGCTGTCCGACGAATACCGCCTCGCTGATGCATATTCGATGTTGTACAACTTCGCATGGTCGGAGGTGTTCGATTGGTATATCGAATTGTCCAAGGCGCTGACCGATGGTCCTGAGGCCGAGGAGATCACAGCCACGCTTGGGGTCGTGATGCGGGATGTGTTGAAGCTCTTCCATCCCGTAATTCCATTCGTGACTGAAGAGCTTTGGAAGGAGCTGGTCGGCGAGGGGTTTATAGCGTCGAGTGCGTGGCCCGTGGTGCCACCGGTTTCGGCACCGCCATCCATGACAACCTTCCAGGAACTCGTGACCGGTGTCAGGCAATTCCGCGCGACGCACGGACTCAGCCCCCGGTCAGAACTCAAGCTCGTCATCGACGATCCGAACGGCGTCGCCGAGGCGTGGTGGGAGCGTCAGTTTCTCTCTCTGGTCTCGGTGATTCCAACGTATGGGTCGGATGCGCCCGAGGGATCCACGAGGATTGTGGCCGGTGCGCTGACCGCCTACCTCCCGATGGAGGGCATCGTGGATGTCACGTTGGAAAAGGAACGATTGATCAAACGGATCGCCGACGAAGAAGCCACGGTTCGCAATGCCGGAGCCAAGCTGACCAACGCCGATTTCGTCGATAAGGCCCCTGCAGCGGTTGTCGAAAAAGAGCGCGGAAAGCTCGCTGAGGCAGAAGCGAAGCTGGCTTCGCTTCGTGCCCAGCTCGTAGACCTGGGATGAAAGAAACAGTGATGCGCTTCGTGACAGCGTACCTGTGAACTACGACGAGGCTGTCGCCCTGATCGATGCTCACGCCGATCGGGGCATGAACCCGGGTCTCGAGCGTATCGAGGGTCTGCTGGAGTTGATGGGCAATCCCCAGCATGCATACTCGGTGATCCATGTCGCCGGTTCGAACGGCAAGACTTCGACGACCCGCCTGATAGCGACGCTGGCCGCCTCGCACGGCATGTCGGTTGCTACGTATACCTCGCCTCATTTGCATCGGATCGAGGACCGGCTGCAATACAACGGGGTGGCGGCCGGCCCGGACGAGTTCGCCCAGGCGGTGGACGACGTGCGAGTCTTCGAGGAGATCTGGGAACAGCGGGGAGGTGACCTGCTCACCTACTTCGAGTTCATGACGGCCGTCGCCCTTGCCTGGTTCGCCGATCGTGGCGTCGATCTCGCGGTAATCGAGGTTGGTCTCGGCGGGCGGCTCGACGCCACGAACGTTGTGTCTTCCGAGGTAGCCGTGGTCACAGGTATCGAACTCGAACACACCGAGCAGCTGGGGGATACGATCTCCGCGATTGCGGGCGAGAAAATCGCCATTGCCAAACCTGATGGGACGCTGGTC
Source organism: Acidimicrobiia bacterium (assembly GCA_041567895.1). Taxonomy (GTDB): domain Bacteria; phylum Actinomycetota; class Acidimicrobiia; order Spongiisociales; family SHLN01; genus JABDOU01. Next base: position 11,474 of record JBFGAX010000017.1, read on the forward strand.
ACGGGAGATTTGCATCAAGATGCACTCGAGGTGGCGGCGGCGCGCTCCGAGGCGCTGGCGATCCCGTGGTTCACCTTCGACCGGGACTTCGGGATCGTCGAGGCCAGCCAGGCAGTAGGCGGATGGCTGTGTGACATCCGCGGTCTGCATGCGACCTACACCGACCTTCTCCTCCCGACGCACGGACGCATCCAGGTGCATAATCTCGCCGTCGCCATTGCGGCGTTGGAAGGCTTGTTCGATCAGGCCATGGACGTCGACGCGGCACGCGCCGGGCTGGCGGCGGTCGAGAACCCGGGTCGTATCGAGGTGCTTGCTCGTCAACCACTCGTCGTCGTCGATGTTGCACATACCCCGAACGCGGCTTCGAGACTGCTGGAAGCGCTTGAAATCGAGTTCCCTCCGCTCAGATGGCAGATCGTGATGGGAGCATCGCGCGAGAAAGACGCCGACGGCATCATCGACGTGCTCGGTGCGATTGCGGACGGCTTTACTGCCGTCGCAGCCGATCATCCCAGGTCGATGGATCCGGCTGAGCTCGTGGCCCTTGCCGAGGAGCACATCAACGGGACGGTTTCGGCAGCGAGTTCCGTGGCAGAGGGGTTGGATCAAGCGATGTCTCGTGCCGGATTCGAGGGTGCGGTGTTGATCGTCGGCTCCGTTTTCGTGGCGGGGGAGGCGAGGTCCGCTCTGCTGGGCATCGACAACTCGCCGACGAACGGCCCAAGTAGCCTCGAACGTAGCATCCCGTCGAATTCCGAGATTGAAGAAGAGGACAACCTGTGGAACGAACTTTCGTAATGGTCAAACCAGACGGCGTCGCCAAGGCGCTCGTCGGCACAGTCATCGCCCGGTTGGAGGGCAAGGGCCTCAAGCTGGCGCAAATGAAGATGATGAACATCGGTCGATCGCTTGCAGAAGAACATTACGGGGAGCACAAGGAACGTCCTTTCTTCGGCGACCTCGTCGACTTCATCACGTCGGGTCCGGTGGTTGCCATGGAATGGACGGGTCCCTCCGCTATCACGGCGGCACGACAGATGATGGGCGCAACCAATCCGCTCGAAGCGGGACCGGGCACGATTCGTGGCGACTTCGCGATCGAGATCGGCGAGAACATCGTCCACGGCTCTGACGGTCCGGAATCCGCCGAGCGAGAACTGGGTCTCTTCTTCGGCTGATGGGGGAGCTGGCGGACTTCGTTACGACGGAGTTCGCAGCGCTGGCCGACCCCGAGGCTGCGCCGCACATGGCGGCCTACATGAAGTCGGAGATGCCTTTCTGGGGGATCGGGAGCCCGCAGAGAGTCCCGGTCCTCCGTGCCATCGTCAAGGGTTTCCCGCCCAATGACGGGGACGCCTACCGGACGTCAGTACGAGAGTTGTGGGACCTTCCTCATCGCGAAGACAAATACGCGGCAATCCACTACGCCAGAGCGTTCCAACAACACCACGTGCCTGCCATGCTCGACCTGTTCGAGTACATGATTCGTGACGGAGCGTGGTGGGATTTCGTCGATGACATCGCGGCGAACCTGGTCGGGGCGACGTGGTTGCGATTTCGGGATGAGGTGTCACCGATCATGGACGCCTGGATCACCGACGATGACATGTGGATTCGCCGGTCGGCCATTCTCGGCCAGCTGAAACATCGCGATGCGCTCGACGAGACCCGCCTCTTTCGCTACTGCCGCGACCAGGCTTCCGACACAGAGTTTTTCATCCGGAAAGCAATCGGGTGGGCGCTTCGCCAGCACGCGTATGTGAACCCCGACGGGGTGCGAGCGTTTCTCGATGAAATGGGAGACGGGCTGAGTGGGCTCTCGCGACGCGAAGCTGCCAAGCATCTGTGATTCCAGGATGCGTCCAAGCGCATTGACGGTTCGATAAGAACGCGAAAACTTCTTTCGCCTGATTTGGGTTGTCTGTACACTCCCCTTGGTAAGTGCTTTGGAGGTAAGGCCGTTGGCCTCAAACGTAGAATCCCTGTTCGCCCTCGCCGGGCGGGACATGGCGATTGACCTCGGCACGGCAAACACGCTGGTCTATGTTCGTGGGCAGGGCATCGTGTTAAACGAGCCGTCTGTCGTCGCCATTGACACCCAGACCAACCGCGCCCTGGCCGTGGGTATGGAAGCCAAACGCATGATTGGTCGCACTCCCTCCTACATCCAGGCGATCCGTCCGCTGCGAGATGGCGTGATAGCCGACTTCGACATCACCGAGCGCATGCTGCGCTACTTCATCCAGAAGGTTCATCGTCGTAGATTCGCGAGGCCCCGGATCGTTATTTGTGTTCCGTCCGGAATCACCGGCGTCGAGCGGAGAGCCGTTGAGGAGGCCTCCTATCACGCCGGAGCCCGAAAGGCCTACACGATCGAAGAGCCTATGGCGGCCGCCATCGGCTCGATGATGCCGGTCCATGAGCCGGCCGGCTCCATGGTGGTGGATATCGGCGGTGGTACCACGGAGGTGGCTGTCATCTCGCTGGGTGGCATCGTCGTGTCCAAGAGCATCCGGGTCGGCGGAGACGAGCTCGACGAAGCCATCATTCAGTGGGTCAAGAAGGAATACAACTTGATGCTCGGCGAACGCACAGCCGAACAGATCAAGATGAAGATCGGCTCCGCGTATCCCTACGTGCAGGAGCCTGCCGCCGAGGTGCGCGGACGCGATCTGATCAGTGGGCTGCCAAAGACCATCACCATCGCCAGTCAGGAAATCCGGGAGTCCATTGAAGAGCCGGTGCAGATCATTGTGGATGCAGTCAAGACCGCTCTCGACAAAACCCCGCCGGAACTGGCCGCAGACATCATGGAGCGCGGCATTGTGATCACGGGAGGAGGAGCTTTGCTGCGAGGTCTGGCAGAGCGCCTCGCCCACGAGACGGGCATGCCCGTCGTCGTCCCCGACCGGCCTCTACTCTCGGTGGTGCTCGGGTCGGGACAAACGCTCGAGGAATTTGATGTCTTGCAAGGCGTCCTGCATTCTTCCGGTCGCCCCTAGGCAAACTCGCCTCGATAAGACACGTTGGCTCGGAATGGGAGCGACAATATGAGGCAGAAGTCATGCTGAACGCTCGCCGAAGATTCGACCGCTCAACGGCCCTGCTCATCACGTTCGTGATCATTTCGATCATCCTCATGACCATCGATGTTCGAGGCTCGAGCGGCGGATTCGCCGGCTCGATGCGCAGTGTCACCCAGGCGGTGGTAGCGCCGATCCAGGGTGCAGCCAATGCTGTCGTGCGACCCATCGCCGGTTTCGTAGACGGGCTCGCCAACCTCGCAGGCTTGCGTTCCGAGAATGCGGCGCTCCGAGAAGAGCTGGACGAGGCCAACCGCCGACTGGCCGAAACCGAGCCGCTCCGTAGCGAGAACGAGGAGCTTCGCAAACTCTTGAATCTCCCGTCGGTCGGCGCTCTTCAGAGCCAGATCGCCAGGGTACAGGCTCGCGGATCATCGGATTTTGATCACTCGATCGTGGTCAACAAGGGATCTGCGGACGGGGTTGTCGTCGACTATCCCGTCCGCAACGTCGACGGCCTCGTTGGTCGGGTGGTGTCAGTCACCGAAAACTCGGCCCGGGTGTTGCTGCTCACAAATCCCAATCATGCCGTTGAGGTTCAGGTGGTTGGCTCCGAAGACCGGGGCAGCGCCAAGGGCCGTGGCGCCAGTGATCTCCAATTCATCTCGGCAACTGCGGAACAGGAGATCACGGAAGGAGCGACCCTCGTCACCGACGCCGGTCGATACCCGGCCGGGCTGCGGGTCGGCTATGCCAGCGAAACCGCCCAACGGCAAGCGGGTTTTGCAATCCAGACCCCGATCAAACCGGCCGTCGATTTCACCACGCTCGACTTCGTCGAGATCCTGTTCTTTGTGCCGGTCGATCCGGCCGTGCAGCTCGCTCCCTCCGAGGACACCTCGTGAGAAGACATCGTCTCCGGGCGCTCATCGCCGTACTGATCGCGGTCATCTTGCAGACGACCGTTTTTCCGAGACCGTTCGGAGCATCGCCAAATCTCGTGATGCTGGTGGCCATCGGCATCGGCCTCTACATGGATCCGGAGCTGGCGGTCGTGTCTGGATTCGTGGGTGGATTCCTCAACGACCTGCTCGGAAATACCATCCTTGGATTGTGGGCGCTGGTCATTACCGTGGTCGCCTACGGTGCCAGCCAATATCGGAGACAGGCTGAAGGCAACTTGATTCGGATGATCCTCGGGATATTCGCACTCACCATTGCAGGCCAGATTCTCTACGGAATCGTCGGCACATTGTTCGGCCAGGGGTTCCTGGCGGACACCTCACTTGTCATCGGCGTCCTGCTCACCGGGATTCTGAGCCTCATGCTGGCCGTGCTGGTCTTGCCACTCGTGTCCCGGCTCGTGGCAGGCGGACGGTGGTTTGCTCTCGTCGGACCCGGTCCGGAACGGGCGATCTGGTGATGATCATCAAGCGTTGGCGACTCGTGGCGGTGGGCGTTCTGTTCCTGGCTCTCCTGTCCAGCCTCACCATTCGGCTCTGGTATGTGCAGGTGGCGGCGGCGGAGGTGAACGAAGAGCGGGCATTGGCCAACCGACTCCGGGAGGTGCAGACCGAAGCACCCCGGGGCCGCATCCTCGACGCGAACGGTGTGGTGCTCGCAGAATCCAGGGCGTCGCGCACGTTGCTGGTCGATCGGAGGGTGCTGACCCTCGACGAGGAGGAGGCGCTGGTCCAGAACCTCTCAGTGCTGCTCGACGAACCTCAGGAGATGCTGCGTGCCAGGTTTCAGGCAGCCGCCAGCGGGAGCAGGTTCGTGGTTGCGATTGACGTTGACGGGGATGTTGCAAGCGAGGTGCTCGAGTACGGAGAAGAGTTCCCTGGCGTGGAAGTCCGCCTCTCTCCGGTCCGCAGCTACATCGATGCCGAATCGGTGTCACATGTCATCGGTTATCTCGGCAAGCCGAGCTTCGAAGATCTCGAAAGCCTCAGCTACCTCCGGCCCAATGACGACTTCGGTCGCGCCGGAATCGAGCAGCGTTACGACCTGCTGCTCCGCGGCCAACCGGGGCGTGAGATCTATCAGGAGGATTCGGCCGGACGCCTCGCCCAGCTCATCGCCGAAGAGGCGCCTGTCGGAGGCTGGGACGCGGTCCTCACGATTGACGCAGAACTGCAACACGTGGTCGGAGACGCCCTCCTGCGAGCAATCCGCAACGCCAGCGGTCCCGAAGCCGATCCGAGTGGTAAAGCCGCAGGGATCGTGATGGATGTGACCGACGGGTCGGTGCTGGCCATGGTTTCGCTGCCGACGTTCGATCCGACCGACTTCATCGGTGGCATCGACGTGGAAACCTTTCGTGCCCTGAGCGATGAAGGGGCTCTCTTCAACCATGCAATCTCAGGTCTCTACCCGCCGGCATCGACCTTCAAAGTCGTGCCGTACGTCGTTGCAGCCGAGAACCTGATCTGGCCGGAGGGGGTCTACAGCCCCGACACGATCATCGACCTCCCGCCGCGACTGACGTTCGGGAGCGAGCTCGGAGCGGGATCGCAACAAGTATTCAACGACTGGACCGACGATCACGGCGAGACCAATCTCCACTCAGCCATCGAGAAGTCGGCTGATGCGTATTTCTGGCTGCTGGCGCTGGAAATCTGGCGGAATCGTTCGGTCGTAGATCCGAACGTCGTTCAAAACATGGCCGAAGATCTCGGGTTCGGTGCAGATACCGGCATCGACCTGCCGGCAGAAGCAGGTGGCATCGTGCCTGACGAGCAGTGGATAACCCGGAGCCGTCAGTACGTCGGCGGCGATTTGATGAACATCAGCATCGGCCAGGGAGATCTGGTCGCTACCCCTCTCCAGGTCACGAACTCATTCGCCGCCCTCGTCAACGGAGGCAATGTATTCCGACCGAGGGTGGTCGACAGGTTCGTCGATCAAAACGGTTCCGTGAAGTTCGAGAACAAACCCGACATTGTCCGGGAGCTGGAGGTCTCACAATCCACGCTGAGCATGCTGACCCGGGACCTCAAGTTGGTGACCTCGGGCGAACGCGGTACGGCCAGGACTGTTTTTCAGGATTCTCCGATACGCGATATCGTCGGAGGAAAATCGGGAACCGCCGAGATTCCGCCCGTCAGCGACCCTGCTACCACTGCGTGGTTCGTGGGCGTGGCTCCGATCAACGATCCCAAGTACGTCGTGACCGTTATGGTTGATCGCGGTGGATCCGGCTCAGGCACGGCAGCTCCGGCGGTTCGGACCATCCTCGAGACATTGATGGGAGCCGGCTGATGGCGACGATGGTGCGAGGTCGGGGCGTCACAGCCACCGCTTACGAGGAGTCAAAACCCGATCTCGTCCTGATTGTCACACTCGGGTTGCTTTCGGCTCTCGGCATTTTGATGGTGTACTCGGCATCTGCTCCGCGCCTCGAGGCTGCCGGTCTCTCACCGAGCTCTGAGATGTGGCGGCAGGTCCTCTTTGTCGCGGTCGGTGCTGTGGCCTTCTGGGGTTTTTCGAGCTTTGAGTCGAGGACGGTCCACACGGCGACGCCACTGGTGTATGCCGCCATTTTGTTTTCGTTGCTGCTGATACCGCTGATCGGAGTCGGCGAGGGTTCGGTGCGGTGGTTTGCCATTGGCAGCTACCAGATCCAGCCCTCCGAGTGGGCCAAACCGGGTCTCATCCTCGCCCTCGCGGCGATCCTGGCGGTGAGCGATGACGAAGGTCTGGCGAACAAGCGGATCTTCATGGCCATCGCAGCCATCCTGCCACCGGTGTTTTTGATCTTCAAACAACCCGATCTCGGGACATCACTCATTCTCGTCTTCATCTTCTTCGCAATGCTCTTTGCAGCAGGAATCACGTGGCGTCAGACAGCGGGTTTTGCGGTGGGTGCGATGGCGCTGGGAACTCTGTTCTACCGGCTCGGGTTCCTCGGCCTTGGCGAGTACCAGCTCAACCGGATTCGGTCGGTTTTCAATCCTGACCAGGCGGACGCGCTCGGCGACGGATGGCAGCGCCTGCAGAGTGAGATAGCAATCGGGCAAGGGGGCTTGACGGGGCAGGGTTTGTTCGAAGGAACGCAGACAAACCTGCGCTTTGTACCTGTTCAGTCGACCGACTTCATTTTCTCGGCGGTTGGCGAACAGCTTGGATTCCTGGGAGGGGCTCTCGTCATCGCCCTCTATGGCGTTCTCATCTGGCGGTTGCTCGTGGCCGCCAATGCCTCTCCCGATACCTTTGGAACGCTCGTGTGTGTCGGCACGGCGGCGTTCATCGGCATCCATGTATTTGTCAACATCGGTATGACGATTGGGATGCCGATCCCGGTTACCGGCCTCCCGCTTCCGTTCATGTCGCTCGGCGGTTCTTCGATGGTGGCGATGGCCATGTCGATCGGCCTCGCGCACGGGATCTGGTTGCGGCGATCGAAGGTGCCTGCGCGAACCGCCCGCGTTCTGTAAAGGTATCCTCCTCGACCATGTTCCGAAGAGGCGACCGTGGATGGATCGAAGTCATCGCCGGTCCCATGTTTTCCGGCAAGAGCGAAGAACTCATTCGACGTCTCGTTCGCTACCGGATCGCTCAGGTACCGCTCCAGGTATTCAAACCGGCGCTCGACAACCGCTACGGCGAGACCCAGGTGGTCTCGCATTCTCGTCAGAAGATCGAAGCGAACCCGGTCGATTCGAGCGATGACATTCTCGCGGCGGTAGAGGATCGCACGATCGTCGTGGGCATCGACGAGGGTCAGTTCTTTGACATGGGCCTGATCGAGGTGTGCGCCAAATTGGCCGAGGTTGGCAAACAGATCATCGTTGCCGGCCTCGATCTCGATTACCTCGGCCGCCCCTTCGGACCCATTCCGGGACTCATGACGCGAGCTGAATATGTGACAAAAGCTCTGGCTGTGTGCCACAGTTGCGGCGGCCCTGGCATGTTCACCCAGCGAGTGGTCCAAAGTGACGATCTGGTCGTTCTAGGGGCCGAAGGTGCCTATGAGTCACGATGCCGGCTGTGCTATCGCCCGGGGGAGCCTCGCCAGTTAGAGCTTGAGTGAGAAGCAGAATCCGCCGATAGCGCTAGTATTGTTACAGAGAAGGGAAAACCCTTCAGATTCCACCCCGGCATGATTTCCCAAACAGGTTTTTAGGCGGGGCATCGGGGATCGCACGCGGTCCCCGATAACCAGAGGTTTGACAGAATCCCTGTACGAAAAGCCGGTGATTGGTTCACGTAGAACCGGCCGGTGACTCGTAGAGCGGATACCACATTCAGTACCTCCGGTACATCAGGTGCATAGCGAGCATTCGCAAGTCCGGCAATTGTTGCCACAGGATGACTGTGTCGCTACACGCACCTGGAGATCGTTCGTCATCGACGAACCAGGCGTGGAATCAACGTCAGAGCGATCGGTCCTTTTGGGCCGTGCACCTGGCGACGTCGGAAACGTGGCAGGACCGGAGCGAACTCCGGCCACATGGATCCGCATTACAGAAACAACTGACATACACGACTGCCGGAGCTCGTAAGCCGAGCTGCTTCCTCACATGGATCTGGCACGACCGAAAGGTTGCCGACATGGGCGCTATCAAGCTGCACGATGTTGGTGCGCACCATGCGCACCACTCGCACGCTCGCGCTCGCGGCTTTTCAACCGTTTCGGTGAAGGTCGTGTGTCTCCCCAACTGCGGTCACACACGACCGCAAGGAGAAGAATGGCTTTATTCCGCAAGAAAGATTCGGTTGAGGTCGTCCGTCGTGGCGCCACAGAAACCGAAGTCGAAACGAGAAAGACACAAAAGGTCGGATCTGACACTGTCGAGATTCGGCGCGTAACAGCAAAGCCGGAAGCCCGCCAAAAGAGCGGCTCTCGGAAACAGACCAAACCACGGACGGGCCAGGGCAAAGCCACGAGCTCGCCGTCTGGAAACAAATCCAAAGCGGCCACCAAGACGTCCGGCAACAAGCCGGGTGGCAAATCGGCAGAAGGCAAGTCTTCGGATTCCCGCGGTGGCTCACGCTCCGGTGGCTCGCGCGGTGGTTCGAAGGACTCCGGAGGGCGCCAGAGCCCCAAAGGTCGCTCTACCGGGGGGAAGCAGACCGGTGACGGTCGCTCCCGCAACAATCGGTCGGGAGCAAACGGGCAATCCGGTGCCAAAACGTCATCTGCCCCCAAGCGACTCCCTCCTGTCAGCGCTCCACCCAGCACCGCTCGCAAGCAAATGCTCGTGCGGCGACTCCCGCATCAGACCCAGATCGTGGTACTCGAAGGTCCGGTGCTCGTTGAGCACTATGTGGCCAACAAAGACACGCAGTCGCTCGTCGGAAACGTCTATGTCGGCAAGGTGCGAAACGTATTACCTGGTATGGAGGCTGCGTTCGTTGATTTTGGCGAGGGCAAAAACGGCGTTTTGTACGCCGGTGACGTCAACTACGACGACGCGGATTTGGACAATCGGCGCAAGCCCCGCATCGAGAAGGCGCTCAAGAATGGCGACGAAGTCCTGGTTCAGGTCGTCAAGGATGCGATGGGACACAAAGGCGCCCGCTTGACCAACGAGGTCTCGTTGGCGGGCCGCTATCTGGTGCTAGCCCCGGAGTCCGATGCTCGCGGGATCTCCAGGCGGCTCGACGATGACGAACGGCGTCGCCTGCGAGCGATTGTGGCGAACCTCAGGCCCAAGGGGTTCGGAGTGATCGTACGTACCGCGGCCGCCGGCGCTTCGGAGGACGACCTGAAAGCTGACATCGATCGCCTGATGGCACGTTGGGAAGGCATTCAGCAAAAGATCAAAGAAGGTTCCGGGACCCGCAGCGTCTACGAGGAGCCCCCGATCGAAACTCGTGTCATCCGCGAACACTTCACGGCCGATTTTCGGAGGCTTCTGGTCGATTCACCGGAGGCGAAAGAGGCGGTGGAAACATATTTGAAAGACACTGCCCCTGAGCTGGTTTCGAAGGTCAAACTCTATGAGGACGAGATTCCCCTGTTCGAGCGGTTCCACGTGGAAGATCAGCTGCGGAAAGCGCTCGATCGCACCGTGTGGCTACCGTCCGGCGGGCACATCGTGATCGAACGAACCGAAGCGCTCACCGTGATCGATGTCAATACGGGCCGGTTCGTCGGCAAATCCAATCTCGAAGAGACTGTCTTGCAGAACAACATTGAATCTGCCGAGGAGATCGCCCGTCAATTGCGGCTGCGTGACATTGGCGGGATCATCGTCGTCGACTTCATCGATATGGAGATCGAACGCAATCGGCGCACCGTGCTGCAACGCTTCAGGGAAGAACTCGCAAAAGACAAGTCGAGGACTCAGGTCTCGGACGTATCGGAGTTCGGACTCGTCGAGATGACGCGCAAGCACGTCTCGGAAGGTTTGTTGGAAACATTCTCGGAGAAGTGCCCGACGTGCGAAGGACGCGGATTGTTATTGCACGAGCATCTGGCGCTAGGCGAGAAATCCGAGAAGTCGGGTGACTCGAATGGCGACAAGAAATCTCGTAACGGTCAGCGCACCAACGACAAAAACTCCGGTACATCGAACCAAAAGGGCAAGTAAGCTTCCGCAGCCATGTACGCCATCATCAAATCCGGAGGCCGTCAGGCCCGTGTAGCAGAGGGTGATGTCCTCGAGATCGACCGCGTCACGAGTGACGGCGACCTCGAATTCACGCCCATCATGCTGGTAGGCGACGATGGCACGGTCATAACCGATCCTTCCAAGCTGGGCAAGGCCAAGGTGAAAGCGAAGGTTCTGGGCGAAACCAAGGGCGAGAAGCTTCACGTTTTCAAATTCAAGAACAAGACCGGTTACCGCCGAAGAATCGGTCACCGTCAAAAGTTCTCGACAATCGAGGTGACCGGGATCACCGGTGCTCCCAAGGCCAAGAGTTCTGCGGATGCTGATGCCAAGAAGGCCAGTGCCAAGCAAGCCGACAAGAAAGCCGACAAAGAGGCGGACGCCGCGAAGGTAGACGCCAAACAGGCCGCGTCGAAGAAGACAGAACCGAAGAAGACCGAACCGAAGAAGACCGAGTCGAAGAAGACCGAGTCGAAGAAGGCCGAGTCGAAGAAGACCGAGTCGAAGAAGGCCGAGTCGAAGAAGGCCGAACCGAAGAAAACCGAATCGAAAAAGGCCGAGCCGGCGGAGGCTGCCGGGGCAGAGGCCGAGGATACAAAGAAAGAGCAGGAGGATTCCTGATGTCAAAGACAAAGGGCGCCGGCTCAACCAAGAACGGGCGCGATTCACGGGCACAGCGCCTCGGACCCAAGGTGTTCGACGGTCAAGAGGTGAACGCAGGCGCCATCCTCGTCCGCCAGCGTGGCACCCGCATTCACCCTGGACACAATGTCGGCAGGGGCGGAGACGACACATTGTTTGCAACCGCCAACGGCGTCGTGAAGTACGGCACGCTCAACGGGCGTCGTCGCGTGAGTGTCCTGACCGACTCCTAGACCATGTTCATCGACCGGGTTGCCGTGTTCGTGCGCGGCGGGGCCGGCGGCGCCGGTATTGCATCCTTCGCCAAACGTAAGGGCAAGCCACGAGGCAAGCCAGATGGCGGAAGCGGAGGGCCGGGGGGCAACGTGGTGATCATGGCCGACAGTTCGGTCAGCACGCTCCTCGAATACTCCCGGAGACCCCATCGTCGCGCAGCGGACGGAACACACGGTCAGGGTTCGCTACGGCATGGCCGCCGTGGTGAAGATGAGATTTTGGGCGTTCCCCTCGGGACCGTCATCCTCGATCCTGACGGAACCGTGATCGCCGACCTGGTGGAGGAGGGGCAGTCATTCGTCGTTTCAGAGGGCGGTCGGGGTGGACTCGGAAATGCTGCCCTGGTCAACCGGAACCTGAAGGCACCGGGCTTTGCCGAACAAGGCGAATACGGCGTCGAGCGTGAAATCGTGCTCGAGCTCAAGCTGATGGCCGATGCGGCTTTGATTGGTTTTCCCAACGCCGGCAAGAGCACCATGATCGCCGCCGTTTCGGCTGCCCAACCCAAGATCGCCGACTATCCGTTCACGACGCTTGTACCGAATCTCGGCGTGGTTGAAGTGGGGGACAGGCAGTTCGTGATGGCCGACGTGCCCGGTCTCATCGAAGGTGCCGCGGAAGGAAAAGGCCTCGGGCACGAGTTTCTCCGCCACACTGAACGGGCGCGTGTCCTGGTCTTTGTGCTCGATCCAAGCGATTTGCAGACAATGGGAATCGTCGAACAATACGACATCCTGAGAGCCGAATTGGCGGCCCACATGCCGGGCCTGGCAGAGCGTCCATCTCTCGTGCTCGTGAACAAGGCGGACCTCGGTGACATCGGTGATGCCGTCGGTGAACTCGAGGAACGTGATCTGGAAGTTCAGGTCGTCTCAGCTGCTTCGGGGGAAGGTCTTGCTGAAGCCATGTCCTGGATTGCCGACACCCTCGATTCCATTCCTGCTCAATCTGTGCACGATCCGGACAGAACGGGGGGCTTCATGCTCCATCGTCCGGTGTCTACCGACCTCGCAGTCGAGGCAACCCAGGCCGGCTGGGTGGTCTCGGGAAGAGCGGCGGAGCGAGCAGTCGCCTTCAACGATCTCACGATTCCGATCGCGGCCGATCTCGCTGCTGCCAGACTGAGGAACGCCGGAGTCGACGAGGCGTTGATTGCCGCCGGGGCGCAGCCGGGTGATGACGTCCGGATCGGGGATATCGTATTCGAATTCCAACCCGACGATGAGCGACTGTGAGACAACCGATTCCCCGTGGAGCAACGGTCGTCGTGAAGATCGGTTCGTCGAGTCTCACCCAGTTGGGCGGCATCGATCGGGCGGTCGCCGTGGTCGACGCCCTGTGGGTTGGCGGGTACCAGGCAGTTCTCGTCAGCTCGGGAGCCGTGGCACGGGGGCTCCCGGCACTCGGAATCGACCGTGCCGATGCCGATCTGGCAACCATGCAGGTTGCCGCCGCCGTCGGCCAGGCGTCGTTACTCGATGACTATGCGGAGAGATTTCGGCTCGTCGGGCGGTTGAGTGGGCAGGTGCTGCTCACGAAAGATGTGCTTGCCAATCGCGGTCAATACTTGAACGGACGCACAACGCTGCGTCGTATGCTCGAGTTGAGCGTTGTGCCGATCGTCAACGAGAACGACAGTGTTGTGACCGACGAGCTGCGTTTCGGTGACAACGATCGTCTCGCTGCCATTGTCTCCCATCTCGTTGGCGCATCGTTGCTGATGATGCTCACCGACACCCCCGGTTTGTTCGGCGAAGATCCCAGAATCAACGACGAGGCCGAGCTCATCACCGCCGTACGGCACAACGACGAGATCCTCGACGGGCTCAGCGGATCAGGACCAATCGGATCAGGCGGAGTGGCTACCAAAGTCGCCGCCGCCAGGATGGCGGCCTGGTCGGGGATTCCGAGCGTCATTGCCTCCGCCGATCAGGATGCGATGGCGATCGTCGGAGGTGCGGAGATTGGAACCTGGATCGCCCCTCATCCCAGTGGTCTTTCGGCGAGGAGGTTGTGGATCGCATTCGGTCAACCGTCCGCGGGAACCCTCACCATCGACGAAGGTGCCGTCGATGCGTTGCATCGTCGGCAAACGTCGCTGTTGCCGGTCGGTGTGACCTCGGTCGCCGGTGAATTCCCGGCCGGATCTGCGGTGGAGATTCGCTCGGACGATGGGAATCTGATCGGAAAAGGGCTCGTGCGTCTGGATGCGTCCCAGTTACGTCAGGGAGCGGGCAGGCACAGCGAGGCCATCGGAGGCGAGGTCGCCGTGCACCGCGACGATCTGGTGCTGCTTGTCTAGTCACTGACGAGCACCTGGCAGGGGTGCGATTGGCGTTGCTGGCTACACTTCCTGGCCATGATCGATGACATCGGTGCCAGGGCCAAGGCGGCCGCCCGTCAACTCGCCACCACATCTTCAGCCAAAAAGTCCGCGGCGTTACGCGCCATGGCGGTGGCTGTCGATCAGGCTCGTGCACGCATCCTGGCTGCCAACGACCGGGACATGGCAGCGGGCGCTGATGAGGGCATCTCTGATGCGCTCATGGACCGCCTCTTGCTCAATGATGGTCGCATCGACGGCATCGTCTCCGGGCTCAACAAAGTTGCGGATCTCCCGGACCCCGTCGGCGTTCACACCGGCGGTTGGAGGCTGTATAACGGAGTGAGAGTGCAACGAACCCGGGTTCCGCTCGGCGTTGTTGCCGTGATCTATGAGGCTCGTCCAAACGTGACTGCCGACGCGGGTGGCCTGTGCGTGAAGGCAGGCAACGCAGCGATACTGCGGGGAAGCTCGTACGCCTACTCCTCCAACGCTGCGATTGGCGAAGTCATGCGACAGGCGCTCGATCGGGAAGGGCTGAACCCGGACGCAGTTCAGATTTTTCCGGACACCACGCGAGACGGCGCAAAGGCGCTCATGCAGGCCAAGGGCTATGTCGATCTGCTCGTCCCCCGTGGCGGGCCCGGCCTCATCGCCGCCATCGAGGCCGAAGCCACAGTGCCGTTCGTCATTGACGGAGCAGGTAATTGTCACGTCTATGTCGATGCCGAAGCCGATCTCGAAAAGGCGGCAGCCATCACATTCAACTCCAAAGTCCAGCGACCAGGCGTCTGCAATGCCGCCGAATCTCTGGTTGTTCACGCAGCCGTTGCAGACAAATTCCTACCGGGTATTGCGAGCCAGTTGATGGAGGCCGGAGTAGAGCTGAGAGGTGATGAGAAGGCCCGAAATCTCGTGGGTGACATGAAGCAGGCCGTTGAAGACGACTGGGGAACCGAGTATCACGACCTGATCATGTCGGTCAGGGTGGTCGATTCGCTCGATGAGGCAATAGAGCACGTTCGCACCTACGGAACAGGTCATACGGAGGCGATCGTCACCGAGGACTACTCGGCGGCGCAGAAGTTTGTCGAAGAAATCGACAGTGCCGTGACCATGGTCAACGCATCGACGCGGTTCACCGACGGCGAGGAATTCGGATTCGGGGCCGAAATCGGAATCTCAACCCAAAAGCTTCACGTTCGTGGCCCGATGGGTCTGGAAGCCCTCACGACGGAGCGGTACATCCTTTACGGCGACGGCCAGATCCGTTGACGGACGTTTCATCACCTGAAGCTCTCGCTGAGTCGCTCCTCGGTGTTGGTTACCTTCCGGACGATCACATCGCTCGTGTGTCCTATCTGGCGATGCGTCTGGACAAACCGATCCTCGCTGAGGGTCCGGCGGGAGTGGGCAAGACAGAGCTGGCGAAAGCTCTTGCGTCGATCACCGATCGGCGCCTGATCCGACTTCAGTGTTACGAGGGGCTGGACGAGTCGAAGGCGCTCTACGAATGGGACTATCGGAAACAGCTGTTGAGAATTCAGGCCGAGGACGACGGGGGCTGGAACGCAATAGCAGACGATATCTTCTCTGAGGATTTTCTTCTCGAACGGCCCCTTCTTTCGGCGATCAGAGCCCAGGATGCGGTGGTCCTGTTGATTGACGAGGTCGATCGAGTTGAGATCGAGACGGAAGCGCTCTTGCTCGAAATCCTCTCCGAGTTTCAGGTAACTATTCCCGAACTGGGCACGATCGGCGCCGCCAGCCAACCCCTGGTGGTCTTGACATCCAATAACACCCGCGAACTGAGTGATGCGCTCAAGCGTAGATGCCTGTTCCTATATATCGACTATCCGACGCCAGAACGGGAGAGAGACATTTTGCTCTCTCAGATTCCGGAGCTACCCGAGTCGCTGGCAGTTGGCATCGCCTCCGCAGTCGCCACGATCCGCGAGTCGGCGCTGCGCAAACCTCCCTCTGTCGCGGAGTCCATCGACTGGGCGCGTACCTTGCTGGTCCTCGGGGTGGATCAGGTGGACGAACGAATCACCGCCGAAACGTTGTCGGTATTGCTCAAGTATCAGACCGACATCGACAAGGTGGCAGCCTCTCTCGCGACATGATCGACGTGATGACCCGGTTCACGGGTGAGCTTCGATCGGCCGGCGTTCCCGTCTCTACCGTCGAAACAATAGACGCCGCCCAAGCGCTCGAATACGTTGATCTCACCGAGCGCGAGAGCTTGCGGTCGGCTCTGCAGGCGACGATGGTCAAGCACGTCGAGCACGTCGAACCATTCAATCGGGCCTTCGACGTGTTCTTCTCACTCCAGCCGGCGTTGGACGGGGCCGCGGTCGACGAGGAAGAAGGCGACCCACCCTATCTCTCGTCGGACCTCTCTGCGGACCAGATTGGCGACCTCCTCCGGGACGCCATCATTGCAGATGACGTCGACCGCATCCGTTTTCTGTCACGGGCAGCCGTGTTTGCTTTCGGCGGCGTCGAGGCGGGAAGGCCGGTCGGCGGTGTCTACTACCTCTATCGCGTGATGCGAGGCCTGGGCGTCGACTCCATGTTCGACGAGGTCGATGAGGAGGCAGCCCCACTGGAGCAAGCCGAGCAATCGAGAGTGCGGCGGCGACGCATCGAATTGCTGCGCCGATACCTCGAAGAGGAAATCAGGCGCATTCTCGTTGCCGATCGCGGTGCCGAGGCCGTTGCCGCGACAATCCGCAAGCAGGCAATTGAGGACGTCGACCTCGGTCACGCGACCCGTTCAGACCTCATTCGCCTGCAGCACACCATCAGGCCTCTGACCCGCCGCCTGGCAGCCCGCCTCGCACAACGCAAGCGGGCACTCGAGCCAGGAAGGCTGGATGTGCGCCGAACGGTTCGCAAGTCGATGTCTGCGGGGGGAATCCCCATCGACCCCTCGTTCAAGAAAAGAAGGGTGTCGAAGCCGGATGTCGTGATGTTGTGTGACGTGAGCGGTTCGGTATCTACGTTTGCCTTATTCACGATGCAGCTCATGTATGCCATGCGCAGCCAGTTCGCCCGTGTGCGGGTGTTTGCGTTCGTAGATGGCGTGGATGAAATCAGCGAGTATTTCAGTCCTGGCGTGGACTTCACCGAAGCCGCAGGGAGGGTCATGCGAGAGGCAGACGTTGTAGCCGTCGACGGTCACTCTGATTATGGTCGAGTGTTTTCGATGTTCGACGAGCGGTATGGCGACGCCGTCACTCCCCGAACAACGCTCATCATCACGGGCGATGGTCGGTCGAATTACCGACCGGCCCAGGAGGCGAAACTGGCCGGCATAGCCGAACGGGCACGCACCACGTGGTGGCTGAATCCCGAGATGTCGCGGTTCTGGGACACGGGAGATTCGGTGATGTCGCGCTATCGGGACCTGTGTGACGGAGTGTTCGAAGTTCGCACGCTGAGACAGCTCGAATCATTCGTAGAAAAAGTATCTCTCGGGTAAAGAAGCACCCCACGAGTGCCGATGAGTGGGTTCGCCAGAAGCGTTGGCTGAACAACCATTCGAGCCCGTATCTCGTCGAGCGTGAGGGTCCGAGCCGCGGCCAGCTCGATACCGAGCGGCAGGCCCGATACCTGGCGCCCGACGGCGGAGATGTGGTCGCCACGGTTTCGCTTGTCTGTCGGCCTCGATCGGGACGAAGACGACCTGCATATCCTCGAGGAAGGAGCGGGCCACCTCGACTGCCCAAGCTCGACTTGCCGACACCACCCGGACCGGTGATGGTCGTCAGCCGGTTCTCGGTCACCAGGCCGCGCACCTCGGCAACTTCTTCATTCCTTCCCAAGAACGTGGTGTACCGAGCAGGGATCAGGGGCGCCCTGGCCGTGGGCTCGTTATCGAGAGCGTGGTTCTGGGTGAGAATCTGGTGTTCGAGCTCTCGCAGGCAGGAAGAGGGTTCGGGCTGATGGGTCCTTCGGCGATCTTCAACGCACAGGACGGCAACCGGCCGAAGCCGGCGCAGCTACTCGCAGGGGGTATGACTTCGCTCTGGACGCGTGGCAGCCCGATTGACCTTCGCGGCTTCGACTAGGCCTGAAGCGCCTCGACCTCTTGATAGATTTCGACGCGAGGAGGGCCGGTGACGCCAGCCTCCATCATCTTCGCCTTGAGCTCGGGATCGTCGACGAAGGCCCTGAGAGTTTCCAAATCCGTGAAACCGGCCACCACGGTGACCAGGTTCGGATCGTCCACGCTCACGTTGACGCGAGAGAACTTCGCTCCGTCGGTGGTCGGGGGGAACTGGTCGTAGACAGACTTCCACTTGTCATAGTCGGCCACTGCGTGATTGATTGCCAAAACGAACATGTGAGTCTCCTCATGATATGAGGAGAAGCGTTTGACCAGAGACACGATCCGCTGGTCCGGGAGACCTCTCCCCGGCAATCTCGCTGTCTGGCACCCCCGAAGGTCCCTGACGCAAGTCGTAGTGAGGACGCTAGCAGGACCCTTGCCCCCAGAGCAAGGGGCTCTATCGACCGGCTCGCAAGCGGTGGCTGTATCGAATTGCTTGCCTGCTGAAGTGTTTAGGGTCTTCGTCCATCGACATCTGCCATGGTCCCCGGCAAAGGATGCCGCCAGCCTATCAGCACCTTCCTTGAACTCTACGCTACCTCTATCGCGTGATGTGAGTTGTAGCGGTCGACGGTCACTCTGTTTATGGGCGGGTGTTTTCGATGTTCGACGAGCGGTATGGCGACGCTGTTACACCCCGCACGACCCTCATCATCACCGGCGACGGCCGGTCGAATTACCGACCGGCGCAGGAAGTGAAACTGGCCGGGATAGCGGAACGGGCTCGTACGACGTGGTGGCTGAATCCCGAGATGTCGCGGTTCTGGGACACGGGAGATTCGGTGATGTCGCGCTACCGGGACCTGTGTGACGGAGTGTTCGAGGTTCGTACGCTGAGACAGCTCGAATCTTTCGTAGAAAAAGTATCTCTCGGGTAAAGAAGCACCCCACGAGTGCCGATGAGTGGGTGTACGCAATTACGGAGCAGTATGGCCCGCCTACTTGTATGTGAAGATTCACCGGTCATTCAGAAACTGATTGACATGTGTCTCAAGCCGATGGGCATTGAGATCGAATTCCATGCTGATGGCGCCGAGGGTCTCCAGTCTGCACTGGCGAATCCGCCAGATGCCATGGTTCTCGACATTGGACTCCCGTCGATGAATGGTTGGGAAGTCCTCACCGAATTGCGCAAGCAGCCACAGACCAGGTCTGTGCCGGTGATGGTGTTGACCGCGCACGGTCGCCACATGGTTGCTCGTCAGGCCGACGCCCACGATGCCGACGCCGCACTCTCGAAGCCGTTCAACCCGACTGAATTTCGGATGGCCGTGACCCGGCTGATCGAAAAAGAAGCGGCGTAACCTCCCCTTTCTCCTGTCCTCATATGGCGCCAGCGCTGGCGCGCCCTGAGCAAGGTCTTGTTCTTGTCACATGCGCGACATACCTTGCACTGCATGCTTTCGATGGCCCCACTCCTCATCGCAGCTCTCATCGGTTTCCTTGGGATCGCCGAACCGCCTCCCGGTGAGATTGCCGAGCGATTCGATCCTCCCCGCCACTACGGAATCGATATCGCTACTGCGGATCGGTCGATTGTGCGGGCTGTCATGCCCGGGCGAGTTTCGTTTGTCGGCGAGGTGGCCGAAATGCTCGCGGTGACCATCGATCACGGGGGTGATGTGAGAACCAGCCTCTCATTTCTCGATGCAGTCTCGGTCAACCGCGGCCAATCTGTCATGGCGGGAACGCCAGTGGGGAGAGCCTCCGGCCACAATGGCGTGACGGGTTTCCATCTTTCGTTGCGAGTCAGGGGGCGGTATGTCGATCCGTCTGTTCTCTTCGCGGACCTGGTCCCGGAAAGAGGCCTGCGGCTCATTTCGCCTCCTCGCCGCTCAAGCCATAACCTCACCTGATGCGACGCGGACTGCTCGGTGGAACCTTTGATCCCTTCCACATGGTGCATTTGATCGCTGGTGAGTTGGCTGCTCGCCAGCTCGATCTGGACGTCGTGACTTATCTGCCGGCAGGCGAGCCCTGGCAGAAGGCGGATCAAAACATCACGCCTGCTGCGGACCGGTGGGAGATGGTGTCGAGATCGGTCGATGGCGTTGACTACTTCGAGGCAGACGACCGGGAGATTCGTAGGGCTGGTCCGACCTACACGATAGACACACTCGAAGAGTTCGCAAACGACGATGTCGTCTTGATTCTCGGCGCGGATGCGGCAGCGGGGCTCAAAACGTGGCACCGTTCTGATGAAATTCTGGAGCGGGTTAGCCTTGCGGTACTTCCCCGGCCGGGAACCACCCGCGCCGACGTTGCAGACACCGGAGCAAGGTTTGACTGGCTCGATGCTCCGGAGATCCCGATCAGCTCGACCATGCTGCGCCGACGGGGAGCCGATGGCCTGACCATCCGGTTCTTCGTGCCGGACGTCGCCTGGCACTATTGCAAGGAACAGGGCCTGTATGGCCAATGAAGAACTTCTGACAGAACACACCGGGGTCAGGCAGGCCGCGCGCCTCAAGTCGTCCATCAATCTTGCAGATCATCCCGGGGTGACCAGCGAGATCGCCGAGGTGCAAACGGCTTCATCGGTGCCTCCCGAGCCACCCTTGCCAACCAAACGCCGCCTAGCCAATCGAAAGGGCAGGCGCCGATCCGAACCGGTGCCCGCAAAACCTGAAGAGCCGCCGGGTTCGAGACCTCTGCCGACAGATCCGCGGGTGGTCAGGCGTGTCGTTCTAGCCGGGCTGGCGGCGGTGCTCATGGTCGCGGGCACGGTTGTCGGCTCCTACCTCTGGTACAGCCGCGACGAGGTCCCGCAACCGGCGCTAGAAGGCGCCTTCGCACCGGAAGAAGGTTCTTCGGTGTTGATTGTGGCGACCGATGCCACTGACCGTGCCGTCTCTGTGGGGGTGATGACCAACTCAGGACCCGAGCAATCTTCGGTGGTGTTGTTCCCCGGCGCGCTCCTCATCGAGGTTCCCGGCTTCGGCACTCATCGGCTCGCTGACGCGCATGTTCTTGGTGGGGTCGACTCCGTTCGGCACGCAATCATGAATGAGCTGGGCATCGCCATCGATGGAATCGCAGTCCTGAGCCCGGGCGATCTTGCATCAACGCTCGATCGCGATCTAGAGATCACGCTGTCATCACCGTTCCTCCAGCCCGACTACAACGGAGCGGTTGTGACTGCCGGTGTCGGAACGGCTTCCTACACACCCGATGAGATCGAAGCCATGCTGGTGACCGTTGGCACCAGCAGTGAGGTTGAGTTTGTCCAGCGTCAGCGATCTGTGTGGGAGGGGTATCTTCGTGAGCTGGCGAGGACCCCGGGTCTGGTCGACGATTTTGCTGATGACGACGAGGTCGGGTCTGTGCTCATCAAGGAAGGCATCGGGGCAGAAAGGGTGACGACGACGGTTGCCCCGGTGAGACAGGTTGGCGTCGGTGAAACCCAGCTTCTGGGTCTGGCGTCCGATCCTGCCTTTTTCGACCTGCACTTCGGGTCGATACGCATGCCGCTCGAGCCACGGCCGAGAGTCGAGATTCTCAACGGCACCAGGGAGGTCGGCATCACGCAGGCCATCGCAGGAGAACTCATCGAAAAGGGCTTTTGGATTCTTCGCACCGACAACGCCGACCGCTCGAGCTACCGCGATACGCTCATCATCGCCCAGGGGCCAGGTGGGCAGCAGGAAGCTGTGCTCGTTGAACACGAACTCGGATACGGAGAGATCGTGGTAGAGCAGTCGGCGTCCGGGTCCGTCGACGTCAGCATCATCCTTGGTGCGGACGCAATTCAGTGAAAGTCCGGTATCTCGGTATCATGATTTCCGAGGCTTCAATCAATGGTGAAATAGTTTGCACATAGATTCAGAGACGCTGGCACGGGCTGCAGTCGCGGCAATGGATGAGAAGCAAGGTACAGAGATCTCACTGCTGGATGTGTCTGAACTGCTCGTGATCACCGACGCGTTCGTCATCGCCACCGGACGCAATAGGCGCCACATCCTGAGTCTCTCGGAGCATGTCACCGAGGTCTTGCGCGACGGGCACGAACGTCGCCCTATCCGTCGCGAGGGGCTTGACGACGCCACGTGGGTATTGCTCGACTACGGAGATATCGTCGTGCACATCTTCGATACAGACACCCGTGCGTATTTCGACCTTGACCGGCTGTGGGGCGATGCGCCGAAGCTGGTGGACCGGGTGACCGCCGAAGCCGCCGAGGGCTAATTGATTCCGAGCCGGTGCTTGATCTTGCTGATGTGACGCTCGATCCGCTGGAGGTCGGCTGCCGAATCCATGGCTCGATTGAGATCCTGGGCACCGGATGTGTCTCCTGGAACGGACGCACCCAGCGACCCTGATTGTGCTACCGGATCGACGTGGCTGTTGATGATGGCCGCCCTCTCGTCCATGAGCTCTCTCAGCTCGGCCTCGAGGTGTTGCCGGTCAGGCGGGAGCTCCTCTTCGAGATGGTACGCCTCAGCGTGAAGTTCCGCGATTTTGCTACGCACCTCGACCCGTCTCTCGAAGTCGTCCGGGGCAAGTCCGTCGAGTTCGGCTCGGAGGTCGGCGATGTTTCGGAAGAGTTCATCGAGTGCAGACATGTGGCGAGCATAGTTGCCAAACCGTTGACTCGCTCGCTGGTGGTGAAGCGCCAGGGGACGAAGCCGTCGAGCTAGCTGGCGTGCTGAACCCGCGAGACCCGATCTTTGCCGTCTGCCTTGCTCTGAAACAACCCCTTATCGGCGGCAATGAGCAGCTCCTTCTTGTTCGAGGCGTCATCCGGGTACGTCGCCAGACCGAATGATGCAGAAGCTCGAACATCCAAACCTTCACTGGTGAGGAATGACGTCGAACGAATCACCCGCTTCATCCGTTCGGCCTTGGCGAGTGCTTGATCGGCATCGTGGTCGGGGAGAATGACGACGTATTCGTCGCCGCCATAGCGAACAATGTGATCGCCGAAATCGAGCTGGGTATTCACTGCCTCCGCCACTTCGCGCAGAACTTTGGCACCGAGGAGGTGGCCGTGAGTATCGACGACGTTCTTGAAGCCGTCCATATCGAAAAAGACCAGGGACAATCTGTCGGTCGGGACCGTCTTGGATTCCAGCCTGGCATCGAGGTACTCGTGAAGAAAGCGCGTGTTTCGAAAGCCGGATACATCGTCGGTGGTGCTCGCCAGTCGCAGCCGATCGTTGGCATCCTCGAGTCGGCGGCGGGTCTCGGCTTGCTCCTTGATGAGACGCCTGAGTTCGAGTTGGGCCATGACCTGCCGAGCCAGGACGCGGAGCGCACGCGTCTGTTGATCGGTGAGCTTGCGCTCCACGTGATCGATGACGCACAGTGTTCCGAGCACTTCCCCCTGCTCTGTTATGAGCGGAGCACCCGCGTAGAAGCGGATCTTCATATCACCCCGGACGAGGGGATTGTCGGCAAACCGGTCGTCGTTGCGGGCGTCAGAAACTACCAGTACGTCGTCGCCGAGAATTGCATGGGCGCAGAAGGCCAGATCGCGTGGGGTTTCTTCGATCTCGAATCCCACCCGTGATTTGAACCATTGGCGGTTGTCGTCGATGAGGCTGACGGCTGCGATCGGGACATCACAGATCTCAGAGACGAGAGCGGTGATGTCGTCGTACGCCGCCTCGGGAACGGTGTCCAGAATGTTGAATTCGGTCAGCGCGGCAAGACGCTGCTGCTCGTTTGTGGGTAGCTCGGCTCTCATTACGGTCCCCTAAATCGGGAAAAGGCCGCGAAATGCGGCCCGCCTTGTCACAGAACATAGTCGACCGTCCCGAGAGGGCAAGGAAGAATTTTGCACGAACACCAATTCGCCCGCCGAAACGGCCAAGCCACGGCGGTTCGGCCCGCCAGCCCGCATGTTCGCTGATCCGTGGTTCCGTGGGGGCAACCAAAAAACGGATGCGTTGTTCGATGTGCTTTAGCACATGGTGAGGCTTGGCGGGGAGAGTCGTAGTGACCTGAGGCCGTCGGTGATTCGACTGTGTTGTGACGGTTGCCTAGCAACGTCAGGCTCGGCCGGAGGGCCGCGCTGATGTGGAGCTGGAGGGATTTGAACCCTCGACCCCTTGCATGCCATGCAAGTGCTCTGCCGAGCTGAGCTACAGCCCCAAATATCTATTGGGCGACGGGAATCTTACTTGGAAGTCGGTGAGGCGTGTCGGGCTTTAGGGGTGGGCTTTCTCCACGACCTCTCTCGCTGCAGCCTGGCCTCGGACGGCGGCCCATCCGGCGACGATGAGGAGGAGGAGGGCTGTGCCCAGCACGATCGTGGCTGCCAGGGCATCCTGGTCATAGACCGGGATGGACACCAGGCCTCCGATGACTGAGAGGACGCCGGACGCCTTGACGAGGTCTGCGCTTGCTCGCTGAGCGGCGTACCAGGCCTCATCGGATGCCAGTGTCGTCCTGGTGCGGAGTCCCACGGCGGTCTGACGGGGAAGCGTGCCGTCGGCACTCTTGACCCCGACGCGGTAGATGGCGAGGCCGGCGACGACGAGCGCAAAGGATGCGACGAGCATGCGGGACCTCCATGTGGTGTGCTCAGTTCGACGGGCGGTGTATATTGATTTCTACCAGAGAAAGGAGGTGGTCCGAATAATGACAGGTTTATCCAAGAGGACTCTGGAGGTGGACGGGCGCTAGCCCACCGCTTTGGACGGAGAGGCATGCCGCACGTAACTGCGGTGCTAGCAACTCCAACCCGGACCACCCAAAATTGGTCGGATTCGCACACCTAGTCCTCGTGCGACGGAACCATCTGGTATGCGCCTTTTGGCCGCTGCTGGCTCTGGTGCCGAAGTATCCGGGTTTTTGGAATGACCCCTGCCAGCCTCTGGCGGGGGTCATTCGCATGTTGGAATAGCAAACCAACAGCCACGATCAGTACCGACCAGCACATTCACGGCGTCGCTCGTCCGGTCAATCCGCTCCTATCCTCCGTGAACAATCATGACGTACAACCCGAGAGTGATCGAGCCCAGGTGGCAGCAGTACTGGCTCGACAATGCGACATTCAAGGCCGAGATCGATCGTGATCGGCCGAAGTACTACGTCCTCGACATGTTTCCCTACCCGTCCGGAGACGGTCTGCACGTTGGCCACCCCGAGGGCTACACCGCAACCGACATCGTGGCCCGGTATAAGCGAATGCGTGGTTTCAATGTCTTGCATCCGATGGGTTGGGACGCGTTCGGGCTACCCGCCGAGCAGTACGCAGTCGAAACGGGTACGCATCCACGTGAAACCACGTCCCGCAACATCGAAACGTTCAAGCGCCAGATCCAATCATTGGGCTTCAGCTACGACTGGTCGCGCGAGATCGACACCACGGACCCCGGCTATGTGAAATGGACTCAGTGGATTTTCCAGGAGATCCACAAGTTGGGCCTTGCCTATGAGGCCGAGATTCCCGTCAACTGGTGTCCGGCACTTGGCACGGTTCTCGCCAACGAGGAGGTGATCGACGGAAAGAGTGAACGAGGGGGCTTCCCGGTGATCCGGGTCCCCTTGAAGCAATGGATGCTCAAGATCACAGCGTATGCAGACCGGCTGCTGGAGGATCTCGAGGACCTCGACTGGCCCGAGCCCATCAAAAAGCTTCAAAGAGACTGGATCGGCCGTTCGGAAGGTGCCGAAATCTTCTTTGATGTGGCCGATCACGATCTCACCGTCAATGTTTTCACGACGAGACACGACACGCTCTTTGGTGCAACCTACATGGTGCTCGCGCCCGAGCACCCCTACGTCGACATCGTCACTTCCGAAACGCAACGAGAGCGGGTGGAGGCGTACAAATCCGAAGCGGCGCGCAAGTCCGAGCTTCGCAGGCAGGCCGAGCTCGATGAAAAGACCGGAGTAGCGACCGGCGGATTCTGTATCAACCCGGCAACGGGCGAGAAGATTCCTATTTGGATTGCTGATTATGTCCTCGCTCATTACGGCACCGGAGCGGTCATGGGCGTGCCCGCTCATGACCCGCGTGACTATGCGTTTGCCAAACAGTTCGGTTTGCCGATTGTGGAAGTGGTTTCGGGTGGAGATGTCTCGCAGGAGGCGTTCACGGCCGAGGGCATCGCAGTCAACTCCGGATTCATGGATGGCCTATCGACGCCCGAGGCCAAAAAGGCGACTGTCGCCTGGCTCGAGCAGCACGGTCACGGCAAGGCGGCTGTCAGCTTCAAGATGCGAGATTGGCTCTTCAGCAGGCAGCGCTACTGGGGCGAACCCTTTCCGGTGATCCATGTGGACGGCGAAGCAAAGCTCGTACCGTTCGACGAGCTGCCTGTGCTGCTTCCGAATCTCGATGATTTTGGCCCGTCTGGCGACTTTTCCACGCCGCTCGAACGCGTTCCGGAATGGATCAATACCACCGATCCGGCTACAAGCCGACCAGCGGTTCGGGACAAGAACACCATGCCGCAGTGGGCGGGAAGCTGCTGGTATTACCTGCGGTTCGTAGACCCTCACAATGAACAAGAGGCCTGGTCGCAGGCGGCGGAGCAGTACTGGATGCCGGTGGACCTCTATGTAGGGGGCGCCGAACATGCCACGCTGCACTTGTTGTACGCGCGTTTCTGGCACAAGGTGTTGTTCGACCTGGGCCATGTCTCAACGAACGAGCCATTTCAACGCCTGATCAACCAGGGAATGGTGCAAGGGTTCAGCTATCGCTTCTATGACGACAATCTCGACGACGAGGAATCCGCAGTCGTTCGCCGTTTCATGAGCAAAGATGTAACGACGAGCGTTGACGGCGCCGAGGTCGACGGCGTTCCTGTGAAAGCACGCTGGCTGGCGATGTCGGAGATAGCCAGAGACTCCGAAGGTCGTGCCGTGCATCCAGAAGACGACAGCATCGTGCTGGAAGAGGTCATCGAGAAGATGTCAAAGAGTCGGGGCAATGTCATCAATCCCGACGAGGTCGTGGCGGGTTACGGAGCCGACTCGTTGCGACTCTACGAGATGTTCATGGGCCCGCTCGAGAAGGCTGCTCCGTGGTCGACCGAAGGAATTGCCGGCGTGTACCGCTTCCTGCAAAAAGCCTGGCGGCTCTTGATCGATGACCGGCATGAAGGCGAACCTGTCAAGGAATTGAGCGAAGGCGACGGAACTGCAACGCAGGCCCGGCTGACGGCCCTCACGGTCAAGGGGGTCACCGAGGACCTCGAGGCTCTCCGATTCAACACGGCGATCAGCAAACTCATGGTGTGGGTCCGGGATATTTCCAAAGACGGACCTGTACCACGCAAACACGCAGAGACGTTCATCTTGCTCCTGGCTCCGATGGCTCCACACATCGCCGAGGAACTCTGGTCGCGGCTTGGCCATGACACGACGCTGGCATACGAGCCCTGGCCGGAGCACGACGATGAGGCGGTCCGAACCGATACGGCCACCATGGTCGTCCAAATCAACGGAAAACTTCGCGATACGTTTGAGGTTTCCGTCGATATCGATGAAGAACGAGCAATCGCCTTTGCCCTTGCTTCGGAAAAGGTGCAGTCGTTTCTCGCTGGTGCCGAACCGATCCGGGTGATTGCAAAACCGCCGAAGTTCGTCAACCTGGTGGTTTGATGGTGCCGACCATTGCAGAGGCTCGGTTGCGCCGATCGCGCGTGCTGTTGCCTCTCATGAGACGCTTCATCCTCAAGGGAGTGATGGGAGTCACGACCCCATGGGGTGTATACATCGATGCCGAGGTCGATTGGGAAAGCGATCGCGGGCGGAGGTTGATACGCCATGAGTTGGAACACGTCGCTCAATTCAATCGCTATGGCACCCTGCGGTTCATGTATCTGTATGCCCGCGAGTATCTGCGGAATCGGATGGCAGGCATGCGGCATCAGCAGGCGTATTACAACATCAGTTACGAGGCTGAAGCCCGGCAAGCTGCTCAGGAGTTGAACGTATGAGCTATGACGACGGACTACCGCCGGGTTGGGGTGGTCTGAACGCCAAGAGGCCTGTGGCCGTCGGATCCGGGGACGACGATGTCACGATCCCGGTTGCCGCAGGATTTGCAGTCTTTCTTGGCGGCCTGTTCGGAGCTCTTGCCGGCTCGCTGATCGGACTGGCACTCGGTTTCTACGACGTTGCCGACCTCACCTCACTCGAAGAGGCAAGCGACGGATTGATACGGTTTCTCATTGCATCGTCGTTTGGCCAGTTCCTGGCGATGGCGCTGCTACTCATGATGTTCAGCCGTTTCCGCGGCACCGGGAAATGGGCGATCGACTACGGGCTCGACATCAAGAGTCGCGACGTTTTCTGGATGCCGCTCGGGACCTTGATCCAGATCCTCAGCATCATTCTGGTGGCGCTACTCGCACGTGCCCTTGGAGTCGAAGTCCCGACCCAGGAAGCCGCTGCGGCGGTCGAGGACTCTCAATCGTGGGGGCAGCAGATAGCGCTCGGCATTCTGATTGTCGTGGTGGCCCCGGTCGTCGAGGAGATGCTCTTCCGAGGTCTGTTGCTCAGGGCGATCATGGCGAAATATGGCCAGATGGCTGCGGTTGTCGGCACGAGCGTGCTGTTTGGTGTTGCCCACCTCCTCGATCCATCGGCAGCCTTTCTGGTGCCGGCGCTCGTCCTCGTCGGATTCGTCCTGGCAATGGTGACCCTCAGGAAGGGACGATTGGGGCCGGCAATCATGATCCACGCAGGCTTCAACCTCACCACGTTTGTCATCCTGGTCGGCCCCACTCTCGGCTAGGTGATCACCACATTCGAGAGATCTTCGCTCTCGGGGTAGGACATATTGAGGTTCTCGAGGGTCGCCACCATGATTCTGCTTATGGCCAGATCCCGATACCACTTGTGGTTTGCCGGGATGACATACCAAGGATTGTCCGCGGTCGAGGTTCGGGAGATGGCGTCTTCGAAAGCGGCCATGTAGTCGTCCCATCTGGCACGCTGATCGAGGTCGCCGACGTCGAACTTCCAGTGTTTGTTTGGATTGTCCAGGCGGGCCTGCAACCGGGACTTCTGTTCTTCCTTGTCTATGTGGAGATAGAACTTCACGATGGTTGTGCCCTCGTCGGCCAACATCTGTTCGAAGTTGACGATATGTTGATACCTTTTTGCCCACCGGGCTTCGGGTACGAGGTCCCACACCCGCACAACGAGCACATCCTCATAGTGGCTCCGGTTGAATATCGTGATCATGCCGGTGCCCGGTGTGTGTTTGTGAATCCGCCATAGATAATCGTGCGCCAATTCCTCAGCAGTCGGCTTCTTGAACGAGGCGACTTTTACGCCCTGAGGGTTCACATGTTCAAAGACTTTGCGAATCGTTCCGTCTTTTCCACCGGCGTCCATTGCCTGCAGTATGACGAGCACTTTGTGTTTGTCCTCGGCGTACAGGAGCTCCTGCAAGTCCTCTAGTTTCTTGTTCAGCTCTTTGGTTTCGGCCTTGGCCGCTTCCCGTGTGAGGCCTGCATGTTCGCCCGGGTCGATCGCCTCTAAATCGAGATTGGTTCCCGGTAGTACTCGATATTGATCCATCGCTGAACCTTAGGTTCGGTATACACCGGTCTTCCAACTGCCTGAGGTCGGTGGTACCACTGGGCCGATGGATCGAGTTCAATGGATCGCAGCGGTTGTGCTCGTCGTCGTCGCCACCGGTGCCGGTTTGTGGTTCGGGAGGCCTCCTTCTGTACCTCCCGCTATCGACGCCCCTTCTGCGACTGTTGAGGCGGCCACGATCACCGTGCATGCAGCCGGAGAGGTCGTTCGGCCCGGCCTGGTGACCGTCGCAATCGGCTCGCGCGTGGCCGATGTCGTGGAGGCCGCCGGTGGGTTCAGTTCCGGTGCTGATCCAACTCGATTGAATCTGGCGGCGCCTGTCGTAGACGGTCAACAGGTGGTGGTGTATGCGAAATCATCGGCGGGTACATCATCGGATGACGGCATCGTGGTAATCAACCAGGCGACGGCCGCAGAGCTCGAGTCCATCCCCGGCGTCGGGGAGGTTCTGGCGAAGCGTATCGTCAGTCACCGGGAGGCGTCGGGGTTGTTCGCGACTGTCGAAGATCTTCTGGACGTACCGGGGATCGGCGAGGCAAAGCTCGCGGCGATGCGTGAGTTCATCCAGATCCCATGAGATCGCTCTGGCGATCCGTGCCGGCGGTCAGTCGCGGGATGCTGGCGACGGCGGCCACCATCTGGCTCGGTGTGGGACTGGGACGCATTCTCCCGCCTGCCGGGTTGTTGCTGGCAGCAGCTATGGCGGCTTCGGTGTTGATCGCGCGACGAAGGCTGACGTTCTGGGTCGTCGTCGTTCTTGTCGGACTCGCGAGCGGTTTCGCATCTCAGGTTCGCGACCACGCCGTTTCTCAGGCGTGGTTGCCCGCGGGGCCGGTCTCCATGGAAGTGCGCGTTTTGGCG
>JBFGAX010000018.1:0-41530 GCA_041567895.1 Acidimicrobiia bacterium
GCGGTGTAATAGATATGAGAGCAAGTCCGTGGAGGGCCGCCCACTGGATGTACAAGAGCCAACAGAGCGAGATCTGATAGAGAGGTCCCAGGATGGGGATATCGGTGCATTTGAGCAACTGGTACGCATCCACCAGAGCATTGCCCTGCGCGTTGCCTACCTTGTCGTTCGAGACCATGCGGAGGCCGAAGACGTGACCCAGGACGCTTTTGTCAAGGCGTTCCGTGCGATCGACACGTTTCGTTCGGGCCCGGCCTTTCGGCCCTGGCTTCTCGCCATTGTGAGAAATGAGGCCCTCAATCGGGTTCGTAAGCGCCACCGTGTCGCGAACCTCGCTCTCAAGGTTGCGACCAATCCGATCTCGGCCGATGCGGCCCCGTCCGCCGAGTCGGAGGTCGCGACCAACCAGCTTCGGCAACGGGTTCTCGCAGCAGTCGACGAGCTCCCGGACCGGTATCGGGTCGTGGTCAGCCACCGATACCTGCTCGAACTCTCCGAGTCCGAAACCTCAGCGGTGCTGGGGATCCCGACCGGCACAGTCAAGTCGAGAACCTCGCGCGGCCTGAACAAGTTGCGGACCATGCTCGAATTGGCGGGTATCAACGATGACTGATAACGATCGAATCGAAGAACTGCTTCACTCGGCGGCCCGGATCGTCGACTGGCCCGAACCGTCATCCGATATGACAGCGCGCATTTCGGAACAAATCGGGACGCCCGAGCTCAAACCGGCCAGGAGAGTCTGGCGACCACGGTTGGCCCTCGCCGCTCTCGTCGTGATCTTCGTCACGGGCACGCTCGTTCTTGTTCCGGGTGCCAGGCAGGCCGTGGCGGACCTCTTCGAGGCGGCAGGCATCCGACTCGGCATCACCTCAGAGCCGCTTCCCGCTGCCGGCGCCGACCTCGACCTTGGCGTAAGGGTCGACTTGGACGAGGCAACGGAGCGGGTGGCCTTCGACCTTCGCTGGCCCACGGGTACCCCACCCGGTCCGGCTGATGCCGTGTACATCAACGAACTGGACCAGGTATCGATGGTCTGGGGTGGCGACGAAAGCCTCCCGGCAGCCGGGGACGCCGATGTCAGCCTGCTACTCACCCAGTACCCGGCCACGGGTCGGCCGGTTGTCGGATCCAAGAGCATCGGCGAGGGAACCAGCGTTCAAGAGGTAGATGTCGGCGGTGTACCCGGACTCTGGATCGAAGGAGCACCCCACACCATAACCTTGTTCGACAATGAAGGCACGTTCAGAGATGAGTCAACCCGGTTGGCGGCCAACGTACTGCTGTGGACGGTCGACAACGTGAACCTGCGACTCGAAACAACCGGCGACCTTGCCGCCGCCCTACTCATAGGCGATCGACTCGAGCCCGTCCGGTAGAGGTTTCGAGAAGCGGCAACCACAGAGCCGCAGCCGCATTGAGAATCTTGGAAACGGTGGTGACCTGCCCCGCAAGCCTGCGCACGTGCGCCCAAAGCTCAGCGTGTTGATGTGAGGAGAAAATGTTGACGTTGGGACACCAGGCCTGCCTTGTCGTAGCCGGATCGAAATCACCGACTACGAAAAGGTGCGCGTCTGTCTGCGGGACGCCGGTTTCGAAGCCGATGGAAATCGCCTCTTCGGTCTCAGGATCGGTGGTTTCGTATACCCCGGTTGCAGATAGCGCCCCCAGAATCCCGATGGCGTCGAGCGCACACCATGTCCACCAGACCGCGCCGTCGATCGTGATCCTGTGGTGGGTTTGTGAAATCGTGAGACCGGCAATTCCGATCACACGACCCTCATCGTCTCTCTCGACCCTGCCAGAGGTCTCGTCCAATACGGAAACCACAGTCCCCACCTCGAGTCCGGATACCTTCGCAATGTGAGCGACATCAACTGGTTTGCGGGACTCCAGCAGCATGTTGAAAGCCGCCCTCCTCACGCGAACCGTCACATTCGCCATCTCGAGCGACGCGATTGTCTCCAATACCTCTGGAACATCATCTCCCGTCTCGTGCGAAGCCTGATCCGACTCGTTCATCTTTCTCCCTATCTCAGGGAATAATATATCGAATTATTTCGATATATTATTCCCGGAGACGACAGCGACCGGAACCAACCCCGGAACAACAAGGAGCAGCCCGTGTCGAAGCTGAACCAGATCAGATGTGAATGCGATACCGTCGAATCGTGCTGTGTGGCCCTCAACGCAGAGCCAATCGATGAGATGCGGGCCGAAGACCTCGCCAGGGGCTTCAACGCCCTTGGAGATCCTTACCGGGTGGCGATCATGCATTTGATTTCCACCGCGGGCGAGCCTGTGTGTGTTGTCGACGTTGAGCGTCACTTGCCGCTCAGCCAGAGCACCGTGAGTTACCACCTGAAGGTAATGCTCGATGCGGGGCTGTTGACCCGGGAAAAACGCACGAAGTGGAACTACTACGGATTGGCACAAGACCGGATGGACTATCTCTCGGCGGCAATCGACTCGTACCGAGCCGGGCTCGGCGCTTCGACCCGAATCGCCTGAAAGACCATGACGCTCGACACTCTTCCGCAAGGCGACCTGCGACTTCTCGATCATCCGGTGGCGCAGAATCTGCTTTCATCAGCCATCCCGGCCCGGGTCGGCTACCTGGGCACAGACGGATCGCCGCGGGTGAGTCCGATGTGGTTCCATTGGGCAGGATCTGAGATCGTCTTCGGCGCCGACACGCTCTCGCTGAAAGTGAGAGCGCTCCAGGCAGATCAGCGGGTGGCGATCTCCATCGATAGCGAGTCTGCTCCGTATCAGATGCTGTCGATCAGAGGCCTGGCCGGGGTCACCGTCGTCTCCGGAGTGGTGCCTGAATACATCACAGCGGCGCTGCGTTATCTTGGACCGGAAGCGGGCCAGCGATTTGCCGAGCACATGACCGCTACCAAGTCCGACATGGCAAGAATTGCCGTCAGGCCTGATTGGGTCGGCGTCATCGACTTCCAGACGAGGTTTCCGTCGACGTACCGTTCGTAGAAAGGATCATCCATGGTTACCAACATCGATCGCGACACGCTCTTGCAGCTCATCGAAGCCGGAGCCCAGGTCGTTGACGTGCTCCCGGAGGCTGAATACACGGAGTCCCATATTCCGGGCGCATCGAGCATTCCCCTTCGCCAGCTCAACCGCGATACCGCCTCGCGATTGCAGCGTGACAAACCGGTGGTGGTCTACTGACACGACGGTTTGTGAGACATGTCTCCACGAGCCGCGTGCCGGCTCGAAGCGTTCGGATTCACAGAGGTATATGACTACACCGCAGGAATAGCAGACTGGAAGGCGGCCGGACTCCCGGTCGAGGGCTCTCCATCTGATGAACCGGCAGTAGCTGACGCCACACGACCTGACCCCCCGACCTGCCATGTACGCGTCACCATCGGCGAAGCTCGGGATGGTGTGCGACAAGATTGGGACGAGTGCATCGTGCTGGACTGCGATGGGATCGTGGTAGGGCGACTCCGCGGAAAAGCCTGGGACAACCCCGGGGACACCCCGGTCGAATCCGTGATGGAAACCGGACCAACAACCGTCCGCCCCGACGAGCCGCTGCAACCGCTCATCGACCGCATGACCACACGCGGTACCCGCTTGGTGATCGTCACCACTCCTCAGGGAAAACTCCTCGGGGCACTTTTTCGAGAGGACGGAGAGAGGTTCCTTGCAGGAGACCCGGCCTGAGGGCGCGATCCACGACTGGCCCTGTGGTGAGAGATTCAAGCGGGCCGCCTGGCGCCTTCGCCGCAGCGTCTCGCGAGGTCGTGCCAGAAGCGAGCTGAACCCGGGTATGCACGCACGAAGTGGTCCCAGCGTTCTTTGGCCACTGCCAGGTGCTGCTCGGGATCGGCCCCATTGGGAATCCAGGCTCCGCACCAGACGGAATCGAGCGGGCGTTGGTCGAACGGTCCATAGCTGTCTTCACCAGGAGGAAAGAGGCCCTCGTCTCCTGAGAGCAATGGGGCTGGACGGTGTTCCTCGCCGAGCATGAGGAGCGTTGCCATAGCCTCGATCGCCCGATCGCTCTGCTGTTCCGCCAGCCACGGAACCGACCAATGCAACACACGATCCCCCAACAAGAAACGCCGATCCTCCAATGCACGGGTGGCCACGTGCCCCTCGTCGTGATACCAGGCATCGGCTTCCGCCTGTGCCAGAGCCGCACCGAAGATCGCCAGATCGGCGAGACCGGCAGAGGGCAGCTCATAGTTCCAGCTGCGTACCCGGCGCGCGAGATCTTCCGCCGGATCGAAGTGGACAACCACATCGTGCTCGGTAACAGACCATGCACCATCGATGATCAGTTCCCACCGCTCCAATTCGGATTCTGCGGCCGAGGCCGCCGGCGAGTTATCGGTCGAATCGATAGGCATCGGGAGTGGGCTTGACGGGCCGGTTGAGCCACATGGGACGACGGGTGCCATCGGGTCCCGGTCCTGGCCTGGTCATCTCCAACCAACGCTTGTACACCTCGTAGCTCTTGTTGGTATCAACCACCACGTCGCCATAACGGTCGCCTGCGGCCGCCGGAGCCAGCCGGACTCGCTGGTGCCAGGCATGCATGCCCGAGATGGGATCGGGATGGGGCGGAAACGCCAGGTTCTGGTTGACACCGGCGTCTTTCCACCAGATGCGTTCCGAATCGGGATCGTCCGACGTGAACGGCTCGATACCCTTCAACTGACGCAGTCGCCACTTTCCCTCACCGAGATCATCGACGTCGACGAGAGCAGAAGACCAGCGTTCGTTGCCGCTCGTGTCCTCTTGTCGCCACCGTCCAAGGTGATGGGAAGCGGCCACCACTCCTGGCCGGATCCCCTCGGTACGCCAGGCGCGCATCACGAAGTACCCGGAATCGGTGGTGATGCGAACCATGTCGCCGGTTTCAAACCCGAGAGCGTCGGCGTCGCGCGGGTTCATCCAGAGGGGATGACCGTGGCTGATTTCGTAGAGGTACTTGGCGTTGCCGGACCGGGTGTGGATCAACGTCGGCAATCGAAAAATCGGCAGCAGAATGCGCTCGTTGCCTGCCATGTCCATGTCACGCCAGTACACATGGGTCTTGATATAGGTGGGTATCGACTCGTCACGCCACCCCCAGCTGCTCATTGTCTCCGAATGCCACTCGAGCTTCTTGGACGGTGACCCGAATCCAGTGACCTCGACTCCGTCGACCAACACGCCGCCGGCCCTGGGGCGCTTGTGCACCTCGTAGAGATCTGTGGATACCTCGACCGCCCCGTACTTGCGCATGTACTGGAGAGGGGTCATGTTCTCAGCCGACGCCTTTTCGGGAAGTCCGGGCACTGAATTGTCGAACATCCAGCCGTAGTACTCATCCACGTTCACCGGTCGGGTCGGATCATTTGGCGACTCGAACCATTTGCGAATGCCGAGGCTGCCATCGGGATCGACTCGCCACGACAGATCTATCCAGAACTCGGTTTCCTCCCAGACCTCTCCCGGATTGGCCTCGTACGTCCGGTCATAGGTCTTGCCGTCGCGCTCGCCTGCTGTCCTCAGCACTGGTTGACGAAACCCAAGCCACTGACCTGCGTGGGTTTCGTAGGAATGGGTGTCGTGCCGCTCGGCCGACACTCCCATCGGCAGCACGTAGTCGGCATACCAGGCTGTCTCAGACCAGGTCGGCGTGAGGGCGACATGCATCCCGACCTTGCTCTCGTCAGTCAGAGCTTCGATCCAGGAAAACCCATCCGGGTTGGTCCACACCGGGTTGTATACGCGGCTGAAGTACACGTCGAGCTTCCCGCGACCTTCTTTGAGAAAATACGGGAGCAAGAAACTCAGCTCATGGTGCGCGAACGGGTATTCGATCGGCCACAGCAGCTCATTCCATTCGCTGTGGGGCGGCGGGGTGTTCCAGTGTGGCGGCTTGAACTTGGCCCACGAGCTCGGTGACGTCCCACCTCTGGTTCCGACCGAACCGGTGAGCACTTGTAGGAACCAGAGACAACGAGCGGTCTGCCAGCCTCCGAGATTCCCGGAGTTGGCACCCCGCCACGTATGAGACGCGAATCGCGATCCGGCGTCGGCGATTCCCGTCGCAACCGCCATGATCCGGTGAACATCGACCCCGGTTTCTTCGGCGGCGAATTCGATGGTGTAGTTCTTGTACTCGTCCTTCATCGCCTCGATCCAGGACTCGTACATCACCGGTCGATCCGGATATCGGAGTCTCAACGATTCCTCCCAGTTGACCCAGCTACGCATGAAGTCGTGATCCACGGCGTCCCACTCGAGCAGCTGGCGGGCGATGGCGAGCAACAGTGCCGGCTCCGTACCAGGCCACGGCGACAGCCAGTAATCGGACATCGAGGCCGTGTTCGACAAACGCGGATCGACCGTGGCGAGCTTGGCGCCCGCCCGTTTGGCCTCGATGATGCGCTGGGCATGGGGGTTGAAGTAGTGCCCGGTCTCGAGGTGGCTGCTCAGCAAGAGAATGAACCTGGCATTGGCGAAGTCGGCCGAGGGCCGGTCGTGGCCCATCCACATCGCGTACCCGGTCCGGGCACCACTCGAACAGATGTTGGTATGGGAATTGTGCCCGTCTACCCCCCAGGCTTTGAGGGTCCTATCCATGAATCCGTCTTCCCCGGGGCGGCCGACGTGATACATGATCTCGTTGTTGCGGCCCTCTCGAATCGCGGTACCCATGCGACTGCCGATGTCTGTGAGGGCTGCCTCCCAGGTGACACGCTCCCATTGTCCGCTCCCCCGGTCTCCGACCCGCTTCATCGGATACAGGATGCGCTCGGGATCATAAACCTGGTTGATCGTGGCCGGGCCTTTGGCGCAGTTGCGTCCTCGCGAACCGGGATGAGCGGGATTGCCTTCGAATTTGCGGATCTCGCCAGACTCCTTGTCGACATAGGCCAGGAGTCCACACGCCGACTCGCAGTTGAAGCAGGTAGTAGGCACCAGGCGGTATTCGTGCTTGACCTTGTCGGGCCACGCCCGGGCGTCGTATTCCTCCCAGTCGTCCCAACGGTCAGGTGGCGGGTAGTCGGTCAGTCCGCTTCCCGGTGTCAGGCGTGGGATATCAGTCATGTCTCAATCCTCCTAGGACAGCGGAACCGATTGACCGGCTTTGACGAACGCATCGTCTGCGAACCAGATGCCTGCCATGGCGGCTAAGCCGCCAAGCACGCCCCATATCGGCTCGCCGGTCAGGAGAGCGATGACGCCCAGCACGATAGGGACGGCGACACCAACCAGCTGTCCGCCAACCCACCATTGCGTTGCGAACTTGCCTTTGGTCATGTGATGCATGGCGTCGGCGATGTTGCGGGTGGGATGACGTTGGGTCAACTCGGCCACAGCTACGAGGCCGAGGGCGATAGCTCCGGCAACCAGCGTGATCCCGAATCCTCGCTCCGCGTCCTCGCCCACGTCGAAGAAAAGCGTTGCGAGGTAACTGAAGCCACCGCCCGCAGCCAGGGCTCCGGCCACCATGTGCCACAACAGGATGGGGCTTTGCCAGAGGTCTCTGGCCTCGGCCTGGCCGAACAGAAAGGCCGTATATCCGGCAACGGCC
Source organism: Acidimicrobiia bacterium (assembly GCA_041567895.1). GTDB lineage: Bacteria > Actinomycetota > Acidimicrobiia > Spongiisociales > SHLN01 > JABDOU01. Next base: position 7,568 of record JBFGAX010000018.1, read on the forward strand.
ACCCCGACTATCGCACCGATCCATGCCATGGTCTGGATGAAACCATCTCCCGCCCCGAACACTCCACCGAGGAACCACACCGCCATCGCAGCTGCAAAGAGTCCGAGGATGTAGGCACCCCGCACCAACCATGAACCGGGATTTCCTTTGGTGATCAGGTAGAAGAAGCGATCGGGGCGCTTGAGGTCCCACACGAGCAGAACCCCGGTGGCAAGCAGCAACAACCCCCCGAAGAGTGGAGCGCCCCACCGCATCCAACCACTGTCGGTTTGGGCACCGGAGAGGATGGCAACCAGAGCCGCGATGGCGATACCGGCCGCAATTCCCTTCGTCAGGAAATAGCTCGACACCCTCCACCCCCATGGCATCGGGTGCTCGGTGTTGTAAACGACGCGAGGAGGGGTGCCGCGCTTGCCGAAATCGACCGGAGGCGGGGCGGTCGGAGCCGAATCCACAACGCCCAGGTTTCCGATTGGACCGGTCGGCGGAACCTGGGGGGTCAAATCGACCGTCAGCCACGACTGCAATGATTCGGTTGGATCGCGCCAGATCCCGCCATCGGTGAGCGGTTCCGAGCCGAGGGGGTCGATGTTGGCAGCCTCCACCCCCATATAGAAGAGGTTGGGGTTGGTCCCCTGCTCCGGAGCGCGCACGAACACCTGCTCCGTGGCGACGATCTGGCTGATGCGAGAATTGGGGTCGTCGAGGTCGCCGGCGATGATGGCGTGCTCGGGACAAACGACTACGCAAGCCGGCTCGATCCCTACTTCCACCCGGTGCGTGCAGTAATTGCACTTCTGGGCGGTGTTCTCACCCGGATCGATGTAGAGCGCGTCGTACGGGCAGGCCTGCATACAACTCTTACACCCGATGCAACGGTCCGTATCGAAATCGACGATGCCGTCTTTGCGTTTGAAGAGGGCGGATGTCGGACAGATTGCAACGCACGGAGCATCCGTGCAATGGTTGCAGCGCATGACCGAGAAGAAGCGCTTGGTGTCCGGCCATTCGCCCTTCTCGACATACTTGACCCATGTGCGGTTGACGCCTAGCGGCACTTCGTGTTCGGTTTTGCAGGCGACGGTGCACGCGTGGCAGCCGATGCAGCCGTCCTGATCGATCACGAATCCGTACCGCACACGCCTCCTTCTCGTTGCACTCGGTCACCAGGTATCCAGGTACCGGACCGAACCTGAACATATGCAGATCGATGAATATGTTATACCGATGGCGCACCGTCCCCGGCGCGCTAATGATGATCTGTCGTGAACTCGATGAGACTGCCTGAACCAAGGCCGTGCACCTGGACAGGGAAGCGATAACCTCACGACAACGGTGCGAAAGGAACGCGTTGGATACTGTGAGGTACGGCATCATCGGCTCCGGAATGATGGGCGTCGAACACATTCACAACATCAACCACATCGACGGCGCCGAAGTCGTGGCGATCGCTGATCCATGGGAGAGTTCCCTGAAGCAGGCCAGAGATGCGGCGGCCGGTGACGTCGTGGCATTCGCCGACTACCGGGAACTCCTTTCGTCTGGTCTCCTCGATGCGGTCGTGATCGCCACCCCCAACATGACTCATGCCGATGTCATGGAAGACGCACTGGCGGTTGCCGGTTTGCACGTCATGCTCGAGAAACCACTGGCCACCACCATTGCAGACGGACGACGCATCCTGAAAGCGGCCGAGGGCCACGATGGGGTTGTATGGGTCGCGCTCGAATACCGCTACATGCCCGCCGCCGCCCGGCTCATCACCGAGGTGCGAAACGGCACGATCGGCGTGCTGCGTCATCTGGCCATCCGTGAGCACCGGTTTCCGTTCATGCTCAAGGTCGGCGACTGGAACCGCTTCAACCGAAACACCGGCGGCACGCTCGTAGAAAAATGCTGTCACTTTTTCGACCTCATGAATCTGATCACCGGCGCCAAACCGGTCCGCGTCATGGCGAGCGGTGGCCAGGATTTCAATCATCTCGACGAGAAGTACAACGGTGAGGTACCCGACATCATCGACGCCGCGTTCGTGATCTTCGAATTCGACAACGGAGCTCGGGCGACGCTCGATCTGTGCATGTACGCGGAGGCCACCACGCATCAGGAAGAGATCGTGGCCGTTGGAAACCTGGGCAAGATCGAAGCTTTCACGCCTGGCGCGGCACTGAGTGGCGCAGATCCCCGCCAGCTCATTCGCCTTGGCAATCGCGCTCGTTCGACCGTCGACGAAGTCGAAGTGACTGATGAACGAATCTTGTGGGAGGGTGGCCACCACGGTGCGAGCTACATCGAACACCTGGAGTTCCTCGATGCCATCAGATCGGGATCCTCCGCCGCAGTCACCGTCGAAGACGGGCTGCTCTCGGTTGCGATGGGGATCGCCGCTCACACGGCCATCGCCGAAGGGCGAATTGTTCAGATGAGCGAGGTGCTCTGACTATTTGACCGAGCCGGCGGTGATGCCTCGCACAAAGAACCGCTGGAGCGCGAAAAATACCAGCAGCGGCACGAGGGTAATGACAAACGCGCCTGCAGTGAGGAGGTGCTCCCTGGCCCCGAACTCGCCTGCCAGAGATGCCACAACGATGGTTGCAGGAAGGGCTTCGCGATTGCCCCCGATCATCGTCAGCGCGATGAGATAGTCGTTCCAGGTCCACAAGAACTGAAAAATTGCGAACGCGGCCAGGACCGGCACCGAAAGGGGCAGCACCAGGCGCCAGAAGACCTTGAAGTGGTCCGCGCCATCGATTGCCGCCGATTCGAAGAGATCCTTGGGCAGGCCGGCGATGTAATTGTGCAAGAGGAAGATGGCAAACGGCAGCGCGAAACCGGTATGGGTGAGCCAGACCGCCGGAATCTGGCCCGATAACCCGAGATCCGGAAAGAGGGTGATCGTGCGTTCGACGAACGGCAGCGTCAGCTTCACTCCGTTGGAGTAGGCCGACAAGAGCGGAATCAGCGAAACCTGGGTGGGAATGGCGAGGAGGGCCACGGTTCCGATGAACAGCCACTCGCGTCCTCGGAAATCGATCCAGGCGAACGCATAGGCCGCAAACGCAGCAATGGCGATCGGGATGATCGTCGCTACGATCGCAATCGCCGCAGAGTTGAGCAGTGCGTTGCCGAGCCCTGCTCCGACGTCGGGAAACAACACTTCTCGATAGTTGTCGAGCGTCGGAAACGTCTCGTCCGACAACGCATTCCAGAAGCCACTGGATCTCTGAGCGTCGCGGGTTCGGAATGAGTTGACGAACAGGCTGAAGGTGGGGATCGTCCAGATCACCACGAGTATCCACAGAAGCCACGTGGGGAACGAGCGGAGGAATCCGTAGATGCGCTTTCCGAGAGGCCGCCTGGCAGTCAGCTTCGCCAGAGGGCCGCCATCAACCGCCTCCGGGGCGGTGGGTTCCGCAGTGGTGGTCATCCCAGCCTCTCTTTCTGCATCCTTCGGATATTGAAGAACATGACAGGTAACACACCGATGAACAACACGACAGCCACCGCCGACCCGAGTCCGAAATCGAGCTGGGTGAAGGCTTTCTCCCACATCTCGTTTGCCAGCACCTGCGTACCGAAGTTTCCGTTTGTCATGACCTTGGGGATATCGAAGACTTTCAACACGGTCACTATGAGTGTCGTGACCACCACACCGATTGTCGGAAATATCTGTGGCACCGTCACCCGCCAGAAACTCTGGGATTCGGTTGCCCCGTCGATCCTGGCAGCTTCCAGCAAATCCTCGGGGACGGCTTTGATGGCGGCCGAGAAGATCACCATGGCAAAGCCGGTTTGAATCCAGATGAACACGACCATCATCCAGAAGTTGTTCCAGGGTGGATTCCCGCTGATGAACAGCACCGGATCGGGGATAACGGTTCCGGTGGCCTCGTTTACGACGAATCCACCAATGCCCGGACCGACGAACCGATAGATGAGCCAGGCCATGATCAGGCTCACGCCCAGTGAGCTACCCACGATCGCTTGCGACCCGGCCAGCCATCCGCGCCATGCCAGGTAGAGAAGCCCAAGGATGATGAGCCCCAACACCGCTGCAATGACAACGGTGGCCGTGGTCGAATTACTCCATTTTCCGATGTTGACCCACAACGTGTTGAACACACCGGTTTGTTGATCCTGGGCAGGACGGGCCACATAGATCAGACGCCAGATCACCGACGCCCCGACGAAGCTGATGGCCATCGGCAAAAAGATCAAGGATTTGGCGATGTTCTCACCCCTGGCGCGGTCGGCCAGGACAGCGACGGCCAGGCCGAGCGACACGGCGAACAGGATGATCGAAAAGATCCACCACAGGTTGTTGGAAATGGTCCCCCGGATATTGACGAACAACGCGAACCCGAAGAGCGCTGCTCCGCCTGCCATCAGGCTCAACGCTCCCGGACTGAATTCGAACGAATCACCGAGACGGCGACCCACCATACGTCCGACGAGGAGACCACCGGCAACCAGGACGATGGCCATCCAAAAGAGGCCAGACGAGAACATCCCGGTGAAACCGCTGAAATCGATGATGTCGGGATCAGAAAACAAGTTGCCGTAATTCTCCAACCCGTTCCATTGAAGGTCATTCGGATTGCCGGTCAGGAAACCGAGCCAGATCGTACGACCGAGCGGAATGACGAGGGCAGCGGCAACGAAGAGCAAAGCCGGGGTCAAGAAGATGTATTTGCGGCTGGACAAGGCGATTTCGGCTCGCCCTATCTGATCGGGCCGGGGCCGCCTTCCGATCGCTGCGCCGACAAGAACCCCGAGAACCAGGGTCACGATGATCGCTTCGGTCCTCGAACCTTCGAAATCGGCTGCCAGCCACGCTCCAAACAGCCATCCAAGGGCTGCACCAAGGAGCACGCTCCTCGTCGGGTCGCCATTCCGCCCTCCGAGCAACCAGACACCGGTGCCGAGGCCGGCTCCGATCACCAGACCCACCACGATGGCAATCGGATCGAGGGCGGGCAAGATCGATTCGACCACCGTCAGCCCGGCCAACAATCCAAGGGCAGCACCACCGCCTAAACCGATGGCGAGCCTGGTTGTTCGAGCTTCCACATTTCCGAGCGCGAAACCGACAACTCCGCCGATCACTGCGGCTACCAGGGTGACCAGCTCTGGTGAGGACAACATGCGATTTCCCCACAGCAAACCGAAAACGATCCCGGACGAAATTGCACCGATCAGGGTGCTGAACACGGGATATCGGCTCTGCGTCAGGTCGAAAAGCTTGTTGATGCCGACGAAAACGAGTCCGCTGATACCGACCGCACCCACGATTCCGAGGATCGTTATCGTGAGTCGATTCATCCGCACCTCTCCTTTCGCCGGTTCCCCAAGATAGACGAAACCGGCCTGCGATGCAGGCCGGTTTCGTGTCTACGGGTAAGAAAAGGGTGCTAGCTCGGCCAGGCCGCCTGGATGGCTGCGAAGGCCTCCTCCACCGTCTTGTCGCCATTCACGGCGCTCGTACCTTCGGTCCAGAAGGCTCCTGAGCCAACTGCGGCGGGCATGAGGTCGGCACCGTCGAAGCGGGCCGGATCGGCCGTTGCCAACTCACGAATGAACGATGCCTCGAGATCGTTCCAAAGGCTGAGGTCGACCTCGGTGTTCGCCGTCAGGAAGCCAGAAGCGTCTCCGCCCTTGATTTCCCTCTGCGCCTTTTGCCGTTCCTCGGCGTACCTCGCGGAGCCGAGATATTCCATGACTGCCCAAACCTCCGGAGCGTCGCGGAACGCGGCGGCTGCGTTGCCGGCGGTGAGCACCGGCTTCGAATTGGTATCGACGTTCGGGAAGTAGAAGGTGTTGACCTGTCCATCTTCTCCAACCGGGGTACCTTCAGGCAGGAACGCCGCGAAGAACGAAGCCTGGCGGACCATTGCGCAGGTGTCGTCGGCCAGCGGTTGACCATTGTCGGCGCTGTGCGCCGTGGCCGCAATCGAGCCACCGGCCGCATAGGTGTTGCCGGGCGCGTTCCAGATATCCAGAATCGTATTGCCGATCGCGATGACGCGCGGATCATCGAACTTGAGTTCGTTCGAGGTCCACTGGTCGTACGCCTCGGGTCCTTCAACCCGGAGCAGCATGTCTTCCATCCAGTCCGTGAAGACCCAACCGGTTGCGGGGCCGGACTCGATGCCGATGCACCACGGAGTCTGGCCGTCTGCGATCATCGTATTACTGAGAGCAACGAGTTCGTCGAGAGTCGTCGGTATCTCGTACCCACCATCTTCGAACACCTGGGTGTTGTACCACACGATGGACTTGTAGTCGGTCTTGACCTGCACCGCGTAGGCGTCACCTTCATAGGAGTACGTCTCGAGCGTGCCGGCCGGCCACTGCGGCCGAACCGCAGCATCGACTTCGGCAGACAGCGGAAGCAAGAATCCCTGCGCCGCAAAGTCGAGCACCTTGCCAGGCTGTGGGAACATGGCGATGTCGGGCGGGTTGCCGCCAACCGCCTGCGCGTTTATCTGGTCCGAAAAGTCGCGAGCACCGGTGTGGGTGATCGACATACCGTTTTCCTCTGCAAAGACATCGAGTGCTCGCTGAATGCCCGTTGCCTCGTCAACGCCGTCCTCTGACGAGAAGACGGTAACGGTCGTGCCTTCGAGCGAAACGTCTTCCATGGGCTCTTCTTCCATGGGCTCTTCTTCCATGGCTTCGGTTGTCGTTGTTTCTTCTGTGCCGGGAGCGGCCGTAGTGGACGTCTCGTCGTCGGTGGTGCCTCCACCGCACGCGGCAGCTACCAGCGCAAGCGCAAGTAGCAACGCAATTAATCTGCGCATGAGTCGGATCCTCCTCAGTTCTGATCCAGAATTGTTGAACGGTTGCAATAACCAGGTTGCGATAACCAGTTTGTCAACGTTTTGAAAGGTCGCGGTTTCGCGACCGCCGGACATCATAGCGCTTTTTCGCACTTCGCGCGGCCACCCGGGTCAGAGCGGTGGGATGCTGAGCCGGGCGTCGAGGTAGTCGGCGATCTGATCGATGGCGACCCGTTCCTGTTCCATCGAATCCCGGTCTCGAACCGTCACTGCCCGATCCTCCAACGTGTCGAAATCGATGGTGACGGCGTACGGGGTTCCGATCTCATCCTGGCGCCGGTAGCGCTTTCCTATCGACTGGGTGACGTCAACCTCGATGTTGTGCCTGGTTCGAAGTGCTCCGGCCACGGCCTCGGTATCGGGCAGCAGCTCATCCTTTTTGGACAGCGGCAGCACGGCAACCTTGATGGGCGCCAATTTGGGATGGAATCGCATCACGACACGCTTTTCTCCCCGAACCTCTTCCTCGTGATAGGCATCGAACATGAACGCGAGCGCTGCCCTCGTAGCACCGGCCGCCGGCTCGATCACGTACGGGTAGAAACGCTCGTTGGCTGCCGGATCGAAGTAGCGAAGGTCCTGGCCACTCAACTCCGAATGTGCCTTGAGATCGAAGTCCGTGCGGTTGGCAATACCTTCCAACTCGTCCCACCCCCACGGGTACTTGAAGTCAACGTCGCTGGTGGCGGCCGCGTAATGCGCCAGCTCTTCGGGGTCGTGGGGTCGAAGCCGGATGTTGTCCGGGTTCATCCCCAGATCGAGATACCACTGCAGCCGGTTTTCGAGCCAGTACTCGTGCCACTGCCGGGCTTCTTCCGGCCGACAGAAGAACTCCATTTCCATCTGTTCGAATTCTCGAGTTCGGAAAATGAACTGTCCGGGTGTTATTTCGTTCCGAAACGACTTCCCGATCTGCGCGATACCGAATGGCAGCTTCAAGCGCATGGTCCGCCGGACGTTTTCGTAGTTGATGAAGATGCCCTGCGCCGTCTCCGGGCGCAGATAAGCAAGGGCCGCTGCGTCAGCGACCGGGCCTAGATACGTCTGAAGCATCAGGTTGAACTCGCGAGCCTCACCGAACGTACCTTTCGATCCGCAATCGGGACATGTGTTCGGGTCTTTCAATTTGTCCAACCGATGGCGCTTGTTGCAGTGAGAACACTCGACGAGCGGATCCGAAAAAGACTCCTCGTGACCGGATGCTTGCCACACCTGTCGCTCTTGAATGATCGCCGAATCGAGGCCGACGACATCGTCTCGCGACCGGACCATCGAATTCCACCACTCGTCTTTGATATTGCGGAGCAGCTCGGCACCGAGAGGTCCGTAGTCCCAGGAGGAGCGGAGACCGCCGTAGATCTCCGAGGCCGGAAATACGAACCCACGTCGCTTGGCGAGGTTGACGATGGTCTCGAGGCTCGGGGATTCGGGCGACGCAGTAGTCATGAGTGGCCGGAGGTTACTCGTCGGCCGCTGACCCGAACCGACGATTCCGCCCCTGGAATTCGACGAGACAATCGTGCAAAGCACGTTCGTCGAAATCCGGCCACAGGACATCGGTGAATACCAGCTCTGAGTAGGCCGATTGCCACGTGAGAAAATTGGACAGCCGCTGCTCCCCGCTGGTGCGGATCACGAGCTCTGGGTCGGGCAAATCCGGAAGCATGAGCGAGCCGGCGACCGTTTCCTCATCGACGTCGTCGGCACCGAGCGAACCCTCCTCGACTCGCCGGGCGATCGTGCGGACTGCCTGGACGATATCGGCCCGTCCCCCGTAGTTGAACGCAAACACCAGACGCATACCCTCGTTGTCTGCAGTGATCTCTTCGGATTCGCGCATCTGGCGACGAACGTTCGCCGGAATCCGCTCGTCGTCGACCAGGCCCATGAAATGAATCCGAACACCCCGCTCGGCCACTTGATCGCGGTGCCGCACCAGCAGGCTCTCGTTGAAGGCCATGAGAAATGCCACCTCCTCCTCGGAGCGCGACCAGTTCTCGGTAGAGAAGGCGTAGACCGTCAGCCAGGCAACGCCCAGATCACTCACCCGCTCGATGGTGTCAAACAACGTGGTCTCGCCTGCGACGTGTCCGGCCGTTCGAGGAAGGTCACGCTGATTCGCCCACCGGCCATTGCCGTCCATGATGATGGCGATATGGCGTGGGATCCGGTCCGGATCGAGCATCACTCTTCGAGCAGGGTGAGACTGCGCAGCTGGCGATCGAGGTGATACTCGACGAACCGCCTCGTGATCCCCATTGCCTCACCCGAAAAGGAGGCGTTGTGCTCCGGCATGGCTGTGAAATCGGATCCGGCCAAATCGGCCAGATAGGACGCAACGCCTGCACGGAGTCGAGCTGCGCCGGTGATACCGCACGCACCACACAGCACTCCCCCTGCCGGAAATGAAAAGAGAGCGTGGTCGCCCGGCGTTCCGCAGGAGGCGCAATGGCGAAACGAGGGTGCAACGCCAACGACCTCTGCGACCTTCAACAAATACGCGGCGATCAGGTCTGGATGATCCTGACCCCTGTCGAGCGCCCGGAGTCCACGCTGCATGAGCAGGAAAAGACGATGGGCACCTTCGCCTTCCACCGCGATGGCGTCTGCGGCTTCCAGAATCGTGCCGCCCTTCACAACGGTGTCCAGATTCTCTCGCAACCTCGGGAATGCCTCGATGACAGATACCGACGTGATGGTGTCGAGGTTGCGACCTTCATACAGTCCTACCTCTACGTGGGTGAAAGGCTCCAACCGACCGCCGAAACGGGACCTGGTCTTGCGGACTCCCTTGGCGACGGTCCGGAGCTTTCCATGATTGGGCGACAGGATCACCACCACCCGGTCGGCCTCGCCAAAGGGGTATCCCCGTAACACGATGCCGTGGTCTTTCTTCAAACCCATAACGGCAACGCTACTCCCGAACTGAGACAGTTCACTGTCGATGCGACGATAATTGCGCCATGAGCGAACGACTTGAAACGGACAGGACGCTGGCACGCATTTTCGGTGGGTTCCGATTCATCACCGCGCTCTGGCTGACCGTGCTCGCCTTGTTTGCCCTCCAGAACGACCGGCCACCCCCGGCGACCGGAATCGTGCTTTCCATTATCGCGCTCGCGTGGGCGTTCGCTTTCGTCACGTGGCGCACAGCTCGCAATCGACCGGAAACGCTTGCGACGATGCGCTGGATGCTCACCGATCTCGCCATCGGTCTCACCACCCTGATCGCCCCGCTCTTTGATGCCGCCGATGGCGTGAACTACGCAGCAGGCTATCCGATTGCCTCGGTCGTGCTCTGGGGCTACGTCGGTGGGATCTCCGGAGGTCTCGTGGCTGCTGTTGCGGCCGGCGTCGTGATCGCTCTCAGCGGCGAATACGAATTCGCAGGCAAGGTCACTACATCGTTGATCTATGTTGTTGCCGCAGTGGTTGCGGGATGGGGACAGCAGGTCTTCGAGCGAAGCGATCGAGCGAGACGGCGAGCCGAAAAGGCGTTACGCGAGGAGCGAGCCGCCCGCGTACGAGCGGATGAGCGCGCAGAGATCGCCTCGCGGGTCCACGATTCCGTTTTGCAGACGCTCGCGTTGATACAACGGAACGCACACGAACCCGAGACGGTCAACTCGTTGGCAAGGCGCCAGGAACGCGTCTTGCGCGACCAGCTCTTCGGCGTTGATAGACGCGTCGAAGGCACACTCGGCTCGGCCATACGAAAGGTAGCCGAGGACATAGAAGATTCGTACAACGTCGGCGTCGAGGTTGTCACCGTGGGTGACGCTCCCATGACATCGGCCCTGGAGGCCCTGGTGGCAGCGGCGAAGGAGGGATTGATCAACTCTGCCAAGCACAGCGGCCAGGATCGCGTCGACCTGTTCTCCGAGATCCGCAATCAGCGGGTGCACGTCTATGTGCGCGACCGCGGGCCGGGATTCGACATCAAAGCGATCGGATCCGACAGAAAAGGAATCACCGAATCCATCATCGGTCGGATGGAACGCTACGGTGGGTCTGCCGAGTTTCACAGCGGCGCAGGTGTTGGAACCGAATTGGAGCTGTCGATGCACGTCCCGCAGGATCCCGTATGAGCATCCGGGTGTTCGTCGTAGACGACCACGGGCTGTTTCGAGCCGGGGTGCGGTCCGAACTGGACGAGCATGTGGACCTGATAGGAGACGCCGACGACGTCGACGCGGCCATCGAGATGATTCTCGAACGAAACCCCGACGTAGTCCTCGTCGACGTTCACATGCCGGGAGGGGGCGGGCGCCGTGTCGTCAAGAAGGTGTTGGAAACAAACCCCGACGTCGCCTTCCTGGCACTCTCGACCTCGGACGCCCCCGAGGACGTCATTGCCCTGATCCGAACCGGGGCGCGGGGGTATGTGACGAAAACCATCGCAACCGACGAACTGGTGGAGGCGATCAATCGGGTTCACAATGGAGATGCCGTCTTTTCGCCGAAGCTCGCCGGGTATGTGCTCGATACGTTCACCGACATCGATATCGCTGACGTCGACCCGGAACTCGATCTCCTCACAGACAGAGAGCAGGAGGTGATGCGCCACATCGCCCGTGGGTACACCTATAGGGAGGTGGGAGAAGTTCTCTTCATCTCGGTCAAGACCGTGGAGACGCATGTGTCCAGAGTGCTCAGAAAACTCCAGCTCTCCAATCGCAACGAGCTCACCCGTTGGGCAGCAGACCGCAAGCTCCTCTGAGATTGTTCGCTTCGCCTAGTCGTCGATGGGCAGAAGACGGTTGATCAACTCTGGCCGCCGCTGCCAGTCCTTTTCGACTTTGACCCGGAGGTCGAGATATACGGGGGCACCAAACAGCTTCTCGATCTCCGGTCTGGCGCGCGCACCAACGGCCTTGACCAGGCTCCCACCCTTGCCGATCACCATGCCTTTTTGTGAATCGCGTTCGACGTACACAACCGCGGAAATGAACAACGCGCCGTTATCTCGCTCTTCTATCTCCTCGACGACAACCGCCACCGAATGAGGTAGCTCTTCGTGCAGCCGGTGCAAGTATCCCTCGCGTACAAGCTCGGCAGCCAGATAGTGATCGGGCTGATCGGTCATCATGTTCGCTGGAAAGAAGGCAGGCCCTTCGGGAAGCCGCTTCATGATTTCGTCTTCGAGCGCGTCCATACCGTCTCCGGTTCTGGCACTCACCGGAACGTACGCCCCGAAGTCGTAAGGGGCGAGATCGGTGAGCCGATCAGCGATCTCGTGGGGTTTGGCAATGTCGATCTTGTTGACGACCGCGATGACTTCGGCGTCAGCCAGGCGATCGGCAACCGCCCGATCTCCTGGCCCAACGGCCCCGGTCGCATCCACCACGAATACCACGGCGTCGCTGTCTGGCAAGCTGTCCGTCACAAGCCGGTTCAGTCGTTCGCCAAGCTGGTTACGGGGTTTATGGAGCCCGGGTGTGTCCACGAGGACTATCTGTCCGTGCGGGCGGTGGGCGACTCCCCGAATCGAGTTGCGGGTTGTCTGGGGACGCGGAGCCGTGATCGTCACCTTTTCGCCCACGAGGGCGTTGACGATCGTCGACTTTCCCACATTCGGCCGCCCCACCACAGGCACAATGCCGGATCGGAAAGATCCGGTGGATACGTCTCCCGGGTCCATCACACGCGATCGAATCCGGCGCTCTCGAGGAGCTCGCGTTCGCGGTCAGCCATGGCGGCTGCACCCTCCTCGTCATCGTGATGCCATCCGAGCAGATGCAGGATTCCGTGGGTGACGATGAGGGCGAGTTCCGTCGTGAGCGGCACGCCGAGTTCCATCGCTTGTTTTGTGACAACCGCCGGACAAATGAAGATATCGCCGAGATTGATCGGAGGCGAATTCGGCGGGCGGGCCGAAACCTCGCCTGGAGTGCGTTCGTCGATCGGAAAGGCGAGGACGTCGGTCGGACCTTCGCGATGCATGAAGCGCTGGTTGTACTGCTCGCTCGCAACCTCATCGATCAGGATGATCGACATCTGGGTGTCCTCCGGCAAGGACTCCGCCAAAAGCACCCGCTCTGCCATGGCGATGAGTGCGGCGGCATTGACGTTGACATCTTGCTCGTCCGAGACGAAGACGTTCAAAGCTCTTCGGCATCCACGGTGTCGGTCCCAGGAAAATTGGGGTAGGTGATCCGATGGTGGTAATGCGACACCAGCGCTTCGAGCAACGCATCCTTGACCCGACTCAACTCCCCGAACGTGAGATCCGAATCGTCGAATTGACCGTCTTCCAGCTTCTCGTTCACCACGTCCTCGACGATCTTTCGAAGACCGTCTGCCGTCGGCGAATCCTGGTATGCCATGGCTCTGGCTGCGGCCTCCACCGAGTCACACATCATCAAGATGGCCATCTCTTTGGCAACCGGCTTGCGGCCCACGTGGCGGTAGTCGGTTGACACGACATCGGTGCCCTGTTCTTGCACGGCCTTGTGGTAGAAGTACCGCATGAGGCTGGTTCCGTGATGCTGGCGAATGCCCTCGATGATCTCGGGAGGGAGCCGGTACTCGCGGGCAAGGCTCACTCCGTCGGTCACGTGCGCCCGAATGTGCGCCGCTGATTCTTCTGGCGGCAGCCATCGATGCGGATTGGATGCCCCGAACTGGTTCTCGATGAACAGGTTGGGATGTTCGGTCTTTCCGAGGTCGTGGTAATAGGCCAGCGCCTCGGCCAGAAGCGGTTTGGCACCGATCGCCCTGGCCGCACGCGACGCCAGTGTTCCGACCAGGATCGAGTGGTTGAACGTGCCGGGAGCCTTTTCTTCGAGCAACCGCAGCGCGGGGTGGTTGCGGTCGGTGAGATCCAGGAGCGTGAGCATCGTCGTGATGCCGAACAGGTTGCCGAAGAACGGGAGAACCCCGAGCCCGACGATGCCTCCGAGCACGCCACCGAGCATCGCAAAGACTGCGGCCTGGCCGACGAGCTCGTTGTCCAGGAACAGGAAGGCAAGCGCAGCGGCTACCGGGACCATCGTCACCGACGTGTACGCGACCGCAGTTCGAAGTGTCCGTTGACTGCTCACGTCTGAGATGAAAGGAAGCGGCGCGATCACCGATGCTGCCGCATAGAGCGTCACCGGCAGGCTGCCTGTCACTATCCCCATGGTGACCGCCACCGGTAGTGCTATCAGCAGCGCAAGGCGGGTGTCGAACAAGAGACCCGCCAGGAAGCCGAATGCAACGCCGGGGAACACGAACGCTATTGCGGTGTCGGGATCGTCGAACGTTCCGACACTCAATGCGACGAGCGCCGCCATGACCACGAGGATCCCGAACAGAGCGACCTTTTTTGGCTCGCTCCAGAGCACCGGCCGGTTGCGGCGTAGATAGAGAGCGCACAGCGCAACGGTTGCAAACAACACGCCGGCGATGGCGAGGTCCTCGGGAGCCTGGGACTGCCTGGAGAGGACATCTTCGATGGCCTTGGCCTCGATAGACCCGATCAGCTCGCCTGCCAGAACAATGGTCTCGCCCTGCTGGAACGTTGCGATTTGCTGCGGCACCGCCGCCCTCGCCTCTTCGATCCGGGCGTTCGTCGCCGCCACATCCTCGAACTCAGACGCCTGCAGAGAACGGGCGACGAGCTTGGAAACCGCAGCCTCTACTTCGAGTGTGTTCTCCAAGGATGCCGGAAGTTCAGGGAGCACGCGCGGGTTGTTGATCAGATCGTTCTTGACCGTGTTGAGCTGAGCCGATCGAATCCCATCCTGTTCGTCGTATACGGCGACAACCAGGCTGCGGGCTGCGGTTTCGACCACCGGAAAGATCGGACTCTCATCGTTTGCGATGCGTTCGAGATCCTGCAAACCCATTGCGATGAAGAGATCTCTCACATCCTCATCTATTTGTGCAAACTCTCGTTCGATTTCTGCCGCCCGCTCTTCCGCAGTCGGTGGCGCAAGAGTGGTCGTCGTGGTCGTGGCAGGTTCTGTGGTCGTCGGAGCGGGTTCGCTCGTAACAGGAGGGGGAAGAATTTGACCCTCTTCGGGGACGATTGTGGTCGTGGTTGTAGTCGTGGTCGTGGTGGTTGTCGTTGTGGTCGTTGTCGTTGGAACGAACTGGTCGTAGAAATCCGAGTAGGAAACGGCTTCGAGGAAACTCCGAACTTCGGCCTGCACCTCCCGTTCGACGTTGCGGTCTCGAACATATTCGGGCTCGATGCCGCGCTCGGCTTGATCACGAAGCGCATTGGTCAAGAAGTCGTCGTCTACCTCTATGAACTGGTCAGCCCGATAGTCCTTGTCGGCAATCGACCCTTCGGCAGGTTGCGCAGCCGAAACCTGGACGCCGGCTATCAGAACGAGGGAGGCCACTGACGCCGACAGCAGCAGATACAGGAAACGCTGCAGGCTGGCCGGTCCGCGCCGCATCAGGAGCTCTCCTCTGCCTGCCCGTACGCGTCCACGATCGCAGCGACGATCTTGTTCCGAACCACGTCTCGTGAGTCCAGCTCTGTGAAAACCACGCCGGGAACATTGTGCAGAACTTTGCGCGCGTGCCGGAGACCAGAACCGCGCCCGACCGGCAGATCGACCTGCGTGATATCGCCCGTAATCACCATCTTTGAATTGAACCCGAGTCTCGTCAAGAACATCTTCATCTGAGCGGGCGAGGTGTTCTGCGCTTCATCGAGTATGACAAATGCGTCCGATAATGTCCGCCCCCTCATGTACGCCAGCGGTGCGATCTCAATCGTGCCCCGTTCCAGCATGGCGTGTGTGTCTTCGGGACCGAGCATATCGTAGAGGGCGTCGTACAAAGGACGGAGATAGGGGTCGACTTTCGCAACGAGATCCCCCGGCAAGAAACCGAGACTCTCGCCTGCTTCGACGGCCGGGCGTGTGAGGACAATGCGGGTAACGGCCCCGGACGTGAGTGCATGGACCGCAGCCGCCATGGCCAGATAGGTCTTCCCGGTTCCGGCCGGGCCCACGCTGAACACGACCACATTCTCACCAATGGCATCGAGGTACGCCTTCTGGCCCCTGGTTTTGGCACGGATGAGACGACCCCGACCCACTCCGATGCCAGTAGACAAGACGCCCGACGGGCTCGGGACTCCGTCTTTGACCATGTCGACCACCCGGTTGACCTGATCGAGCGCCAGCGTGCTGTTGCGATCGACGAGCTCCAGCAACTCGGTCACGACGTCATGAGCCGAATTGACTTCTGGAGAGGGGCCCGAAACCTTGATCTCATCCCCCCGGGCCACGAACAACACGTCGGGAAAGGCTTGCTCAACAGCGCGCAGGTTCGCGTCGCGATCACCCAGCAGCGTCACCATGGCGACGCTATCGGGCACGCGAAGTGACCGTTCAGTTGAGGGAGAAGAAGACATAAACCACCGTTACGAAAACGTCGGGAGAAGTATATCGGCCAGTGCGGCCGACACATCAAGAGGTGCGACCGTTTCCGGAGGTCGTGGGAGTCGCGAAACGGCGTGGTTACGGCGTTTCACGGTAACTAGTCACCGATCGGATGGGAGTCCGATCAGCTGATGACACCGAGTTCGTCGAGCTCTTTAGAAAAACTTTCCTCGGTTTTGTGGAGAAGCAGCGCGAGCAGGCGCAAATCATCGCGGCGGATGGTCAACACTTTGCCGTTGAAGTCCTGGCGCATCATCTGTACGGCGCGCAAGAACTCTTCCATCAGATTCGAATCATCTGGTTCCAGAACCTCGACTTTGTTGAGGTCGATGGAAACGCCCCCGCTTGGCATGACGTCGATCGCGCGTCCTGAGCTGTCTTTTTCGGGCGGAAGCAAATGTCCCGCCGGTACACCAAAAAATGTCGCCAGGCGCGCCAATCTGGGCAACGAGAGTGCTCGTTCCCCTCGTTCGTACGCACCAAGCACGGAGGCTTTGAACTCACCATCCGACACTTCCTGGCATTCGTGAAGTGACAGCCCCCGCTGTTTCCGGATCGAACGCAGCCGTTGTCCAACGGCCTCGTTGTAGCTGTTCACGTGGTCCCTCTCATTCCCTGTCCCGACGGGCACACCAATCATAAACGATTGAGTCCGTGCCTTGCCTGCTATTCGGTCACAGGTGGTGGTCGAGAACCGCAGCTACCACGGCGGCCGTTTCGACACGAAATATCGGTTTTCCGAGCGACACGAGGTTGTGATCCGCCTTTTCCCGATCTGTCCAACCTCCTTCAGGACCGATGGCGACCACATCATTCGCTTCGAATCCACCACGGGGCCAGGGTTTGCCGCCCTGATCTGCCAGCCACACGTTTTCCACGTCGGCCAGCCGGGCGTCGCCAATTTCTGGCAGCCAGGCTCCCAGGCTCTGTTCGAGTGCTGCTATCGACCACGAGCGCGACTTCTCCAATCGTGGTGGGGATCCGGCGCTGCGTTCAGTTTCGATCCAAAGCAGCCTCGCGACACCCAGCTCGGACAGTTTCTCGACGACGAAGCGGGCCCGAGCCGTCGACCGCGGCGGCGCAACAGCCAGGGTGAGGTTCGACGGGCGTTCGCGAAACGATTCCTGACCTCGGATGACCCGTCCTGCCTCCAGCACACCTTCGCCGCTACATCCGGCGCCATCGGTGTAGGTGAGCTCGGCGCCCGACGACAGCCTCAGAACCCGTTCGAGATGCCGCCGCTTCTCCGGCGTCAACTCGAGATGTGGTGTATTCCATGGACCGGTGACAAAGACGTGAGGAGCCCGGCTCAACGGCGCCGACGCTTTCCCTTGTTCGGCCGTTCCTTTCTGAGTTCTGCATACTGACGGAGCAGCGCCTCCTCTTCCTTCGAGAGGTCCTGCGGAACTTCGGTGGCTGCGTCGATGTACAGATCGCCTCGTCCTCGCCCGTTGAGCCGGCCTGCGCCCTCGCCGCGCATACGAAACCTGGTACCGGGCTGGGTGGCAGCAGGCACGGTGAGCACTGCGGTGTCCCCATCGATGAGAGGGATTTCGACTTCAGTTCCGAGCGTCAGCTCCGAAAAGGGAATGACGACACGCTGGAAGAGGTGTTCGCCCTGACGATCGAAGACCGGGTCCGGTGTCACATTGATGGTCACGTACAGATCTCCGCTCGCGGCTCCGTCCAAACCGGCACCGCCGTGGCCACGCAGTCTCAGCCGGGCACCGTTGTCAACCCCCGCCGGGACTTCGACAGTCACGCTTCGCTCTTCGTCGATGAGCTGCCGCCCCCGACAAGTTGGACAGGCCGTGGTCACGACCTTTCCCCGGCCATGGCAGGTCGAGCACTCGGCGACCGTCGCCATGGTTCCGAGCAACGTGCGGCGGTTTACCTGTACCGCTCCCTGGCCGTTGCAGGTTCCGCAGGTCTCCGGAACCGTTCCCTCGGCCGCTCCCGTGCCCGCACAGGTGGAACACTGTCCGGGCGCGCGGTATTTGAGCTCCCTGGAGGCGCCCAGAGCGGCCTCGGCCAGCGTCACCTCGAGACGTATGGAGAGGTCACTGCCACTGAGATCGCGGCGATAACCTGCGCGCCCGAAGCCGCCGATTCCACCACCACCTCCGAAGAATGCTTCGAGGATTTCGTTGAGCCCACCGAAATTGGAGAACATGTCGCCGAAATCCATCGACTCGCCGCGGTCGTAGCGGGCCCGGCGATCCGGATCCGACAAAACCTCGTAGGCCTCGGCCACTTCGCGAAAGCGCGCCTCGGCATTCGGATCATCGGGGTTGGCGTCCGGATGGGTCTCTCGCGCCAGCTGGCGAAACCGCCTCTTGATGTCTTCCGCAGATGCGTCCCGGCCGACACCGAGTATCTGGTAATAATCTTTGAGAGCCATAGATTCTTGATCAGGCGTTCAGATTGTCGGTGAGCCTCTCACCGACTTCTTCGACAACTTTGATCGTTCGACGGTAGTCCATATGCATCGGACCGAGAACAGCCACCCGACCGGTGCGTCCTTCGTCGCCGCCGTATCCGGCCGAAACCACTGCGAGATCGGTTGCATCGTCTACGGCAAGCTCTGCCCCGATTCGTACGTCCGTTCCGGCGCCTGCCACCAGGGCCATCACGGAGGCATCCCGTTCGAGTAATTCGAGGACCCGGTGCACCTTGTTGAGGTCTTCCCAGAACGAGGCGAGATGGCTGGCACCTCCGACGAAGATATCCCGGCTCTCGGTCTCGAGGCGACGTGCAACCTGGGAGATCGCCTGGGTGAGCCCGGTCCCCTTGTCATCGAGCGACCGGCGTTGCTCTGCAGAAAGCGCTTCCTCAATGGTGTGGCCGACGACCATATTGACGAGTTGGGTCTCGATCCGATCGATGTCACGTTTGGCCAATCCCGACCGAAGTCGTACCAGCTCACGCGATACCTGTCCCGAGTCGGTGACGACGACCATCATCAGCACCTGTTCGGACATCGGAATGAGATGCAGGCCGCGGATGACCTGTCCGTCGAGGCCCGGCCCCACCACGACCGCCGGATAGTTGGTGATGTCGGTCAACAGGGCGCTCGTCTCTTTGAGAAGGCGCCCGAGTTCTTTGTGAAAGTCGTCGAAGAAGCTCCTGATCCGCTTCATTGTCTCCACTTTGAGCTGACCGGGGTCGGCATGATCCACGTAGAAACGGAATCCCTTGTCCGTAGGTACCCGGCCAGCCGACGTGTGCGGCTGCACGCAATAGCCCTCGGATTCCAGTACCGAGAGCTCGTTGCGGATTGTTGCAGAAGAAACCTGCAAGCCCGAGGCGTCCAGGAGCGCCTGCGAAGATACCGGGTGTCCGGTTCGAATATTGACTTCGACCAGAGCCCGGAGAATGGCGGACTTGCGCTCATCAAGCATTCCGCAACGTTAGCAGTCAATGGGGTGAGACTGCTAAGACCTCGACGCCAGGAAGGACGCGCACACCTCATCGGTCAGAAGCGGTTTGAGAATGACGAGACGTCCGTCGCGGGCCGCCATGACGCCGGCTTCAACCAACCTGGTACCGGCAGACGAGGCCATGAACGCTGTAGCAGCATCGTCCAAGACAACACCGGAGCTTCGTCGCAAACCGAGAACAATGCGCTCTTCGTCCAACCCGCTCCCCGATCCCACGTCGCCTGTCACGATCGACTCTTCCCCGGCCCGGGGACTCACACCTCGCTCAACGGCACCGAGGTACACATCGAGCTTTCTGACATTTCGGAACCGGACACCGTTGAGGTGCCCATGTGCGCCCATGCCGAAGGCCAGATACTCGCCCTGGGCCCAGGCGATGAGGTTGTACCGACACTCATGACCCGGCTTCGCGTAATTCGATACCTCATAGCGCCGATACCCGGCTTCTCGCAGAACGGTCTCGGCCCTCTCATAGCGACTGGCCTGAATGTCGGGATCGGGTGCAGGAGCACCCCTGGTGACCAGGCGAGACAACTCGGTCCCTCGCTCCACCGTGAGCGCGTAGGTCGAGACATGATCGGGAGCGGCTTTGAGAGCTCGCGCCAGGGTTCGCTCCCAGGATGTGTCCGATTCGACGGGCGATCCGAATATGAGGTCAACGCTCACCGATTGAAATCCGGCTCTTCTCACGCTGTCGATCGCCTCATCGATCATGTCAGGGGAATGGCGTCGACCGAGATACTCCAGCACCATCGGGTCATATGACTGGGCGCCGAAGGAAACCCTCGTAAATCCGGCTGACCGCAGCTCCTGGGCCTTGCCGTCCGTCCAATCCTCGGGGTTCGCCTCCAACGTCACCTCGGAACCGGGGGCGAGGCCGTGACGCTCATCGACAGCACGGATCAATCTTCCCAACCCCTTCACTCGAGACGGGGTTCCCCCGCCTACGAACACGGCATCGACCGTCCCAACCGGAACACTGGCCTTGATCTCGGAGGCAACAGCCGTCAGATACCTCGACACCTCGTCGTCGCGGCCGGCGACGACCGCAAAATCGCAATACGGACAAACCGCCTCACAGAACGGGATGTGGACGTACGCGCCGAGGTCGTTCGCAGCTCCCTCGACGATCTGGACGAGATCGTCGTCACCCATCCTGGTCTATCTGCAACGCAGACACGAAAGCCTCCTGCGGCACCTCGACCGAGCCGACCATCTTCATCCGCTTCTTGCCCTCTTTTTGCTTCTCGAGGAGTTTGCGCTTTCGACTGATGTCGCCGCCGTAGCACTTTGCCGTCACGTCCTTGCGCTTCGCCTTCACTGTTTCTCTGGCGATGATGCGGCCTCCGATGGCGGCCTGGATCGGCACGTCGAACAGCTGTCTCGGTATCAATTCACGCAAACGCCTGGTCATCGCATTGCCATAGTTGTAGGCGCGATCCTTGTGAACAATGGCACTGAAAGCATCAACCGGCTGGTTGTTCAGCAGCACGTCGACTCGCACCAGATTGGATGTTCGGTACTCGCTCGGTTCGTAATCGAGGGAGGCATAGCCCCTGGTCCTCGACTTCAGTGCATCGAAGAAGTCGAAAACGACTTCACCCAGCGGAAGTTCGTAGTCGATCTCGACCCGCTCGGGAGACAGGTACGTGAGCTTGCCCATTTCCCCTCGTTTGGACTGGGCAAGTTCCATGATCGTGCCGACATATTCAGATGGGCTGATGATCATCACCTTCACAAACGGCTCGTCGATGTGGTCGAGCTGGTTGGCGGCCGGTAGATCCTGCGGACTACGCACGTCGATCGCCGTTCCGGCAGTCGTGAAGGCTCGATACGCAACCGAGGGTGCCGTTGCGACCAGATCGAGATCAAACTCACGCTCGAGTCGCTCGCGCACGATTTCCATGTGCAACAATCCGAGGAACCCGCACCGGAATCCAAAGCCCAGCGCGGTAGATGTCTCTGGCTCATATTGCAGAGACGAATCGTTGAGCCGCAACTTCTCGAGGGCGTCGCGCAGGCGTTCGAAATCGTCGCCCACGGTTGGAAAGAGGCCTGAGTACACCATGGGCTTCGGTTCCTTGTAACCGGGAAGGGCCGTTGCGGCCGGGTGATCCACTCTCGTGACCGTGTCGCCCACCCGTACCCTGTCGATCTCTTTGATTCCCGTGATGAGGTACCCCGACTCACCGGGCCCGAGCGACGCGACGGGAACGGCGGCCGGGGTGAGAATTCCCACCTCGTCAGCATGTTCGACATTGTTCGTGGCCATGAATCGGACGCGATCCCCCTTCGAAAGCACTCCATCCTTGATCCTGATGTAGCACACAACTCCCCGGTAGGTATCGAAATAGGAGTCAAAGATCAGGGCTCGCAGCGGATCCGATTCCAGACCCTCGGGTGGCGGTAGCCGGTTGACGATGGCTTCCAGCAGATCATCCATACCTTCACCGGTCTTGGCAGAAATAGCGATGACTTCATCAGGGCTTCCCCCGAGCACTCCGGCGACCTCCTTGGCGACCCGCTCGGGTTCCGCCGCCGGCAAGTCGATCTTGTTCATCACGGGAATGATCTCCAGCCCCGCCTCGATTGCCAGATAGGTGTTTGCGAGCGTCTGGGCCTCTACCCCCTGCGAGGCATCTACGACCAGCAGAGCCCCTTCTACGGCATCGAGGCTTCGTGAAACCTCGTAGGTGAAGTCCACGTGGCCGGGCGTGTCGATGATGTTGAGTTCGTACTGTTGACCATCCGGAGCGTCATAGCTCAGCCGTACCGCCTGGGCCTTGATCGTGATCCCGCGCTCTCGCTCGAGATCCATCGAGTCCAGAAGCTGTTCCTTCATGTCTCGTTCGGATATCGCGCCGGTGCGTTCCAGGAGGCGATCTGCCAGCGTCGATTTGCCGTGGTCGATGTGCGCGATGATGCTGAAGTTGCGAATGTGGGAAATCACCGGATAAGTCTATGGCGGGCCGACGGCGATCCACCCTGTCATCCTGGCCGATTGGCCTCTATACTGCCGCCGTCTCATGGCAAACATTCGATCCCAAATGAAGCGCAACCGCCAAGCGCCTGCGCGCCGTGCTCGCAACCGGTCGATCAAGACCGAAATCCACACGCGGACCAAGCAAGCCCTGAGTGCTGCCCGCTCAGGCGATGCAGCAGCAGCTCAGGAGGCCTTGCTCTCGGCGCAGAAGCGCATCGATTCGGCAGTTTCCAAAGGCGTCCTTCATCGCAACACGGCGGCTCGTCGCAAGTCTCGCCTCGCCAAAGAGGTCGCCGCCCACCTGGGCTAGCAGACCATGTCGGACAAAACGATCTGGCTGACGCCGGAAGCCCACCGGAAATTGGTCGAAGAGCTTGAAGAAATGACGACCACAGGCCGTCGATACATCGAGGAAAAGATCGCAGAAGCCCGTTCCCACGGCGACCTCAAAGAGAACGCTGACTACGACGCCGCCAAGAACGAACAGGGTTTGATGGAGGCTCGCATCCGTCTCATCAAGCACAATCTCGACAACGCGGTAGTTCGCGAGGCCGCCGACACCGGCCGCGTCGAGATCGGTTCACTGGTCGAGATCTCGAGCGAGTCCGGCACAATGAAGCTGCTCGTCGCCTCGAAAGAGAACAAGGTCGATGGCATTCAGACCACTCCCCCGGAAAGTCCGCTAGCCAAAGCCATTCTCGGCGCCGAGGTCGGCGAGACCGTTTCCTACGATGCCCCTGGCGGTACCTTCACCTACACCGTAGATTCGATCGAACCCTGGGACCCCAGCTAACAGCACTGCGCTACGGGCTTCCGACCTCCCCGAGGTAGGCCTCCCGCATCTGGGGATTTGCCAGCAGCGCTTCTGCGGTGTCCGCCAGGACGATCTGGCCGGTCTGGAGAACGTATCCGTGGTCGGCAATCGATAGAGCCATGTTGGCGTTCTGCTCGACGACGAAGACGGTCGTGCCCGTTGCGTTGATTTGCTGGATGATCTCGAAGTTCTGGGCGACGAGCACCGGTGCCAGACCCATGGACGGCTCGTCCATCAACAACACCTTCGGATGGGCCATCATCGCCCGCCCGACAGCAACCATCTGCTGCTCACCGCCGGAAAGCGTGCCGGCCTTCTGGTTGAGTCGCTCCTTCACGCGGGGAAACAGGTCGAAGATGCGTTCGTAGTCTTCATCGAGGTCGGCGCCATCTCTGAGATACGCGCCAATCTCGAGGTTCTCCCGCACGGTCATGCGTTTGAACAGCCGCCGGTTCTCCGGCACCATCGAGATCCCGCGCCCGACGATGTGAGCGGTCGGTCTGCCGGAGATGACCTCGCCGTCGAGCACCACATCGCCGGTCGTTGGCGTGACCATCCCGAGAATCGTCTTGAGTGTGGTGGTTTTGCCCGAAGCATTTCCGCCCAACAGGCAGACGATCTGTCCTGCACCGATACTGATATTGACGTCTTTGAGCACGTGGACGGGACCGTAATGAGTGTTGACGTCACGAAACTCGAGAACCGGTGGTGCGTCTGTCATGCGTCAGTCCCCGCAGGTCGCCCGAGATATGCCTCGATCACTTGCTCATTGGTAGATACGTCGTCGTAGTGGCCCTCGGTGAGCTTCACTCCGTGGTCCAGGACAACCACCCTGTCCGAAACGTCGCGAACCACTTTCATGTCGTGTTCGATCACGACGATCGTAAAGCCTCTCTCTGACCGCAGCTTTCCGATCAGTCCGGTGAGCTCCTTGGTCTCGCGCGGATTCATACCCGCGGTTGGCTCATCCAGGAGCAGCAACTTTGGCTGGGTCGCCATGGCTCTCGCTATTTCCAATCGGCGCCGATTGGCGTATGAAAGAACAAACGCCGCCTGATCGTACCGATACCCGACCAGCCGGTCTCCGAAGAAGGCCAAAATGTCCTTGGCGCGCTCTTCGATCAGCTTTTCTTCTTCCCTGAACGCTTTGGTGCGAAACATGGCTCCGTAGATGCCCTGCTTGGTCCGGCAGTGTTGGGAAACCATCACATTTTCGAGGATCGACATATTGGGAAAGAGCCGAACGTTCTGGAACGTCCGTGCGATGCCGCGCTGGGTGATCCTCGAAGGATCGAGTCCACTGATGTCTTCGCCTTCGAACACGATTGTGCCATCATCTGGTGCAAACATTCCGGTGATCACGTTGAAGAACGATGTCTTGCCGGCTCCATTCGGTCCGATCACCGAGACGACTTCGCCCTCGTCGACATGAAAGTCGACACCGCCGAGTGCCTGGATTCCACCGAAGCCCTTTCTCAGACCCGAAATCTCCAGAAGAGCCATCAGGTGGCTGCTTCTTCGGTTGCCTCTTCGGCCTGAGCCTTGAGCCACGCGTCCTGAGCCATCTCTTCGTGATGGAGCTCTCGAGAACGTCTGACGTTCGGTATCAAGCCCTCGGGCCGCTTGAGCATCATGTACACCAGTATGACGCCGTAGATCAGCAGCTTGAACTCACCGAATTCCTGGAGCAGTCCGGGTTGCCGGGGACCGCCGAGGACGCCGATCAACACCAGCGCACCGGCCGCAACACCGACGATGTTGCCCATACCACCGACGATGACGATCACGAGGATGACGATCGATATCAGCAGCTCGAACGAAGTCGGAAAAATCGAACCGAGCTTTGCGGAGAACAGTGCTCCGCCGAGGGACGCGAGAACGGCGCCGACCACGAAGGCCGACAGCTTGGCTTTGACGGTGTCGATGCCCATGACCTCTGCGACCGACTCGTCTTCCCGCATCGCAGTCCACGCGCGACCAACCCGCGAGTTGAGCAAGGCATACGACACCCAGGCCGCCAGAAGAACCAGTGCCGTTGCGAAATACAGAATGTATTCAGGATCCGAACCCGAAACCGTATCGAAACCGAGTGGAATCCCGGGAATGTTGCGGATTCCGCCCGCCCCGCCAAACCACGGGGCTGCTGCATCCGACAGGAACGTGATACGGACGATTTCGCCGAAACCGAGCGTCACGATCGCCAGATAATCGCCACGCAAACGGATCACGGGGGTACCGACGAAGATTCCGGCGAGCGCCCCGACCACCACCACAATCGGCAGCGTGTACCACCATGGCCACTCAGGAGCGAAGAATGGGGAAAGTGGGCTGGTGAGGATGGCGGACGTGTAGGCGCCAACGGCAAAGAATGCCACGTATCCCAGATCCAGGAGGCCGGCGAATCCAACGACGATATTCAAGCCAAGACCCATCAGGAGGAAGATCGCAGTCGTTGCGAGGATCTCGGAAAGCAAGCTGCCGAGCAGCCACGGTGCGATGATTACAACGGCGAGCGTGATCGCCGCGACGATCAACGACTTCCTCCGACGTTCCGCTGGATCGGGATCGTCCAGATATTCGACAATCCGAGATCGCTCCTGCTTGTCACGACCCCCGATGAAGAACCCTGCCGCCGCGACGAGGATCGCCGGAATGACCCTGAGAGCAGCCGCTCTGTAAATGAAACGGGTAGTCGAACCGAGACCGATTGTTCGCAAGATCTGCGAGATCACATCCTCCAACATCGCAACGACGAAGATCGCACCGACCGCAAACAAGATCTGGCGCCGGAGTTTGTCGCTGACGAGATGCAGAGCACCGCCGATGGCGCCCAGGAGCGTGGAGATCAGAATCAACAACACGATACCAACCCCCAGGTTGGGATCTCCGACGCTGTCGCTGAACGTGAGTGTGGCAACCAGCTTGGGACTGAGCCGGATGAAAACGTCCCGCAGATCGAGGAGATGGGTGATGAGCACAAATACCGAGAGAACAGCACCGCCTATGACTCCAACAACAGCACCTGCAACTACCTGCCGGGAGCTGACAGCATGTGCTTCCATTCCTTCGAGCACTTCTTCGGACCCGACCTGGTATCCGGCGCGGGGTACGTACGAAAACAGCGCCAGAAAGCCGAGGCTCAGGAACGGATGAATGATCTTGCGGGAATCAAAATCTTCGACCATGCCGATCGCAGAAATGAACACCATGACGACGCCCGCCACGAGCCCGGCCCGCAAGAGTTTCCTGAAATCGAGCTCTCCCCGGATCATGCCCGCTCATCTTCCGAGAGTCGCTCTCCCAACAGACCGGTCGGACGGAACACGAGCACCAGGACAAGCGCGAAAAACGCAACGACATCCTTGAGTTGAGAGACGCCGGGGATTCCCCACCCGTCGAGTATCAAAAGAGGGCCGACGCCCTCGAACAAGCCGAGGAGCACCCCACCGAGCATGGCTCCGGCGAGATTGCCGATGCCGCCGAGCACCGCGGCGGTGAACGCCTTGATCCCGGGCAGAAACCCGGTGTCGAATGACACACCCCTGAAGAGCAGCGCCCACAGTGAGCCGGCGATCCCTGCCATCGCCCCCCCGACGGCGAACGTCGTTACGATCGTCCGATCCACGTTGATCCCCATGAGTGCGGCGATTTCCTTGTCCTCTGCAACCGCTCGCATGGATCGTCCGGTTCGGGTCTTTTCAACGAACAAATACAGGGCGATCATGCTGACAATCGCAATCGCGATCACGAGGACTTTGGTTGCCTCCAGCTTCAGCCAACCGAGACCAAACAGATCAATTTTGGCGAGCAGCCATGCCGGCGGCTGCGGAACGCTCTTGTTGGCGACTCCAAAGAGGAACGCGGCTGAGTACTGAAGGAAGAAGGAGACACCAATCGAGGTAATGAGGGGAATCAGGCGCGGTGCGTTTCTCAACGGTCGATATGCGATCCGCTCAACGAGTACCGCAACAATCGTCGCTGTAAACGTTGCAGAGAGGATCACGAGGATGAGCGCCAGCACAAAGTTGTTGATCCACAGGCCTGTGTCGAAAAAGTAACTCGCCATGAAGAAACTCGTCATGGCGCCGCTCATGAAGACTTCGCCATGGGCGAAGTTGATGAACCCGAGCACACCGTAGACCATGGAATAGCCCAGGGCGATGAGCCCGTAGGCGGCTCCCTGGGCGAGGCCGCCGACGACCAGATCGCGCCAGGCGGCTGCGGAAGGACCTTCTCCTCCCGCGAACTTGACGATGGTGCCGATGAGGCCCACCGCGATGAAAACAATGGCGCCGACCCTAAGCGCATTGAGGAACATGTCGACCCAGTTGAATCGGGATCGTCTGATCCTGTCGATGGTTTCGGTGGCACTTACCACCTTATGAAACCTGCATCAAATGGTCGGTTTCCGACAGCCCGGAACGGTGCAGCCAACTGTGGCTGCACCGTTCCGGATCGGAGTAGGTCATTGCCTCGCTTATGGCGAGAACTCGAATACGACGTTGGCCTTGGCGGCCTCGACATCGTTCGGCGAGTCGTTGCGGATGACGGTGATGAGCTGCGCACCACAGTCACCAAAGTCGTCACACGTGATCGGCCCGATGATGCCGTCGAGCGAGATGGCATTCAACGCATCCCGCACGCCTTGCCTGTCGACATACAACGTGCCGTCAACGTCGGTAGCGCTTTCCTCAATCGCCTTCAACAACATCGTCGTTGCGTCGTAGCTGTGAGCCCAGAAGGCAGCCGACGGTGCCTCACCGTATTGCTCCTGATAGGCCGTGAGGAACGCATCACCGGAGACGCCCGTGATGCTGTTCTCGTTGGCACCGAAACGCGTGTCCGGACCGGAGTGATACCACCCGGCAGCTTCCGGGATCTCCAGGAAGTTGTCGACCAGCGAGGCGTCCGCCCCGATCAATGTGACGTCTTCCATGCCGGCTACTCCACGCACCTGCTGGGCGATGAAGTTGATTTCCGGTGGGAACGTCGGCGTGAACAACATGTCCGGGCCACCGGCTGCGACCTCGGTGAGTACCGCCGTCATGTCGGTGTCGCCCTTGTTGACGGCCGTGAATACCGATACCTCGCCGCCGAGCTCCTCAAAGGCCGCCTGGAAGGCGGACGAGAGACCGAACGTGTAGAGGTCGCCATCGTGGATGACACCGGCATTACGCATACCAAGCTCGTTGAAGGCGAACTCGGCAACGGCCCGACCCTGGTAGAGGTCGTTATGAGCGGTTCGGTAGTACCCGACGTTGTAGTCCGATGACGCATTTCCCGCCAGGTCAGACGTCAGAGCCGGGGACGTGTTCGAACCCGAAATCATGACGAGACCAGCGTCGGAGATGAGCGGCATCGCAGCTCCGGCTGCACCGGAACACGAGGTTCCGATGACACCGAGGATCTGCGGATCAGACACGATGGTTTGTGCGCCTGCCTGGCCACCGTCTGCCGAGCAGAGGTCGTCGAGACCGGTACCCATCGAAATCGGATGTCCGAGAATCTCGCCGTAATCCTGAATCGCCAGTTCAACGCCTCGCTGGTTTGGAATACCCAGGAAGGAGACGTCACCGGTGATCGCATTGAACGATCGGATCTGGACGGCTTCGCCGTCAGGAATAGCTACCTGACCGAGTGGACCTGCCACGGGGGGCTCGGTGCCACCACCGCATGCGGCGGCCACGAGCGCCAGGGCAAGTACCACGCCCGTCAGCGTTTTGAATCGTCTTTGTTTCACGTATTTCCTCCTCATCGTCGAACGCCAAGTGCGGCGCAAGACACAACCGATCGAAGATCGGCGAAAACCATGTTAGGGACCATGGGGACCGACATTCAAGAGCACTGGCCGCTCTCGCAATATGCACGCATAGGATGATCGCATGTCCAAGACACATCAAGCCCTCCGCGACGATCGCAACGAATCCGTGCTGATCTACGTGAACGGTGAATTGTTGCCCCGCCCGGACGCAAAAGTGTCGGTGTTCGATTCGGCTTTTCTGGTGGGAGACGGGGTCTGGGAGGGGATTCGGCTCCACGAAGGCAAGCTTGCGTTTCTCGATCGCCATTTGGACCGGCTCTACGCAGGCGCCAGAGCCATCGACCTCGACATTGGTATGACGAGAGCCGAACTCACACGCGAGATCGAGCGAACCCTGGAAGCAAACGACATGACGAGCGACGTTCACATCCGTTTGATGGTGACCCGCGGTAACAAAAAGACGCCGTCGCAGCACCCCGACCTGATTGTTGGAAGGCCAACCATCGTCATCATCGCCGAGCACAAGGCTGCAGATCCGACGGTTACGACCGCGGGCATCAAGCTTTTCACCTCGACCGTTCGCCGTCCCGGACCGGAGGTTCTCGACCAGCGCCTGAACTGCCACTCCAAACTTCACGAAGTGATTGCGCTGATCCAGGCATACAAGGCGGGTGCAGACGAAGCCCTCATGCTGGATCCGACGGGCCATGTGGCCACGTGCAACTCGACCAACTTCTTCATCGTCAAAAGCGGCGAGGTGTGGACGTCGACCGGCGAGTATTGCCTCAATGGCATCACGAGAGGGCTCGTCATCGAGTTGGCCACGGCCGAAGGTATGCCCTCGTTTGAAAAACCATTCTCCCTCACGGACGTTTACGCGGCGGACGAAGCATTCGTCACGGGCACATTCGGCGCTCTCACGCCGGTGATCGAAGTGGACGGGCGAATGATCGGCGACGGCCGCACGGGACCGGTCACGGCGCAGCTTTCTGCGGCCTACCGCCGGCTCATACACTCGCTATGACAACTCGCATCAACCTGATATCGGGACCGCGCAACATCTCCACTGCGCTCATGTACGCATTCCGGTCGCGAGGCGACACCACGGTCATCGACGAGCCGCTGTTCGGCGCCTTTCTCGAAAAAACCGGCGTCGACCATCCGGGCCGGGCAGAAACCATCGCTTCCATGAACACGGATGTGCAGTCGGTGATTCACGGCCAGATCCTGGGTCCATTCGACTCCCCGATCGTGTTCATCAAGAACATGGGCCACCACATAGCCGAGTTCGGCGACTGGAGCTGGCTCCTGGAAGTACAGAATGTCTTTCTGACACGGGATCCAGCCGAGGTGCTCGTGTCGTTCAGTCAGAATGTTCCGAACCCGACCATCGAGCTGACCGGATTTCAAGGACAGGTGCGGCTGCAACGGTATCTCCGGGAAGCGGGAAAACCGGCTCCCGTTTTCGATGCGCGTCAGATTTTGGAAGACCCACGATCCGCACTCGAGCAACTCTGCCACGAGCTCGACATACCATGGGATGAGGCGATGTTGTCGTGGGAGCCAGGGCCGAAACCGGAGGACGGTGCCTGGGGAGAGTTCTGGTATCAGCGAGCGTGGGCCTCGACCGGCTTCGAGCCCTACACCCCGCGCAACGTCGAAGTTCCCGAAGAGCTGTCCGACCTGCTGACTGCGTGTGAGGCTCTATACAGCGAGCTGCGGGCCGGTTAGCTGCCCGGTGGTGGCGAATCGGATTGCATCCAGGTCTTCGGCTTCTCTGAGCTTCACCGCCATCACCGTTTCGAGCAGTTCACGGGTCGGAATGTCCGGCGGAAAGCCAGAACTCCGCTCCCTGATGAGCGCTGCCAGCTCGTCGGCGATATCGGTCAATGCCGGGGTGGGCTTGCGGTGAAATCGGATGAAGTAGTCCTCAGCCAAAGCCGGGATGCGGCGATCGATCCTGGTCAAGTCGAGCCCGGCGGCCGGTATCCGTTCGGACGGGCTGAGCTCGTACACGAAAGGATCGCGTCGTGGCTCACGGGTTACGTACGTGTTTGCTGCGATATCGCCCAACCGTTGTGCGTGTTCTGACGACGCCATCGCCAGCAAACCGACAGCGGCGAAGCTGAATCCTTCAAACAGTCGAATCGAGTTGCGGATCACAATGGAAAGCGCATCGGGGGTACCTCCGTCAGGACTCACCACTCGCAGGCCGAGGGCCGCCTTGCCCGGCGTCTTTCCGTTCCAGAGCAGTTCGAAGATCATCTCGTAGAAGACGATCAATGCCGTCCCCAACACGTACCCGACAATCGAGAGACCCGGTATCGCCGCAAACGTTCCTATGCCGGTTGCGATCAATCCGCGCACCGTCCAATCGATGAGTTGCGCTCCGACCCTCGACCCGATGCCCGCCAATGGGAGGGCGAAGGCAAAACCCTCAGCCGTCTCGATCTGGATCAAATTCTGAAATGTCCGCCCGTCGGCGACGAGATGCGAGGTCACCGGATCCTTGTGTTCTACGCTCATGGTTCTCCGAACCGTTCAGGACTGTGAAACGGGTGCCGAAATGGTATCGACCTGTCAATACCACAAACTGAGTGCCGATCATATGATCAACAGATGTGAACCGGAGCAATGACCAAGCAACAGTTTCTAGAACACGGCCGCCCGAAATGGCAGGAACTCAGACTGCTGACGGAGAAAGCCGGACCGAGGCTCGAAGGTCTCGACCGCGGCGACGCCCGCACCATGGGCGCCCTCTACCGCTCAACCGTGGCCGATCTTGCCTACGCCACCGAGCGGTACCCGAACGACCGCCTGATCCAGACGTTGACCGACCTCACCATCGAGGCCAGGGCTGCCATATACGCAAAGCGTTCCAGAACCATGACGTTCAGGAGCTTCTTCTTGACCGAGTACTGGCGAATGATCACCGCCCGGCGCAATGTGTTCTGGATCGCTTTCGGATTGTTCGTGATTCCGGTCGTACTCGGCGTCGTTGCAGCGTCGCTGTTTCCGGGCGAGGTTTCGAGCAGAATGCCGCAGAATTTTCTATGGGTCACCGAGCCTCGCCCTTCCGGGACCGATATGGGCCTCACCTCACTACAGGTCGCCGAATTCTCATTTCACGTGATGATCAACAACATCCAGGTCGCCCTGTTCGCGTTCGCCCTGGGGGTCGCGTTCGGTCTCGGGACCGCATGGATGCTTGCTTACAACGGCTTCATCTTTGGTGCGCTCGGGTATCTCGCCGTGGCGGCCGGTAACGGTGCGCTCTTCGTCGAGGCCGTGGCTGCTCACGGCATGCTCGAACTCAGCTGCATTGTCGTCGCCGGGGTCGCCGGGTTGCGGGTGGCCAGAGCAGTCATCAGTCCAGGACATCGATATCGGCGGGAGCTGCTCGTCGAAGAAGCCCGCGCGGCAGCCCTGCTTGCCTGGGGAACCGCTCTGTTTCTGGTGCTCGCAGGCTTGATCGAAGGGTTTGTTTCGAGAACCGGAACGACCTGGGCACCGAGCCTCGTCATCGGTCTCGGCCTCGGGGTTCCTTTCTGGGTGATGGTGTACCTCCGCCGGGACGACTCAGAAGCGAGCAGCCGACTTGGCCCCCAGGTACGCCGAGACAACCGCATCAGGAAACCCGTCGGGGCCGGCCTCGACGTACCGGGCGCCGCGACGGGTTAACTCCAACGCAACGGCGTCTTTGGCGCGCACGAGATCATGAGCTACAAGGCCTCGTGCAACATCTTCGGTCGTCTGTGGCCAGGCGGCCAACACCTCTCCGAGATCCGGATCGGAGACCGACGCCACGACCACCTGATGACGTCTGGCCAGGACGGGTAACGCATCGAGAAGCGGCTGAGCAGCTGACTCCTCGATGATGTCGGTGAGGACAACCACAAAGGCCCGTTTCCACGAAGCAACCACCTGAAATGCTGTCCGATAATTGCTCTGGGTGATCGACGGTTCAAGATCAAAGGACGCTCTCACCACCGCATCGGATCCGCGTCGGGACGGCGCCAAATCGCGTAGAAGCTCTCGGTCGAACGCGAGCATTCCGCACCGGTCTCCCATCACCTCGGTGACCGCTGCTATGGCTGCGACGACATCGAGCGCGAGGTCGAGCCTCGTCGCCTGGCCGATTGGACTCGCCATCAAGCGCCCGCAGTCGATGACGCACACAACGTCACGATCCTGTTCTATGCGCCACTGATTGACCATGGGCTCGCCCATGCGGGCCGTGGCGAGCCAATTGACCTGGCGGATGTCATGGTCCGGTGTGTATTCGCGAATCGATTCGAACTCTGTGCCGAGGCCGATGGCTCCACGACTTCGCTTACCTTCTGTTCTGAACGCTCCGGTTCGCACGGCGGCCGCCACATTGCGAGCTTTCGGAAGATCGGGATACACGAGCAGCTCATGGTCGAGATCGAACTCGAACACACGTTTTGCGAGACGCATCGGACCCTGGACTCTGACAGCGAGCGGCACAAGGCGGTGTCGACCTCGCCTTGTCGCCGTCACGGTTGCGGTCAAGCCGCCCGATCCAGTGTCGGGCTCTACGACCACATCGGCCGTACCAGGCTGGCGGACCCGGCACTGATGGGCGGCATCAACGCTCACCTCCAACGGGGCGGGTTGTCCCCGGTTGAGGATCGACGGGACGTCGGAATGGACAGCAGGCGGGTGCCGGATCAATATCGCGTCGGCAAAAGTCAAACCAAGGGTGACTCCGGCGAGACC
>JBFGAX010000019.1:0-41345 GCA_041567895.1 Acidimicrobiia bacterium
GCTCATCGAACGAACCATTACGTGGTCGAGGAATTCGCCTGCACCCGATCCCGCGATCCGGTACTTGAACAGGGGGGAAGTATCGAACACCCCGACACCGTCCCTGATTGCGTAGTACTCGGTTATTGCCGAGTACTGGTAACGGGGAGCGCTGAGGTAACCGGCCCAATGATCCCAGATGTTCGGCACGTTGAACGGTTCCAGCCGGCTGAAGAACGGTGACTGCTTGGGCATGGGTCGAGCCTAGAAGCTGATTCGAACGATCCCCACCGGCCGAGCGCTCCCCGGGTTCGGAGATCTATGGTTGGACCACCGTCCTCAGAATTCCAGATCGTTCGGCGGCAATCAGCGCCTCCGATCGGTTCCGCACACCCAGGTTGACATACAGGTCGTGCAGTTTGCGAAACATCGCCCGTTCCGAATAACCAACTTCAAATGCCAGGGCCGCGACGGTGGCTCCACCGGCCAAAGCCAGAAGCCATTGAGCTTCTTCGGTCGTAATCGTCGGAGTGTGAGGAACCGGCCCCCCGGCAGCAGTGGACCGAACCACGGCGGCTGGAAGCAGCGACATGTCGCGGGAAGCAGCGACGGCCACATCGACAATGTGCTCAGGGTCCGCGTTCCAATCAACGGCGCTCGTCGCACCGTGCGCGAGAACGTGTCGAAACGCCTCGATCGATGGATCGGGGAGGAGACCGAGTACGTGACCGCCGGCGTCAACGACCGACGAAACCAGTCGGCAATCATCGTCTACGCGCAGGGTCACGAGCACAACCGCCGGACGTGTTTCCGCAGCTGCTCGCGTCCACACAACCGGATCATCCGGAAACGACATGCGGTGTCCGGTTGCGCGGAATGCCGCGTCGAGGCCTCTCCGGTACGAAGCAGCACCGTCGATAACAGCAAACGCCGGCCGTCGGTCGCTCATGGTCAGCCAATGCTACATCGGGCAACGCCGCCGCTCGTTGGCATAACCCCGCCAAATGACCGGCGGAGTTCTGTCGGGAAGTGGCACGGTTCGAGGTAGTGCAGCCCACAAGAATTCTCTCGTTGAACAAACGCGAACCATTGCTTTGAAAGGAGCATCATGAGAGGTCGAGTAACCCTCTCAATCGGCATCGGAGTGCTGGTAGGACTCACGATGGCAGGCTGTACGTCCGAAGCACCATCAACGGCCGAAACCGAACAAATCCACGGCGTCGTCGAATCCGTTGCGCAGGCATTTTCCCTTGGAGATATCCCCGGCTACGCGGCCGGCTTCACCGATGCGGGCCTCCTGGACGATCAGGAGCTGCCCCGCGCCGAGTTCTTGAAAATGGATCCGGCCGAGTTCGGAGGACTTCCGGTCAAAATCACAGAGTGGGGCGAGACCATCGTCGACGGAGACAAGGCCACGGCGGAAGTCGTCATGGAAATCGGCGACACATGGATCAATGGCTACACGCTTCATTTGCTCAAGCAGGACGAGCTCTGGCGTCTCGATGCTGGAGTTGAGAGCGACACATACTCCTTTCCCCTGCCGGATGGAGTGACACCCGTCGACGTTGAACTCATCGATTTCGGTTTCGAATTCGATGACATCACGGAAGCTCCCCAGGCCTTTGATCTCCGGAACAACGGTGAGCAGGAACACGAGGCCGTTTTGTTTCGACTCGACGAGGCGCACAACGCTGCTGCGCTGGTTGACCTCGTGCTTTCGAGTGAGGGACCGGAAGGTCCCGAAGGAGTTGAGTTCATCGCGGCAGCATCGGCGCTGCCGGGTGAGGATGCGAGATTGCTTCTCAAGCAGCCGCTCCTCCCTGGCGAATATGCGTTCATGTGCTTTATTGACGACACAACCGATCCAGGTCATATCCATCTCGAGAAAGGCATGGTCAAGACGTTCACTGTCGAAGAGTCGGCCGGCTAGCGCGCAGGTTCGCCGCAGGTTGCGACGTTGACCGGAGTCGGTTCATTGGGGGGGGTGTGTGGGGGCGTGTTCTGTGGGGCGGGATGTTCTCGCCCCACAGATACTGGCAGCTCCGGATGGTCAGGACTCGGGTGGTAAAGCCCGTTGAATGACCCCGCCCCCGAGCACTTCTTCCCCTTCGTAGAAGACCGCTATCTGTCCAGGAGCTACGGCCGACTGGAGTTCGTCAAATTCCACCCTCCACCTGTCGCCACTTCCTGAAATCGTGGCCGGTACCGGTTCGCTGCGGTATCGAATCTTGACCTCGACCTTGCGGCTTTCCGGATGTGACCCGGCCGTGAACGACACCTGGTTGAGATCGCAACCGGCCGCCAGCAAGTCCTCTTTGTGCCCCAACACGACGGTCGACGTCGCGGGCTGAATGTCCACCACATATGTCCGTTCTCCGAGTGCGACGCCGTGACCTCGACGCTGGCCAATCGTGAAACCGGCGGTCCCCTCATGTTCGCCAAGAACCTCGCCCCCGGTGTTGACGATTACACCGGGCTGACGAGTCTCTGGAAAATGCTCCGCGAGAAAATCGCGATAGTTCCCCTTGCCGACGAAACAGATCTCCATGCTTTCGGCCTTACCTGCCGTTCGCAACCCCAATGCCGCCGCTTCTTCCCATACGTCTGCTTTCGTCATCTCTCCGATCGGAAGCTTGATTCTCGACAGTTGCTCCTGCCCGAGCATGTGAAGGACATAGGACTGATCCTTGGTGAGATCCTTACCCCGCAAGAGATGAAAGCCTGCCGCATCCTTGCTGATGCGCGCGTGATGACCCGTCGCCAGCACATCGCAGCCCAGAACCTCGGCTTTGTCCAACAAGGCATCGAAGCGAACGCTGCGATTACATTCAACGCACGGGTTCGGTGTCGAACCCGCGAGATACGCTTTCGCCCATGGCTCGACGACCGCCTCACGAAACTCCTTGACATAGTCGAGCACGTAATAGTCGATCCCGAGCTGAGCTGATACACGTCGTGCATCCTCGGCATCGCCGACCGTGCAACATCCGGCGGTAGGCAGCGATCCATCAGGGTTCTCCCATTGCTTGAGGGTGACACCGATGACCTCGTAGCCGAGGTCGAGCATCAACGCAGCGGCCACAGAGCTATCCACGCCTCCGGACATGGCGACCAAAGCTCGCTTACCGTTCTTCACAACTGAGCCCGTTCCCAAACGTCTGCAACGATCTTGGCGGCCCGGGTTGCGTCTTCCATCTCAGACTGCCAGCCAAAGCTGAACCGGACCGCTTCACCTGCGGCCTGTTGTTCCCATCCCATGGCCTTGAGCACATGAGACACCTCGATCGCGCCGCTCTGGCAGGCGGAACCTGCGGCGGCACAGAGCCCGGCCTGATCCATGAGTATCAAGGTTGTCTCCGAAATCGTATTTGGCAGCCGGAGGTGGGCGTGCTGGGGAGTTCGGCTGTTAGGCGATGTTGCCTCGAGGCCCGGGATCCGGCTCGCAAGTTCGGATTCGAACGTATCTCTGATCGCTCCGACCCGCTCTCGAAACGAGCGTCGATCAGCGACGGTCGCGGCCATCGCTGCGACCATAGAAACGATGCCCATCGGGTTCTGGGTGCCGGATCGACGCCCCATCTCCTGACCACCGCCACGAATGACCGGCTCGAGATCGGTTCCCTCTTTCACATAGAGGAGCCCAACTCCCTTGGGGCCGCCGAACTTGTGAGCTGCCAAAGAAAGCATGTCTACGCCAAGCGCGGATACGTCTATGTCCTCAGACAGCATCCCCTGGACGGCGTCGGTGTGCACCAGCGTTTCGGGATTGATGGTCTTGACGATGTCTGCAATTTCACCCACCGGCTGCAGGGCCCCGGTTTCGTTGTTGACCAGCATCATGCTCACGAGGGTCGTTTCGGGGCCAACCGCCTCAGCGACGTCACGGCGGACGAAAACATCGGAACCCAACCGTTCGCACATCTTCGCCGACTCGAGCACTGCCTTGTGCTCGGTGGCGCCCACTACCACACTGCCGGGCCTGGCGAGATAGGTGCCAACTACGGCAAGATTGTCTGCCTCGGTGCCCCCGCCTGTGAACACGATCTCACCGGGTCGCGCCGCCCCAATGAGTGCGGCCGCCTGTTCGCGTGCTTCCTCCATGGCATTCTTGGCTGCCCTTGACAGTGCGTGCATTCCGTTCGGATTGCCGAAGTCAACGAACGACTGCAGCGCCTCTCTGGCTTCGGGGCGCATCGGTGTCGTCGCGGCGTTGTCGAGGTACAGCATGGAATCTGGCCGAAGCCTATAGCCTGTTCGTCATGACCGTCATGTTGCCCGACATCTCGCCGGTTGCGTGGGAACACCCCACCGACCGGGCAGCCCTCAACGCTCTTCGCAAGATCCCCGGCTTCGACTCGCTTCTCCGCAAGGTTGTCGGGATGTTCGCGGAACGCAATTTCCGCATGCTGTTCAAGGCAAGCGCCATCAAGGTTGGACCAAATCAGTACCGCGACATTCACGAGATGCTGACAGAGGTGTGCTCGACGCTCGATACGGACGTGCCCCAGCTCTACATTTCCCAGACCCCCGTAGTCAATGCCGGTGCGTACGGGATGGACGACCCCTTCGTCATCCTCAACTCCTCGCTCATAGAAATCAGCTCGCCCATGGAGGTCAAGGCCGTACTCGGCCACGAAGTGGGCCACATCATGAGCGATCACGCACTGTATCGAACGATGCTCTACATCCTGCTACAGCTGGTCGCCTCGCGCTCACCGCTCGTGGGATCGGCCATGCTTCCGATATTGCTCGCCCTGTTGGAATGGTCACGAAAGGCTGAAGTCTCTTGCGACCGGGCGGGCCTGCTCGCCGTGCAAGATCTCGATGCGTCGCTGGGCCTTCTCGCAAACATGGCAGGCGGAATGCGGGGCCGCGACGATGTCAACCTGGCCGCTTTCGTCGAACAATCGGACGAATATCGCGACAGCAGCGGCCTCGACGCGTATTTCAAGGTGATGGCGACCCTCGGCCAGACCCACCCGTTCGCTGTGGTTCGCGTCGCCGAGCTTCGCAATTGGGTTGACGAAGGCACGTACGACTCCATCCTCGCCGGGGCATACGCCCGCAGGGGCGAAGAGCCACCGCAGTCGTACCTGGCAGACATAGCTGATGCGAGCTCACTGTATTCAGAGAGAGCCGTTGGCGTATTCGAGAACACCGAAAAGTACGTCAACAAGGCACTGTCGAGCTTCCTCGAGGCCTGGCAGACGACAATGGGTTCCGACGACAAATCTTCCGATTAGCTGTCGGTCTCCTCGACCATCTTCAGAAGCTTGTCACGCACCGACACTCCCTTTTGCCGGGCGGGGGTATCCGCGATTCGCCAACCCTTTCTGGATGAATAGGTGAGCGCCGGCTCTTTCAGGCGACCCTCCCCCACCCGGGTCACCGTCGCGAACATCAGCTCGTGGTCGGCGATCTGCTTTCGTTCGAACGTTTCGCAGTACAGCCAGGCGACACAATCACGAACGAACGGCAGACCGTCGGCATCGTCCAGATAATCACCCACGTACTGGAAACGATGGCCGGGGTATGAGAAATACTGCGCCGGTTCGATCTGGTCACCCGCAAGCAACGAGATGGTGAACCATCCGGCTGCGTCAATCAGCGGGTAGGTGTCGTGTTTTGGAGAAATCGAAATAGCGATGATCGGTTCTTCGAAGGCCACCTGATACGTCCACGTGGATGTGTAGGCCCGCACGATGGCGCCCTGGCGGCACGCGACCACGTTGGCGTTGTAGGTCATCTGGCCCAGAGAACGTTTCAAGTCCGGATCGATCACTCGCAGACGATAATGAGCGCATGCAAGTCAGCGTATCCGTCCCGCTGAGGGTTTCGATCTCCGAGGCGTGGGACAAACTTTCCGACCTCGAAGATCATGTCAACTGGATGGCAGATGCCGAGCGGATTGATTTCGACGGGGAATTGCGCAAAGGCCAGGGCGTCGTCATGCAGGTCCTCACCAGGGTCGGCCCCTTTTCGACGACTGATGTCATCGAGGTTGTCGAATGGGAACCCCCTCGCCTGATCCGGGTCGAACACACCGGCCTCTTCACCGGCCAGGGCGCATTTCATCTGGCCCCCATGGGCGAGAACGCCACCCTGTTCACCTGGGAGGAGGAAATCTTCTTTCCCTGGTACCTCGGGGGACCCATCGGAGCTGCGTTCGCAAAGCCGGTTCTGACGCTGGTTTGGAAACGAAACCTTGCTCGTCTGAAGCGATCCGTCGAAGAGCATTGATGCTCGAAGAACTGTCTCCCATCACATCCGATGGTCCCCCTGACCCGCCCTCTCGAAGAAATCGACTCGCCGGCTTTGTCTCACTCGTAGTCGCCGG
Source organism: Acidimicrobiia bacterium (assembly GCA_041567895.1). Taxonomy (GTDB): domain Bacteria; phylum Actinomycetota; class Acidimicrobiia; order Spongiisociales; family SHLN01; genus JABDOU01. The sequence continues at coordinate 6,317 of JBFGAX010000019.1, forward strand.
AGGCGTCCTCGTCACAGCCGCTTTGTGGTTCAGTGGCGGCGAGACCATTCCCGGTCCCTCAACCACCAGCACCGTACCTCGGGTCACCACGACGACCACGCTGGTTACAACCACGCTGCCCATCGTGTTGGAACGCGAGTCGATTGTGACCACGCCGACGCCGGACGGGTACGTCATCGCGGATATCAAGCTCACAGACGGGTCACGGTTCATGCTGCAGCTTCCTGCCTCCCGCGGAGAGGGCTTGACCCTGGCGCGACCGGCTCCATCGGGGGTTGATGCGCTCATCGAGGGACGCAACGTCCGCGGTCTCCTGCGGTTCGATCACTGCCCGGGTGAAGCCGGCCACATCAACCCGCAAGCGTCGGTAGTCATCGATGGCGATCCGAACCGGGTCACCTTGTGCCGACCGGACCAATTCACGCAGATCACACTGGAGTCCGATGAGCCCCTCACGCCGGGTGAAACCGATCTTCTCCACATCATCCCCGTCGCCTACGGATCCAAGTTCTTGGAATCCCTGATCGGTGCCGAACTGCTCGTCGAGCAATGCTGTTTCGACGAATTCGGCCCGGTGCATGTTGAAGGAGCGATTCTCGTCAGCAGCGGATACCAGGGCGGACAGGTCATGGCCCTCGACCCCGACACGCTCGTACCGCTTTGGACGACCAGCATTGGCGATGCGAGCCTGCTGCACGGCCTCACTGGCTCGACCGGGTTCAACGCCTCCAACGGTGTTCTGATCGTGTCTCCTCAGCGAGGAAGCGTCCTCGGCATCGACTCATCTGACGGTCACCACCTGTGGACAATCGAGTTGGGCGATGGGTTCGTCATCAACGTCTCGGCAGTGAGCGACGAACTGTGGCTGGTTGCCGTCAGCTACGAAACCGCCGGTGACCTGCGTGCACCCGAACTCATCGCTTTTGACCCGAATGATGGCGAAGTCACGTGGTCGGCACGAGGCTTCGCGGGAACGGGCTGGCAGCACACACCCCTGGTGATCTCGACAAGAACCGTCATAGCCCTCGACGTTGCCGAGACCGCCCCGGCCTCGAGCGTGCACGCGTTCGACCTCGCGACAGGCCAACGGCGATGGGTTGCAAGGGTTGGAGGCGCGGGCAACCGGTTCCCGCCGTCAGATCTCATGGTCGCAGACAGTGATCGCGACCTGCTCCTCGTCATGACCATCGACGGTGATGTGGTTCGGCTCGATCCAAACGACGGCAACGAGCTCTGGAGAACGACAACCGGTTTTGGAACCTTCACTGCCCTCTCTCCGGCATCCGTCACCGTGATGAGAGCCAACGACGAGATCGACATAGATCTCGAATCCGGCGACTGGTAGGTTCAGAGGATGTTCGCGGTCTTCGACATGAACGAAACCATGTTGTCGCTAGCACCGGTTAAGCAGATGTGGGATCGACACGTCCCGGGAGCCCATCGGGAGTGGTTCGCCCGGCTCCTGCACCTTTCGCTCGTTGCGAATGAGACTGATGCGTATGTCGACTTCACGAGCCTCGGAGCGTCCGCCTTGCGATATGTCTGCGACGCCTACGGTTACGAGCATCCGGACCTCGCTTTGGACGACCTGAAGCAAGCCATGTCCAGCCTGACGGCACACCCTGACGTCCCGGCGGGACTCGAAATGCTTCGAGACGCAGGATGGACCATGGTCACGCTCACCAATTCGACTAGCACCGCAGCAGTCTCATCACTGGTATCGGCGGGGCTCAACGGATTATTCGATCAGATCCTCACGATCGAGGCAGTTGGGAAGTTCAAGCCGGACCCGGCTCCGTATCGGATGGCTGGCGCAACCCTCGGCCAACCTCTCGAGCAAATCTGGATGGTGGCTTCCCATGATTGGGATCTCGCAGGTGCTCGTCGGGCCGGCATGAAGACCGGATACGTCCGCCGTGAAGGCCTTCCATGGGCGTCGGTCTATGAGCCTCCGGACGTCGAAGTCGATGATTTTGTGGAACTGGCGGATCGATTAACGGCCGGGTAAGAGCCTGGCCAATACTTCGACATCGATTCTGGGCCCGTCCGCCCATCGCATCTCGAGATTCTCGACGCCCATCCAATCCGACAGTGCCCGCTGTAGCTCGTCGTCGTACGTCACTGCCCCGGACGCATACCCCAGATCCGCGAGGGCGTCTGCCAACTCGACAGCCAGGTCATCATCAATCGGTTCAAATCGCCGGTTTGACGGGTCGGGGAACAACAAGCGATGGATCGAGTACAACCTCGAAAGCTCTTCCACAGGCTCGGGATGGTCGTCTACGCGAAGGTCAACCGCCACGTCAGAGCCCCCCAGATATCCGCCTTGCTCCCGGACGACGAGAACCGAAGCAGATTGCCTACCCCGTTTATCACCACCTGCGCGTTCGCCGGAATGGAGAGCTGCGAGGAGCCTGGCAGCCAGGCCACCTTCCTCGTCCTGGAACGACGAAACCATGGCGTCGAGGACACCCGGTCCGGCCAGAATGTTGCCCTGGCAGGAGAATCCGGGTCCCGAAACGGCTCCCGCCCACGGGAAACATTCGCCGCCCGTGAAGGCAGCACTTTCGCCATGACGATCCACAATGGCCAGTTGTCTGTGTTGCCTGTCATTGTCCGGGCCTGTCAGCAATGAGACGACCTCCTCCGCCGAATGTCGATCGAGAAGCTCGAGACCTCCTGGGCCGTACGTGAGGTTTGCCTGCGCCTGGGTGGCCAAAGCACCGGTTCCCGCCCTGGCCCACGGGACAACCGATCCGACTGCGAGGAACTTCGATGCGACGGCGACCCCCCATTCCCTGGCTTGTTCGTCCCAGGCGACGATGGAGAACGTCATCAGTCTCCGGCGAACTCGGGTTTCCGCTTTTCGAGGAACGCAACTACGCCTTCCCGCGCGTCGTTGGTTTGAAACAATCTTTGGAACTCCTCGAGCTCATGGTCGAGTCCCGACGTCGCGGCTTGTCCCCAACCCCGATGCATTGCGGCCTTGGCAGCAGCGATTGCCTGCGTCGGACCAGAGGCAAAGGAGGCGGCATCCTCCATCGCTGCCGAAATCACGTCGTCGGGATCCAACACCCTGTCCACCAACCCGATCGCCAATGCTTCGTCAGCAGCAACTGATCGACCGGTGTACACGATCTCTTTCGCCTTGCTCCACCCCACCAGTCGAGCCAGGCGCTGGGTTCCACCTGCTCCGGGAATGATGCCGAGCTTGACCTCCGGCTGGCCCACCTTCGAGTCCCGTGCCATATACCGAAAATCGGCACCCATGGCGATTTCGAGGCCGCCACCAAGCGCAAAACCGGTGATGGCGGCGATCACCGGCTTCGCCAATCTCTCCAGTCGAGTGATCGCCGTGGACAGCGCACCGGCGAGCCTTCCCTCATCGTTGCCTTCGAACACCGCCTGAAACTCATTGATGTCGGCGCCTGCCGCAAAATGCTTACCGCCTTGTATCACTACGGCTCTGATCGAAGCGTCCTCTGCTCTCTCGATTGCCGTTGCCAGATCGGCCGTCACTGCTGACGACAGAGCATTCACCGGCGGGTTGTTGATGGTTATGACGCCAACAGCGCCTTCTTTCGTGAACTCGACGAGTGCCACAATCCTCCTTGAACGTGCCGGCGCATCCTATGTCACCTGCTCAGGGCACGCTCTACTGCCAAATAGGGACTGACCACGCCGCTACGCACATCGACCACCAGATCATGTACCACATCCGGATCGAGAGTTCCCATGAGTGCCACCTGCAGAGCCGCTCGAAACTCGGCCTCCCACCGGTCTGCCGTGCGGCGCTGTCCTTCGTCCGACGATTCGAGAAACTCGCGATGCGACGCGAGAGCTGCCCATATCTCATCGATTCCCGCTCCGGTCGTCGCAACGCTCTCTAGCACCGGCGGCTCCCATGCGCGCGGCCCACCCACCTGTTCTCCCAGCATCAACATCTGCTTGACATCCGATACCGTCTGGTCCGCTCCATCCCGGTCTGCCTTGTTGACAACGAACACATCGCCAATTTCCATCAATCCGGCCTTGGCGGCCTGAATGCCGTCGCCCCAACCCGGGCTCAAGATCACGACCACCGTGTCGCAGTGGCGAACAATGTCGACCTCCGCCTGGCCGACCCCGACAGTTTCAATCAGGATCACGTCGAATCCGATACCTGACAGCAGAGCGGACGCCGCCGGAACCGCATGGGACAAGCCACCAAGATGCCCGCGGTTTGCGAGTGAACGCAAATACACACCGTCATCTGTGATGTGGTTTTGCATGCGCACGCGATCTCCGAGTATCGCCCCGCCACTGAAGGGGCTCGACGGATCGACGAGCAACCCGGCCACGGTGTTGCCTGCGTCCCGCGCCTCGGTGATGAGCAGATCAACCAGGGTGCTCTTGCCTGCTCCAGGGGGTCCGGTGATTCCGATGACGTGTGGCGTGCCTGGTTGGAGACTCTGAAGAACCTCAGCTGCCTTTCCATTCTCTATGGCCGTGATCAACCGCGCCAGGGCGCGCCGGTCTCCGGACATCGCAGATGCAAGCTGTTCTCTCACGCGCCCGAGGTTAGAAGGCATGCAACCATCCGATCGCCTTCAACCGGCTTCTCCCCAGCATCCTCGACCAGGTTGGTCCACGCCGAATAGCTGTGAGTAAACCCGTAGAACGAGGTTTGACACCACAGAGAGTGGGTAACACCCATCCGTGCGTAAACGCACGAGCGCAAACAATTCACGAAGCTCGACATCAACCAGGTTGATGCGGGCAAATCAATGAGAGAAGGATGAAACGAATGGGTGCATTAGGACTGATGTTCTTGGCGGTGGGCGCAATTTTGTCGTTCGCCGTTGCTGACAACGTCGAGGGAGCCAATCTGGTGACGATCGGCTACATACTCATGGCGGTTGGAGCCGTTGGAGTGATCACCGCCCTTGCGAAGGGTACTTTCGGGATTCGCTCCCACACCGAGCGCCACGTCTCGGACGACGGGCGCACGGTCGTAGAAGATCGGCACACCAGCCAGGTATAAATCACAGGTATAAACCAGGGGATAAGGCAACGACCCGCTCCATGGAGTCGCCCGCCGATCCAGACCCGCCGATCCATACAAGGGCAGTTGATCAACCGCACCCGGACGAGCCAGCCGTCCGGGTGCGCTGCTGTGGCCGACCATCAATCTTTACTATGTAGGTGATGAACAACGATTCCCGACGAGGGCGGATAGACAACGAGGGCAAAGACGACGAACCCGGAGATCGGGCAGCCCGCGACGCATGGCGGGAATCGTATGACCGCAGTCACGTTCGATCCGAGAAATTCGAGACCATGTCGGGTGTGCCGGTCGAGCCCGTGTATGGCGATCCTCCCCTGCCGGGCCAGTACCCCTACACACGCGGACTGTATCCGGGAATGTATCGCTCACGCCTCTGGACCATGCGCATGTTCGCCGGGTTCGGCACGGCCGAAGACACGAATGCCAGGTTCAAAGAGATTCTGCGAAGCGGAGGAACCGGTCTGTCGACAGCGTTTGACATGCCAACCCTCATGGGGCGCGACTCGGACCACGAATGGTCGGTTGGTGAAGTTGGAAGAGCCGGCGTAGCTGTCGACACACTCGCTGACATGCGGGACCTGTTCGCTGATATCGACCTCGGAAGCGTTTCGACTTCGATGACGATCAACGGCCCTGCCAACGTTGCCATGGCCAACTACATCGCAGTCGCAGAAGAGAACGGTGTATCTCGCGACCGTCTCGCGGGGACAATCCAGAATGACATCCTGAAGGAATATCAGGCTCAGAAGGAGTACATCTTCCCTCCCCGACCGTCAATGCGTCTCGTGACCGACCTCATGGCATTCACGACGTCCGAGATGCCCAGATGGCACCCCATTTCGATATCCGGCTATCACATTCGGGAGGCCGGAAGCAATGCAGCTCAGGAACTGGCGTTCACGCTCGGCAACGGTTTCGCATACGTCGAAGCTGCGATGAATGCCGGGCTCGATATCGACACGTTCGCCCCCCGTCTGAGTTTCTTCTTCAACAGCCACAGTGACTTCTTCGAGGAGATCGGCAAGTTCAGAGCGGCCAGAAGGATCTGGGCACGATGGATGCGCGATCGATACGGCGCCCGGGACGAGCGCAGTCTGAAATGCCGGTTTCACACCCAGACCGCCGGTGTGTCCCTCACGGCGCAGCAACCCGAGATCAACATCGCCCGGGTCGCTCTGCAGGCCCTCGCCGCGGTATTGGGGGGCACGCAGAGCTTGCACACCGACTCTTTTGACGAAGCTCTTGCCCTGCCTACAGAAGAAGCAGCGCGGATCGCTCTGAGAACCCAGCAAATCATCGCTCACGAAACCGGGGTCGCAAACGTAGCCGACCCTCTCGGCGGCGCCGATTATGTGGAGTGGATGACCGACGAAATGGAACGAAGAGCAGAAGAGATCTTCGCCCATGTAGACCAGCTCGGTAAGGGTTCGATGCTCGAAGGTGCATATGCCGGAATCGAAGATGGTTATTACGTCCGCGAGATTGCCGACTCCGCTTACGCGTTCGAAAAGAAGGTCAATGCTGGAGATCGAATCATCGTCGGCGTGAATGCCTTCACAGAGGGCGATACCGCAGACCAGGACTTGTTACGGATCGAACGAGATGTCGAGGATTACCAGCTGAAACGGCTGACGAAGGTCAAACAGGACCGGGACAACGACACGGTTCGCTCTGCATTGAAAGCCCTCGCCGAAGCAGCCAAAGACCCGACGGTCAACACCATGCCGGCGATGATCGATGCCGCGAAAGCCATGGCCACCGAGGGTGAAATCATTGGGACACTCGAAGGGGTCTTCGGCACCTACGTCGAGTCGCCCGTTCTGTGAGCGACGATCGCTACCGGGTCGTCCTCGCCAAGATCGGCTTCGACGGCCACGATCGGGGCCTGCGGGTAGTCGCCCGGATGTTGCGTGACGCCGGCATTGAGGTGATTTATCTCGGGCTGCGTCAAACCGCTGCCAATGTCGTGGCAGTAGCCGTGCAAGAAGACGCAGACGCAATCGGTCTCTCCATGCACAACGCAGGCCACATGACCCTCGCGCCCAGAGTCGTAGAAGCCGTCCGGGAAGCCGGTCTCGACATCCCCGTGATTGTCGGGGGAATCATCCCTGACCAGGACATCGAACCACTCAAAAAGGCAGGCGTTGCGGCGATCCTCGGACCAGGAGCTTCGGCGTCACAGGTTGTGTCTGCGATCACGGGGCTGTCGCAGGAAGAAAGCGACTAGATCGCTACGACTTCGGTTGCGCCGGGCACCCTGTCGAAAATGATCCGCTCGATGCCCTGCTTGAGCGTCATGGTGGACATCGGACATCCGCCGCACGCACCGACGAGCTGTAGGTTGACCGTCCCGCCCTTGACCCCGAGGAGAATCAAGTCGCCGCCGTCGGCCTGAAGGGCCGGCCGGATGTACTCGAGCGTTTCGTCGAGCGCCGCCATGTCCACCTCATCGACCGCTTCGTCGGACCCGTCATCGACCACCTCACCACCGATCGGTTCGACAGTAACCGCATCGGTGACGGCGCCTTTGATCTGATCGCCGACAGATGGAGCGGCGGCACCGGCCGAAGTCGCACCGGACTCTGCGGGCGCGTCTGTCGCTTCATCGGTCACGGGCACCACGTTGGGGTTGTGCGTAACGCTATACGCGATGTCATTGTCTGCTTCGTCGGTCGCGATCGGTTCATTCATAGGTGGTAAGGATACTGGCAGCCACGCTCTAGGAAAGGGTTGACCCCTGCGACGACTTCCGCTCGATGTCGGCGCCGAGCGATTCGAGTTTCTCGACGAAATGCTGATATCCCCGATCGATGTGCTGCACGTCGGTTATGGCCGATGTTCCCTCGGCGCGGAGTGCTGCGAGGGCGAGAGCAGCGCCGGCCCGAATATCCGGCGCCTGGACAGGACATCCGCTCAGCCGTTCGACGCCGCGAACGACTGCATGCTGCCAATCCGTGGAAATGTCGGCTCCCATTCTCGTCAACTCACCGATGTAGCGAAAACGGGCTTCGTAGACGTTTTCGGTGAGCACTGACGTCCCGTCCGCAATGCTGAGGTACGCGACCATCTGAGGATGCATATCCGTGTGAAATCCGGGAAACGGGAGCGTTGCGATGTTCACAGCTCTCGGCCGTTTCGGGCCGGTCACTTCGAACCAATCTTCGCCCCGAACGACCTCACATCCTGATTCCTCGAGCTTCGCAAGCTCCATACGCGAGTGTTCGGGAACACAATGGTTGATGCGCACCTGGCCTGAAGAAATAGCCCCGGCAATAGCATATGTACCCGCCTCCAGACGATCGGGCACCACACGGTGATCAGCCGGATTCAAATCCTGCACCCCTTCGATCGAGATCGAGCTCGTCCCGGCCCCGGTGATCTTCGCGCCCATGTCATTCAAGAGGACCGCGAGGTCGACCATCTCAGGCTCCCGGGCAGCGTTCTCAATGGTTGTCACGCCCCTTGCCCGTACGGCAGCCAGGAGAATGTTCTCGGTCGCGCCAACACTCGGAAAATCAAAAACAATATCGGCACCGCGCAGCCCATCCGGAGCAACACCCTCGAGGATGCCATGGCTGAGCTCGAACTCGGCACCCATCTGCTTCAGACCGTCGAGGTGCATGGTGATAGGCCGGGCACCTATTTCATCACCTCCCGGGAGCGCTACCCGCACTCGACCACATCGGGCCAACAACGGTCCCATGACGAGTATCGAGGCCCGCATTTTGCGGACCAGATCAAGCGGAGCCTCCGGGTTCAGGTCATCGGGCATGGAAATGATCAGCTGGTCATCGCGTAAATGGCAATCCGCGCCGATGTGGTCGAGCACCCGGCACATCAGCTTCACATCGAGAATGCCTGGAACGTTTGAAAGCACGTGACGACCAGAAGTCAGCAACGTTGCCACCTGGTGCTTCAAGACCGCATTCTTGGCGCCACCGACCGCGATCTGACCCTGGAGCGGTGTTCCGCCCGTTATCCGGATTTCGTCCACACACCCGATTCTACGAGGGGTCCGCGAAATCCTTGCCTACCGCGCCCTGCGGGACAACTACCGTGGCGCCATGTCATCAGCCAACAACCCACGAACCATTGCCATCGGCGCCGACCACGCCGGATTTCCTCTGAAGAAACACCTTGCAGACCGGCTCGAAGAACAGGGGTTCGATGTGCTCGATCTCGGGACCGACTCCACCGAGCCGGTTGACTATCCAGACTTTGCCGCAGCAGTCGGCAGGGCCGTTGCCTCCGGGCGGGCAGAGCGGGGCCTGATCGTCTGCGGATCGGGCGCAGGAGCGAGTATCGCAGCGAACAAGATCGACGGGGTCCGCTCAACCGTCGCTCATGACACGTATACGGCACACCAGGCGGTCGAACACGATGATCTGAATGTTCTCGCAATCGGGAGTCGAGTGGTTGGTCCAGCTGTCGCCGAGGAGCTGGTCGACACGTTTCTGGCCGCCGAGTTCAGCGGGGAAGATCGACATGTGAGACGTCTCAACAAAGTGATCGCTCTCGAACGCGACCATGCCTGATATGATGATGAGACCACCGGGAAGGTTTTGGTCTCCCTGGTGCGTACCTTTCAAACAGTGGCCGAACCTCCGGGTTCGGCTTCTGTTTAGCTGAGATCGTCTCATGTGAGATCGTCGTCCACCGGGATTCACGAAGGCTGCATCACCACTGAGTCGAGTGCGGATGGTGAAACGAAGACCGTGGCATCAAATCTGGTCCGAGATCCACGTCGCTGTGGTGTCAATCAACTCCTGGATGATCTCCGACTGGTTCTTTGCCGAGCGCTGCGGTACCCGAAAGCTGTGATCGGCGTCGGGTACCACGTGGATGGATGCGTTCGGGATCTTCTTGAGCCTCGTGCGCATTTGTGCGAGGGGACCAAGAGCGTCCCGAGATCCCTGCACGAACAACGTTGGTTGCCTGATGTCTTTGAAGTGATCAGTGGACCTGGCCTCACCCCTTCCGAAGGGCACGAGTGGATAGCCGAACACGACCAGGCCGTCTCCGATTCCCTCGGCCGCAATGTGGCCGGCCATTCTTCCGCCCATGGATTTGCCGGAAAGCACAACGGCGTCGTGGATCCGTGCAAGTCGTTCGAAGGCAGTCCGATGACAGGCGAGGAGGGCCGGCATTCGGTTCGGAGCACGTCTTCCTGCCTCCATATACGGGTAGTTGAAGGTCATGACGCCGTATCCCGCAGCCGCCAGACCATCCCGCATCGAGGCCATGAAAGGCGCATCTTGCCCAACGCCCGCGCCGTGCGCCAGGAGTACCCCCACCCTGCTATCGCCCGGTCGATATCTGGCTGTGACCTTCGAATCGTCAGGCAGCGAAATCTTCCACGTTCTGAGCCGTTCCACAATGCGACGTTAGCCTCGGCGTCATGGACGCCGAACAAGATGCAGCTCGCCGGGCGATAGCGTCATCGAACCTCACCTCGGAGGCTGTCAACGCATTGAGCACCGACGCCTACGGAGACGTTTCGTTTGACGAGCTTTCGTTGCTGAAAAACCTGCTGAAGGTGTTCTTTTCCGAGCGTCCTTGGACTGTCGAACGCGAAGAGCAGCTGGCAGACCTGGTCGGTGACGTCGGCGGGTACTGGACCCACACGTTATCCAACGGGGCGACCCTTGAACACGGCATGGTGAATGGGAAATACCGATTGCGCATCTCCGGCGGCGAAGCCGAACCGCACATGCTGTTCAACCGCCTCTTCACAGGTCCCATCGTCCCCGAGGCCACGCCCAACCCTCGGCACATTCGCTTTCCACTTGGAGGCGCTCCGGGCCCGTCGGTGTTCTACCAACGGGGCGACGACAACCTCGATCCGAGGGTGAAAGCGCTTTTCGAGGATCAAAATGTCACGGATGTGCTGGTAGCGCCGGATTTCATCGCTATCGGCCTCACGAGGGCGCATCTGTGGGAGTCGAGCATCGATCGGCTGCTCGAGGAAGTCACAACCGCCTTCGAAGTGAGAGGAGAAGCGCCCGACAGCAACGCACCGACCAGGGACGAGCTCGTGTATGCGAACGATGCCTCCGGCGCCTCCAAACGCCAGTCGACTACCGCTGCACGGGACGCAAATGCGAACATCGACCTCCATCTCCTTGATCCTGATGAGGATTCGTCGCGCTCGGTGCTGCTGACCGCGTTCGGCGATGACGATCCGCGCCGGCGCCGGCTAGCGCTCGCCACCATCGGCAACAGTGATGATCAATCCCTTGTGCAAATGGTCCTGGCGGAAGCCTGGTCGGATCCGTCTCGCATTGTTCGACGGACTGCGGTCGATGTGGCCGCCGACAATGGCTCAGAGTGGGTTCGTCCGCTCCTCGAACGCGCACTCGGCGACGAAGACGCATGGATCCGGTGGAAGGCTCTCCGAGGCATCGTGGATATCGGCCCCATGGCCAGCGTCGATCGCATCAACGCCATGGTCAATGATCCGGACTTTCGCGTCAGGCTCGAGGCTCAATCCGGGCTTCGCATCGCTGACCGGTCGTCAGGGGAGTTGGTACATCGTGTGACGCATAGGCTCAACACCGTGGATCATGTCGATGTACAGATAGCTCTCGATCCGGAATCTGCTTCCGAGCGAGCGGCCGTTGCGATCGCCGACTCATTGATCGGTTCCGCCCGTGATCCTTTGTTCGGCCTTGCGGGAGGCAGCACGCCGCAGCGAACGTACGAGATTCTCGCTGGACTCGACGTTGACTGGTCCAGGGTGATTGGCTTCCTCGGCGATGAACGGTGGGTTCCTCACGACCACCCTGAGAGCAACCTGACCATGATCAAGAACACCGCTCTCGGTCGATCCGGGATGCAGCTCCTGGGAATCGATTACGGAGACGATCCGGTGGCAGCAGCCGAAGCCTATGAAGCTCGGCTTCAGGCCGCTTCGGAACGAGCAACTCCCGCCGTTCTGTTTCTCGGCATGGGCGATGACGGTCATACAGCCAGCCTGTTCCCCGGCACTGCGGCTCTCACCAGTTCCGGTCGGGACTACGTCGCCAACTGGGTCGCAGAAAAACAAACGTGGCGTCTGACCGCCACATACGACTTGATTGCCAGCGTCCAACACGTCATGTTCCTGGTCACGGGATCTGCAAAAGCCGACCGCGTCGCAGAGGTCTTATCGGGATCCTCGGAACTCCCTGCTGCCAGGGCGACCGCGGTGGCTCGTCAGGTCACCTGGTTCCTCGATGAGGCGGCTGCCTCCGGGCTCGGTCACTGAGTCAGGGTCGACTGTCTGGCTACGGCTTCAGTGAGAACCGGCTGCAAATGGGCCCACCACCGTTCGGCGAGCATCCGGTCACCAGCGTCGGTTGGGTGGATCTCATCCCATAGATCGGCGATGTCGAATCCGTCAAATTGATCGACTACCAGGATGGGTGACGTGGAGGTGCTCAGCTCTGCTGCAACCGAAGCGATGGACTCATTGATGGGAATGATCGGGTTCTCACAGAATCCAGCACCGAAACCGCAAGGAGGTATCTGTGCGAGCAGAACGGCCACGTCCGGGTTCATCGACCGGATGACTTCGACGAGCCCACGCAGATCTTCGGCGAAGGCGTCTACGAGGTCCGGTGTTGGCTCCCACGGAATCTCCAGCTGATTGGCCATGGCGAACACGTCATTGGTACCGGCCTGCACCAGAGCGATATCAGGCGGAGGGTCTCCTATCCCGACGGCGAGGCGCTCCGTCAGCTGGGCGACGGTTGCACCCGGCCACCCCTCGTGTTGAGTGTCACCGAAACCCGGGATGGGCTGGCTACCGGCGACCACGCTTTCATTTCCAAGAACGGGTTGAATGACACCACAACCGAGAAAAGGCCCGCGATTGCGACCGACGAAGTCATAGTCGACTCCCAGCTCGAAGCCCGCCGCATTGATGTGTTCCTGGAGATAGAACCTGTAGGAATACACCTGGGAAGCAGGGGTCTGATCGCCGCGATCATCTGCGTACGAACACTGACCCGCTGTGATCGAATCGCCGATCGCCGCGATTCTCACAACGCCCGGGTCAAATTCGGGTTCGACGGAGCCCGCATTTGAACAGGAGACGAGGATCAAACCGATTCCGAGCACCAACCCGACCTGATACCGCATACCGTTCCATGCTAAGCGCTCCCCACCCGGTACCCGGCCCACAGCAGGATGGCCCCAAGCAGCAACGACGCCGCAAATGATCCGGCCTCCCCGAATGCAAACAATGTACCGCCATACACCGGCGCAAGCACCCCGGCGATCACGAGACCGTTGGCCAGCACCGACGATCTGTTGACCCTTGCCAGCCGAACGATGCTCACAATCGCCAGGCCGATGAGAACGAGCGTTCCGAGCACGTTCGCCACCAACGCCCAGAACCGGGGTCCGGTCGGACCAACGTCGCTGAACGAAGCGAAGACGTCAGACCCTGCCGGTAAACCACTGGTCGGCACCGGGTTGACGGTGGGTGCGGTGATGACGACAAAGGCCGCAAGCAGACCGAAGATGACGAAGAATTCCAGGAGGCGCCTCCCTGTCTTGGGAGCCGCCAGATACAGCGAACCGAGTGCCAGGAACGGAACATTCAATATCGCGCCGAACAGATAAAACACTCGAAAGACCGGATCGGTCCAACCGAGGGCAACTCCCGCGACCAGCGCCCATGTTGCAATCGCGTACATGGCGATAGCCAGGGCCCAGACGGCCACGTGCCGCCGGGGACGGACTCGGTATCCCCTGGCCAGATCGAGGAAAAAAGCGGTGGCAACGACTGCTGCAGCAAGGGCGATGATCGTGTCCACCAGAAGAATCTACGAATGCTGACGAGCCGAAGCCAGTGCGGGTAGCTTGCAGGCATGCTCGAGGTGGACGGTCTTCATTTCTCCTATGGCGACTTTCACGCTCTCAAGGGTCTTGATCTCGACGTGCCGCAAGGCCGTATAGGTCTTGTCGGTGCGAATGGGGCGGGCAAAACCACACTCGTCAGGGTGCTACTCGGGCTGGCACGCGCATCTGCCGGCACAGTCCGCGTCCTTGGTCATGACGTTGCAGCTGAGCCGGACCTCGTCCAGGCCCGCGTTGGATTCATGCCGGAGGGCAACTGCCTCCCGCTCGAAGAAACCGCCGCCAAATTCGTTGCGTATGCAGGCGAACTCGGCGGCCTTCCACCTGGCGTGGCTCGCCAGCGGGCGGCCGATACTCTGACCATCGTCGGGCTCGATGAGGAACGGTTCCGGCCGATCGGAACGTTTTCGACCGGCATGACGCAGCGCACAAAGCTTGCTCAGGCAATCGTTCATTCCCCCGAGCTCGTGTTTCTCGATGAACCGACGTCAGGTCTCGACCCGAACGGCCGCGCCGACATGCTGGCGCTCATCAAACGTCTCGGTGACTTCGGGATCAGCGTCGTATTTTCGACGCACGTACTCACCGACATCGAGGCGACTTGCGATTGGGTCATCATGATGGATCAAGGGCGCATCCTGCGCTCCGGTCCACTCGATGCGGTCCGGTCAGGACATCGTGTCATCGCCGAATTTCTCGACCTCGCGGATCCCGCGGTTTCGTCACTACAAGCGCAGGGATTTGAGGTCGAGGTCGACGGTCGCCACGTGGCAATCGAGTCGACGAGCGACGGGGACGCTTTTCAGGCGATCATGGTCGCAGCCGCCGAATATGGCCTTGGGATCAGATCGTTGTCGGCTGACCGGAGAACACTCGAGCAGCTGTTCCTTGCCGAAGAATCGGCGGGGCGGGAGGCTCCATGACGAGCGAAGGCGCGGTGTTCGATCTCGGTTACGAGCAATATCTGGGGCCCCGCATGTCTGATCGCCAGGTTTTCTGGCGGATCGTGATAGACGGTCTGAAGAAATCCGTCGGTATCGGGAAACGTGCCCGCAACAAGGCGTTCCCGTTCTCTCTGGTCGCCCTCGCCATTCTGCCTGCGCTCGGCGTTGTTGTGATTCAGGTGGTTGCGAAGATTTTCGGCCTACCCCTCAGCGGCGATGTCCTGCTCAACGATCGGGAGTATTTCGATTGGACATCCCAGCTCATCTTCTTCTTCGTGGCCGTCGCCGTGCCCAATCTGTTGATCCCCGACCGGGTTGAAAACGTCCTCCTGGTGTACACCTCGAGGCCTCCCACGATCAACACCTACCTGGCGGCGCGCCTGGTCGCGATGGCTATTTCCGTCGGAGTCTTTCTGATGATCCCCCAGCTCGTTCTCCTGATCGGCGAGGCCTTGATCTCTCCCAGCTTCTTCGGGCATCTCGCAGACAACCTCGCTTTCTGGTGGCGGGTCCCGCTCACCTCCGTTGCCTACCTGGCAGTCAATGTCGGAATTGCGGCCCTGGTGGCGGCGTACCTCAACAACCGGGGAGCCGCCATCGCCGTCTACATCATCGGCGTGAATGTGCTCAACGGGGTCGGCATCGGCCTCAGCTCCATCAACGAGTACTTCTCGCTCCTCAGCATTCAATTCTGGCCTACACGCATACGCGACTGGGTTTTTGGGGTGAACACGCTCGATGACTTTCCCGGCGTCGACGTGCCCATCGTCGCCGTTCTCACGACAACCATCGTTTTCCTCACCCTGGCTGTCGGGTTGATTCTCCGCCGATACCGGAAGCTCATATGACGTCGCCAGCTCAGGTTTCGAATGCGATCATCGAGGTCAACGACGTCTCCAAGTGGTTTGGAGACAAAGTTGCGAACTCGAAACTCACTTGCTCATTCGGACCGGGCGTCACCGGTTTACTCGGGCCGAACGGCGCCGGGAAAACCACCCTGCTCCGGATGCTGGCGGGCCTCACACAACCCTCTACGGGCACCATCACCGTCGACGGTCTCGATCCGAGAGGACATCCGAAGCTGTTCGACCGTATTGGACTCGTTCCGGAGGAGGATGCCGTCTACGAGTTCCTCACCGCTCGGCAATATGTCACCTACGCCGCCCAGCTGACAGGAGTCGCCGATCCTCCCCAAGCTGCCGCCGATGCGCTTGCGACAGTGCAGTTGGACGAGTCGGCGGATCGCAAACTGAGCGAATTCTCAAAGGGTATGAAGCAACGCACCCGGGTAGCCGCAGCGATTGTTCATCGGCCTGACATTCTGATCCTTGACGAGCCCCTCAACGGCACCGACCCGGTTCAACGAGCCCGGCTCATCGCTTTGATCCGATCTCTCGCCGCCCGTGGGGCAACTGTGATCGTATCGAGTCACGTACTCGCCGAAGTCGAGCGGATCGCCGATCGGGTGCTTGCGATGACCAACGGTCGGCTAGCGGCAGCCGGCAATGTCGAAGCGATCCGCGCCGCCATGATCGACATCCCTTACAAAGTGCGTATCGACGCAGACGACCTCAGAGGCCTTGGCGCAATCTTGATTCGACATCCGCTCATCACATCGATCGCTGTCGGCACTTCTGAGATCGTGGTCGAGACGAACGACCTCGGGACGTTCGGTCGCGACCTGCCGGGTCTGGCCATCGATAACGGGGTGCGAATCACCCGATTTCAGCCGGAGGACATGTCGCTCGAGGCGGTTTTTGGCTATCTGGACAAGCGGCGATGACCGCCTTCGGTTCGATCGTCATGAACACGCTGAGAGGATTCCTGGGCGGCAGGCGCAGCTGGTTGCTGCTGACCCTCGCCTTGATCCCGGGTGTCGTACAACTGATCGCGGGACTCGTCAGCGGCAGTGAGGTCGGGTCACAACTCTATGAGGAATTCAGTACCCAGGTTCTTTTCACCCTGTTGATTCCGGCGGTTGCAATCACGTTTGGCGCGAACGCATTTGGTGAAGAAAAGCGTGGTAAGACCATGGCTTTTCTGACGTTGCGCCCCATATCGCGCTGGACCATCGCAGGGGCAAAGCTCATCGCAGCCTGGTTGGGAGCCTCGCTCGTCGGCGGGCTCGGCGCGGTGTTTGCGGCGTTCGCTCTTGGTGTGGGAAGCGGCACCTGGACAGAAATCGTGCCGGGTGTTGTCGGCGCGACCCTCAGCGCCCTCGCCTACACGTCATTGCTCCTTCCTCTCGGACTGATCATGAAGCGGGCAACGCTTGCGGGACTCGTCTACCTGCTGCTCATTGAGCAGTTTCTCGCACGAACGGTGCAACAGTTCTCCAATTTGTCCCCCTTTCGCATCGGAACGTCGGCATACGCCGATCTCAGCCAATTCGCCCGTGTTGTTGCCACCCTCGAGATCACAAACGGGGCGGTGGTGGCGGGGGCCGGCGGAGCCGCTCTCAAGGCGTTGGTCATCGCACTCATCATGTGGGCGGTAACCGGTTTCGCTCTGCGGGAACTGGACCTCGTGTGACAACCAGGAGCCGTATGGGAACCGCAGCCCTGGTCGTTTCGGCAGGCGTTCTCGTCAGCCGGGTGCTCGGTCTGATTCGGAATATCGTTGTCGCCGACATCCTTGGAGCGGACGCCATAAGCGATACCTACGTCGCCGCATTCAAGATTCCCGATTTCACCAATTATCTGCTGGCTGGCGGATTCCTCTCTATCACCTTCATTCCGATTTTCACACGGTATCTCTCAGACGACGATGAAGAGGGGGGATGGGCAGCGTTTGGTGCCATTGCTCGATGGGCGGCCATCGCAATCACTGCTCTGATTGTCATTGCGTGGATCGCGACGCCAGCTGTAGTCAGGAGCATCTTTCCGCTCTTCAACGAGGCGCAGGTCGCGGAGACGGTGCGGAACACGAGAATCATTCTCCCCGCTCAGTTCTTCTTCATCCTCGGGTCCTTGCTGATGGCAGTGCAATACGCCAAGGGTTCATTCTTGATCCCGAGCCTGGCGCCCATTGTCTACAACCTTGGAATCATCGCCGGCGGGATCCTCGGCAACCTGGGGACCGATACGGGCCAAACAGCTCCATTCATGTGGGGAGTTCTGGCAGGATCGGTGATAGGCAACTTCGGGCTGCAGGTTTATGGGGCACGGCGATCCGGTCTCAGAAGCGTATCGACGTCATGGTCGCACCCGGCCGTGAGCCAGTACGTGGCGCTTGCCGTTCCGCTCATGGTTGGACAATCGATCGCATTCTTTGACGAGTTTTTTGCAACCAAGTTTGGTACAGATGTGGGTCCCGGGGCGGCCACGCACATCGAATACGCCCGTCGGACCATGCTCGTCCCGGTCGGCGCCATTGCCCAGGCAGCGAGCGTCGCCGCCTATCCCACGCTGGCACGGCTGTTCAACGAGAAAAGAGAGGAAACCCTCACGACAACCCTGTCACGCTCGATCCAGTGGGTGACGGTCTTGAGCATCGGTGGAGCGGTACTGATGTCGATGCTGGCCCGGCCCGTCATCTCGTTGCTCTATGAGCGAGGTCGGTTCGGAGCCGACGACGCCGCCGCCGCCGCGCTGGCGTTGTCTGTGTATGCCCTGGCTATTCCGTTGTGGGGCGTTCTGCAGCTGGTGACACGGGGCTTTTATGCCCGCCGCCAGATGTGGATCCCGGTGGCGATAGGAACGGCAGCAACCGTTGTCGCCATCCCTCTCTACGCATGGGCGGCGGCCGAATACGGCGTAGCCGGCGTTGCCATGGCAAGTGTCGTGTCCCTCGCCCTCTATACGGGTGCACTGGCCTGGCGCTGGTACGAGCAACAGGGGTGGGTCTTCTTCGCTCCGGTTCTCAGATCGGTTGGCCGAGCCCTACCCCTGGCGATTCTCGCAGGCACCATGGCCTGGCTCGCCAAATGGATCGTCGCTCAAGCCGTTGACCAGACGACTGCATTTGGAGCTCTGGCCGTCATCCTGGCGGCAACGGTTACCTTCGCCGTCACGGCGGTAGCGGCCGGAGGAGTTCTGTCCGACTAGCTCTTGCTCTCGGCAAACATGGTTGCGATCTCATTCACCGCTTCGAGGAGCGCCTGAGCTTTTTCGGAGCTGATTTCCTGCATGTTCTGGGTGCACAGGTGTCCCGCGTTGAAAAACTTCTCATGGAGATCGGGCCAGCGTTCCACGTGAGCAGGTTTGAAGTACTGGGTCCACAGCACGTCGAGGAGTTCGTATTTGCACTTCTTGGCGTGGTCCTCCTTGTTCGCCACCCGCCGCGAGAGATCGTGGGCGTACGTAGGTGCATCGGCGTCGAGCGCTTCGATCTGTTCCACCATTTTCACAACAGTCTCTGCGGCATTCTGCGCAAACACCGGATCGTAGATGCCACACGGCACGTGACAGTGAGCGTGAACCTTGCGAGCTGGTCTCAAAAGACCCATGGTATTTCCCTCCATTGTGTGATTTGCCGCCCGGACTGCCTCGAAGCCACCATCCGGGATGACCATCCAACGTGGTGCCCGGGTACGAGCGAACTCGCGAGCGGCGAACGTGCGTGTGTGCCCGGATGCCGAACCTGTCCTTACAGGCGAACCTGTTTTTACAGGCGAACCCTACACTCGCCGACACGGGACCGTAGGAGAGGATCGTTGGGCCGATTACGACTGTTCACTACCGCTCTATCCGCAACTGTGGTCGGTTTTCTGGCACGCTACATTGCGCGTTTCGAGGCCGTGGACGCCAGCATGGAGCCGACGATTCGAACCGGTGATTTTCTGGTCGCCACCCGGCTGACCGGCAGCGGATCCAGGTCCGTGCCTCCGTCGACCCTCGTCGTGTTCCCCCATCCAACGGATGGGGACATGCTCCTGGTAAAGCGGGTTGTGGCTGTCGCCGGCGACACAGTTGCTATCCGGGGCGGGCGGCTGAGCGTGAATCAGACGGCTCTGGCGCAGCCCTGGGCACAGGGAGCGCTGGCCGGAAAAGGAGATTGGAAACTCGGGAAAGGCCAGATGTTCGTACTGAGCGACAATCGCACGGTAGACACGGCCGACAGCCGAACCTTCGGACCGATTGACGTACGAAAAGGCGTCTGGCGAGTTCGCTTCCGCTACTGGCCGATATCCCGGATCGGAGCCATCACCGACTGATCACCAGCGATCGTGGTGCACGAACTCTTCGGTTGGCTTCCTACCGGACGGGATCCATCCCGAGCGACGACGGTCATCACGCGCTTTCTCTTCGGCCTCTGTGTCCGGATAGCCGAGCGATACACACCAATGCGCCTCGTGGTCTTCGGGTAGTCCGAGGACCTCTCGCGCCCGCTCGAGGTCGTGCAACGTCACCGGGCATGCACCTATACCGAGAAGATCAGCGGTCGCGATGATGCTCTGCGCCATTCGACCGATGTCGAAATCGTTGCCCTGCGGGCCCTTGACAGGCACGAGAACAGCAACAGCAGTCGCAAAGGGTCCGGTGAAAGAACCCGCTGACGCGAGGCTCTCTATTTGTTCACGATCATCAATCACGATCAAGGACCACGCCTGATTGTTCTTGGAACTGCCCGTCCAGCGCGCAGCCTCGATGAGCTTGTCGAGATGCTCATCCTCCAGAGGCCGGTCCAGATAGTTACGGGTCACCCGTATTCGGGAAATGAAGTCATCTTGCATAGGGGTCCTCCGCAGGGTCGAGCATCGATTCTCCGACAGGCGTCGCAGCAGGGGTGGAGCGAGCGCGCATGATGAGGTAGCCAGTTGTTCCAGCCACAATCAGGCCGAGAACGATCAATCCGATGAAGAGTCCGCTGTTCGACGCGGTTGTGGATGCAATACGAAAATCGGTGTCGTTCGGTCGATACTCCCAGACCACCAGACCTGTCCCAACATCGACTTCCCCATCGCTGTCATCGGTCAGATCGCCCGGCAGGTCGGCTATGAGACGCAGGTCGAGGGCCGCCGAGAGCTGGGAGACATCGACTCCGGTTCCGAGGGCGCCAACCTGATTTACGATTTCTCCGAAGAGATCGCCCACATCTCCTTCCAGGATGATCGTTTCATCGACATCAGAAGCGACAAAGGAGATGACAGAGCCGAGATTGCCAACCTCTTCAGCCTGTGTGTTGAGCTGATCTACGAGCCCATTGAGCTCGGCGATCGAGTTGAAAGACGTTGCCGTCCTGACTCCTTCGAACGACCCGTCGGTAAACGCTTCCGCCCTCCATCCATCGGGGACATTCTCGAGCTGAGCATCGAGGCCATCGAGAATGTTCCCGCCGCCCGCCCCGCTACCGAAGCCCGAAAGCAGATCCCGAAGCTCTTGATCGGCGGAGACCTCGAAAACCAGTGTTCCCGTCCGATCTTCGCTGATACGGACAATGGTGTCATTGCGGATTTTGCAACCGGACGCGATGACGGCAGTGAACAAACAAAAGAAAAGAATCGATCGGCGCATCGAGCAAGGCTACCGGCGGTATCTTCCAACGGTGGAACTCACAGACCTGACCATCATCCAGCAGGCGACGCTGATCGAGACCGGAGAGGTTTCAGCGCGACAACTGATCTCCGCCCATATCGACAGAACCGAGCGCCTGCAACCGCTGCTCAACGCATTCGTCGTCATTGATCGAGACCAGGCGCTCCTCAGGGCGGAGATGATCGACCGGCGTAAGCAGCGTGCGTTGCCTCTCACCGGGATCGCCATTGCCGTAAAGGACATCATCGACCAGCGGGGGCTGCAAACCACGGCTGGCTCTTCCTTCTATGCCGCGGTTCCTGCCAGGACGGCTCCCGCATTGCGCCGCCTGGAAGAGGCCGGTGCCGTGATCATCGGAAGGACCGTTCTCCACGAATTCGCGTTCGGATTCTCCAGCGAGAACCCGTGGACCGGACCTGTGAGAAATCCCTGGGATCTTGAACTGTCCACCGGGGGTTCCTCCGGTGGCTCTGCTGCGGCAGTCGCGGCACGCATGGCGAGCGGCTCGATCGGCACGGACACCGGCGGTTCGGTGCGGGTGCCCGCCGCCGTTTGTGGTGTGACGGGCTTGAAAGTGACGTATGGCCGGATCCCGCTCGAGGGCGTCGTGCCGCTTGCCCCCACCCTTGACACCGTGGGCCCGCTGGCACGTACCGTCTCCGACACCGCGCTGCTGTACAACGTCATGGCTTCGATATCCGGTGGAGCTCCGGGGTCGTTGTTGATGCCAGGTCCGATCGAGCTTGCCGGCTTGAGGGTGGGCGTACCGAGACCCTGGGTCGATCGCCCGTTGGATCCGCTCATCAAGAAGGCCTTCGACTCCTTCATCGATTATCTCGTTGCCAACCGGGCAGTGGTCGTCGACATGCACGAGCCGCTGCTGCAACCATCCGAGATGATCGTTTACTCGTCCTATCCAGAGATAGCCCGGGTGCACGCAGACTGGTTCCCTTCGATGCATCATCAATATGGGGTTGATGTTCAGGAGCGACTACGAGAGGCTCTTTTGCTGACCGTCGAGGACGCTACGAGGGGGCAACTCTGGCGCCGTGAGCTCCAGCAACGCATGAATTCGATCTTCGAAGACGTCGACGTTCTGGTGACACCCACAGTGGCCGCAGCTCGCAAACCGATCGGCAGTGACGAGATCGTCGTTGGTTCGGAAACCGAGTTCTACAGGACTGCGTTCTCGGCGTTCACCTCACTTGTCAATCAGGCCGGCAATCCAGCGTTGTCGCTGCCTCTCGCAACCCGGGGAAATCCGCCTCCGTCGGTTCAGATCATCGGACCCCACTATGGGGAAAACCGGCTTCTCGAAATCGGTATCACCATGGAGGCCGACGGCTTCGCCGGGTATCAAAGCCCACCTGTATAACTCCCCGTAATAGCCAGAATCGCCACCTAACATGGTCGTCGGCCGATCACAGGTACCTCATGACAACAACCTCTCACACGACCGAGACCCGCCATCGCGTCGTCGTTCGGTTTGCGGGCGACTCCGGCGACGGAATGCAGCTGGCCGGAGCCAGGTTCACGGATGCCTCAGCAGTGTTCGGTAACGACCTCGCGACGCTGCCCAACTTCCCGGCTGAAATTCGCGCCCCGGCTGGAACGTTGCCGGGCGTGTCGTCATTTCAGGTACATATCGCCGACAGCGACATTCTCACGCCAGGCGACCGTCCGGATGTTCTGATTGCCATGAACCCGGCAGCGCTCAAGTCGAACATCGACGATGTTCCCGAGTCCGGGACGATCATCATCAATACCGACGCGTTCGAAGAGCGAAATCTCGAGAAGGCCGGTTACACGACCAATCCGCTCGAAGACGGAAGCCTCGACAAGTACAAGGTGCTGAGAGTTGGCATGGAGGAGCTCACCAAGGAGGCGGTCAAGGACAGTGGCGTGCGCGGTCGTGCAACGCTCCGCTCCAAGAATCTCCTTGCCGTCGGAATCGTGGCATGGATGTTCGATCGACCACTCGAACCAACCATCGAATGGATCAACGCGAAGTTTTCCTCAATGCCCGAAGTGGCCGCTGCCAACGTCGCGGCGCTCAAAGCCGGATATCACTACGGAGAAACAACCGAGATCTTCTCCCATACCTACGACGTACCTCCTGCCCAGATGGCACCCGGAACGTATACCAACGTCACCGGCAATCAAACCCTGGCATGGGGCTTGATCGCCGGCGCCCAACAGGCACAGCTTCCGCTGATGTACGCTTCCTACCCCATCACCCCGGCATCAGACGTTCTGCACGAGCTGGCACGTCACCGCAACTTCGGAGTCCGTACATTTCAAGCCGAGGATGAGATTGCTGCTGTTGGTGTTGCCCTCGGGGCCTCATTCGCCGGACACCTCGGGATCACCGGAACGAGCGGTCCGGGGGTTGCTCTCAAATCTGAAACGATCAGCCTGGCCCTGATCACCGAACTGCCGATGGTGATCGTGGACGTACAGCGAGGCGGACCGAGCACCGGCTTGCCAACCAAAACCGAGCAGTCGGACTTGTTGATGGCGATCTACGGGCGCCACGGCGAAGCTCCACTACCGGTTGTAGCCGCGTCTTCGCCTTCGGATGCGTTCGAAGCCGCTATCGAATCCATCCGGCTCGCTATCAAATTCATGACGCCGGTCATATTGCTCTCGGATGGCTACATAGCCACCAGTGCTGAACCGTGGAAACTGCCCGACCTCAGCACTCTGCCGGACATTTCAACCACGTTCCAAACAGCTCTCAACCACGGTGATGAATTTTGGCCATATCTACGAGACGAGCAGACCCTGGCGCGCCCGTGGGCCATTCCTGGCACTGCCGGACTCGAACATCGGGTCGGCGGGCTCGAAAAGCAAGACGGGACCGGAAACGTTTCCTATGACCCGCTCAATCACGAGAAGATGACGATCCTGCGTGAGAACAAGATCAACGGTATTGCAAACGACATACCCGACGTGGCGGTCGACTCCGACGAGGGAGCAACGACGCTGGTACTCGGTTGGGGTTCGACATACGCTTCCATTGTGGCGGGCGTCCGCCGGGTCAGGAAAAACGGCCACAAGGTTGCCCAGGCTCACCTCCGCCACCTCCATCCGTTTCCAAAGAACCTCGAATCGGTCGTAAAGAGCTACGAAACCGTGCTGGTGCCGGAGCTCAACCGGGGCCAGCTCTCGCGGCTCATGAGGGAGCGCTACCTGATCGATGCCAAAAGTCTCACCAAGGTGCAGGGCAAGCCTTTCATGGCAGAAGAGATCGAAGACGCATTGATGGAGACGGTGTCATGACCACATTTGAACGGGCGGACTTTCAGACGAATCAAGAAGTTCGCTGGTGCCCCGGATGTGGCGACTACACGATTCTGGCGACGGTTCAGAACTATCTCGCGACGCTCGACATTCCGAGGGAGAACCACGTGTTTGTCTCCGGTATCGGATGCGCAGCCCGGTTTCCCTACTACGTGGAGACCTACGGTATGCACAGCATCCACGGTCGGGCGCCGGCAATTGCATCGGGCATCGCTGCGACCAGACCTGAATTGTCCGTGTGGGTCGTCACGGGCGACGGCGACGCGCTCTCCATCGGCGGCAACCATCTGATACACGCGCTTCGCCGTAATCTGAATATCACGATTCTGCTGTTCAACAATCAGATATACGGCCTCACCAAAGGCCAGTACTCACCGACTTCCGAGACGGGAAAACGAACCAAGTCGAGTCCGATGGGCGCCATCGAATACCCGTTCAATCCGGTGAGCGTGGCGCTTGGCGCCGAGGCGACCTTCGTTGCAAGAACGATCGACATGGACCGCGATCACTCGAGCGAGGTGATCCGTCGTGCACACGAGCACAAGGGCTCGGCCCTCGTCGAAATCTACCAAAACTGCAACGTCTTCAATGACAAAGCCTTCATCCAGATCACGGGCAAAGAAGAGCGCACGATCAATCGAATCAACCTCGCCCACGGTGAGCCCATCATTTTCGGGGCTGCTGACGACAAGGCTGTTGTCATGAAAGAGGGGGCTGCATCGATCGTTGATTTGGCGGACGTGGACCCGGCCGACGTCCACATTCACAATGAATTCGCAGCAAGCCCTGCGGCGGCATTTTCACTATCGCGTCTTTCACACGGGCCTTACGGACCTACCCCCGTCGGCGTTTTCCGAGCATTCGAACGCGATGATTACTCAGAGATGCTCGACCACCAGATACTGGATGCACAATCCAAAAAGGGCCCGGGAGACCTCCTGGATCTCGTTTCGCAGAACGGAACATGGCAAGTCCAGTAGCGCTGCTCAACCGGCAACTCCGTTGAGCCGATAAGGTCTGCACATGGATGGATTTCCAATATTCCTATTCATCTTTTTCGCAATTGCAATGTCGACCATCGCCGGACTGTCTAAGACCCGTAGGCAGGCGAGTCTGCAGAAGGCTGCGGACGAGTTGGGTTTACGGGTTGACAAGAAGGGGCTTTCCGGTGAGATCAACCGGTACCTGGTCCAGACTGAATTTGTGAGCCGCGGAGACAAGAAGGGAACCAGGTTTCGGGTCCGGTACCCGGGCTGGCTCGGATTCAACCTGCGGATCGCAACCGATCAGCTCGGGGAACTTCGCAGGCTTCCACTCATCGGAGACCTCATGCCCGCCCAGGACATCGAAATCGGGAGCGATGATCTCGACAAGAAGCACCTCATCCAGGGCGACACATATCAGGTGACCCAATGGCTCAATGATGAGAGACGTGACATGGTGCTGCGGGCATCGCAACGTTTCTCCAGCATCGAGATCACCGACCGCCAGATCGAGACATACGTCGGTCGTATCATCTCCGATTCCGATGAGCTCGCCAAAATCACCCGCGCCGTTCTCTTCATGGCCGAGGTTGCGTACCGCACCGACGAAGGTGACCCGATCGTGGAACCTCCCGCGATACCCGGAGATCCGTTCAGCGAGACGCCCATGCACGATAACGGCGAAGAGGAGGAACTCATCGAGGTAACGATCGTGGACACAAGCCCGAGCTCCCCGGATCTCGATCAGGTCACCGTGCGGGAAGATTCGATATTCGCCGACGTCGATGAAGATACGGCCTATCCGGAGCCCCCTATTGAAGTATCCGCCGGGACACCGGACGATGAAGATTTCAATCGTTCTGTACCTCCTCTTGAAACCATCGACAACTCGTTACCAACGTCAGGGGATCTGGTGCCGCAATCCGTCGAGGGCCAAGACCCGACTCCGGAGCCGCTGCCCGATTCTCCTCTCGACGTAGGTCGAGCTGAAACGCAGGAACCGGTCGATGCAGGCTCGACCCCATCGTCATTTGCCGGATCGGTTGCCGAGCTCTCACAATCGCTATTCGGCGAATACCAACCCGCGTACCGTATCGAAGAACTGTTCTCGGAAGGGCCGAAAGGGTCGACGGTCACCTGGAGCGGGAACATAGAAAATGTGGGTGAATTCACGCGAGACCGATACCTGGGAGATGGGCCTGGCATCGAGGTAGAACTAACCGGGGCGATACTCGACGACGGCCGCGTCACCGAGATTTTTGCCGCTTTGCCAATCGCAACGGACATCGAGAAACTTCGCAGCGGGTCTGAGGTCACGGTTCGCGGAACGCTGACGGCCGTTGATGCAATCATGCGGCGCTTCTATCTCACCGATGGAGAACTCATACCGGACCGCGCCTAACTACTTCGCGGGCGTATCGTCCCCCTGGCCGCTTGGTACGAAAATGGTCGAGTCTTCAAGCCCGTCCGGGAGATACTGCTGCTCGACGATGTGACCCGGGAAATCGTGGGCATATTTGTAGCCATCTTCCCTACGCGATCCCGACCGTAGATGGGCGGGGACATTCGCCTCCGGATGCAATGCGACGAGCTCCCGAGCCCGTGTGATTGCTTTCGTCACCGAATTCGACTTGGGAGCAGTCGCCAGGTAAACAGCCGCATGCGAGAGCGCGTACGTCGCTTCCGGCAGGCCGACAAACTGCAGGGCCTGAGCTGCGGCCACCGCCACCGGGAGCGCCGCTGCGTCTGCCATCCCTACGTCCTCGGACGCAAGTACGACCATCCGCCTCGCGATGAATTCGGGATCCTCTCCGGCTTCCAACATCGTATGCAACCAGAACAGTGCTGCGTCCGGGTCCGACCCTCTCATCGATTTGATGAACGCAGAAATCACGTCGTAGTGCTGGTCTCCCCCTTTGTCGTATCGAACTACCCGCCGCTGGAACGCTTCCTCGATGTGCCCAACCGTGATCTCGGAGCCGTCAGTCACGAGTGACGACGCGAGCTCAATGGCGTTGAGAGCCCTCCGGGCGTCTCCGTTTGCCATGTTCGCGACCTCGCGCCTCGCTTCAGAAGTGATCTTCAGGTTTCGCCTCCCGATACCAACCTCCTCATCGGTGAGCGCCCGATCAATGAGGTGCTCGATGTCGTCGAGTGCCAGCGGCTCCAGCTTGAGTGTGGTAGCCCGACTCAACAGGGGCCGATTCACCTCGAACGACGGATTCTCGGTCGTCGCTCCGATGAAGACCACCCACCCCGACTCAACTCCTGGTAGCAAGGCATCCTGTTGATTCTTCGAGAAACGATGGATCTCATCGATGAACAGCACGCTACGCACGTCTTCTTCTTCAAGTCGTGAGCGGGCGTCCTCGATGACCTGACGTACGTCCCTGACGGACGCACTTGTTGCCGATAGCGCCTCGAAATGGGCACGAGCATGCTGGGCCACGAGATAGGCAAGCGTCGTTTTGCCCGAACCGGGGGGACCGGTCAAGATCATCGACACCGGCGAACCCGACATTATCAGCCGCCGGATCGCGGAGTCGGTCGAAAGCAGGTGGATCTGGCCCACCATCTCTTCGAGCGTTCGAGGGCGCATGCGGGCGGCGAGGGGTTGGGCGGCTCCGGCCCTGGCCGCTCGCTGGTCTGCGAATAAATCTCTCTGTGACATCCCGTGAGTCTACGAGTCGCACTGAGAGCGCGAACTTTGGACCAAATATCACCCTCAGTGGTACTTTTTGGATGTCGCTCAAAATGTCGCTACATTTCGCGATCGGGCATGAGGTCCAGGGCAGGTTGTCCCGCACTTTCATGCATTTCCCGCATCAGAGGAGGACGGATGAATTGGACGCATGTCCTGAGCTTTGCTCTCGGGGCGGGCTGGATGCTGCTGGTCCTGGTATCGACGATGCTCGTCCGGCGATCGAACGATCAGCCGCAGGCGACCGTGACTCCGATACGCCCGGACGTCAGGTCCCGTCGCTCGACTCTGTGACCTGAGCGGCCACGCTCTCTTCGGAAAGCTCCTGTTCAGATTCAGCCTCGTCCTCCAGCTTCTTGAGCTCGGCTGCCTTGTCGCGCGCCGCCTCGGCATCGCCCTCGACGAGTTCGGCCCGATCTGTGAGCAACGTCACCTGGTTCTGGAACACCTGAAGAAATCCTCCGTGAATCCCATAAACCGTTCGTCCTCCGCCGACCTCCTGAACTTCCACGGCCCCGGTCGCCAGAGCAGCCAGCAGAGGTTCGTGCTGTGCGTAGATGCCGATCTCGCCTTCGATCGTGCGCGCCATGACGAACGTCGCCTCACCCGACCACAGCGTGGCCTCCGGAGAAACAATGTCGACTCTGAAAGGATTCGCCATCAGACTGTTGCTTCGAGTTCCTGAGCTTTGGCCATGACCTGGTCAATTCCACCAACCATGTAGAAGGCTTGCTCCGGCAGATGGTCCAATTCTCCGTCAACGATCATCTTGAAGCTGCGGACCGTCTCCTCCAATGGCACATACTCGCCGTCCTGGCCGGTAAACACCTTCGCCACGAAGAAAGGTTGTGACAGGAACCTCTGGATGCGGCGTGCCCGCCCGACGATCGCCTTGTCTTCCTCAGAGAGTTCATCGATGCCGAGGATGGCAATGATGTCTTGCAGATCCTTGTATCTCTGAAGAATCTGCTGAACTGCTGTCGCGACGGCGTAATGCTCTTTTCCGACGTACTGAGGATCGAGAATCCGGCTGGTCGAGTCGAGAGGATCCACCGCGGGATAGATGCCGAGCTGGGTCAGCTGACGGGACAACACGGTGGTCGCGTCGAGGTGAGCAAACGTTGTGTGCGGAGCCGGGTCCGTGATGTCGTCTGCCGGCACATAAATTGCCTGCAGGGACGTGATCGACTTGCCGCGTAGCGAGGTGATCCTTTCCTGCAGGATGCCCATCTCGCCGGACAACGTTGGCTGGTACCCAACGGCCGAAGGCATCCGGCCGAGAAGGGTGGATACTTCCGAACCTGCCTGGGTGAACCGAAACACGTTGTCGACGAACAACAAGACGTCCTGGCCCATCTCGTCGCGGAAATACTCGGCCATTGTCAGGGCGGAAAGCGCTACCCGGAGGCGAACTCCTGGCGGCTCATCCATCTGACCGAACACGAGCACCGCCTTGTCGATGACTCCTGATTCCTGCATCTCGAGAAACAGGTCGTTGCCCTCACGAGTGCGCTCGCCGACGCCGGCAAACACCGACACACCGTCGTGCTCGGTCGCAACCCGGTGAATCATCTCTGTGATCAAAACGGTCTTGCCGACGCCGGCTCCTCCGAACAGACCAATCTTTCCGCCTTTTACGTAAGGCTGTAGCAGGTCGATGACCTTGATCCCTGTCTCGAACATCTCGCGCTGCGGTTCCATGTCTTCGAATGCAGGCGGGGTGCGATGGATCGGCCAGAACTCCGTGAACTGGTCCGAGATGGTTGGATCATCGAGCGGTTCGCCCCACATGTTGAAAATATGCCCGAGCACCGCGTTGCCAACGGGCACAGAAATAGAGGCCCCGGTGTTTCTCACCTCGGTGCCGCGCACGAGCCCATCCGTTGCTTTCATGGCAATGGCGCGAACCCGGTTGTTGCCGAGATGCTGGGCCACCTCGGCCATGATGGTGCTCTTTTCCCCATCGACTTCAAGATCGATTTCAAGAGCATGCATCAACTCCGGCATGCCGGTGTGTGGGAACTCACAGTCCACGACCGGGCCGGTGACTTTTACAACTCGTCCAATGCTCTCAGCCATTCTGCTGATCTCCTTAACTACCTACCGGACAGCGCCTCGGCGCCACCCACGATTTCGCTGATCTCAGTGGTTATCTCTGCCTGGCGGGCCTGGTTGGCCGTGCGGGTGAGAATCTTGGTCAAATCTTCTGCGTTCTCTGTTGCCGCCTTCATGGCCCGACGCCGGGCGGCGTGTTCGGACGCCGATGCGTTCAGCAGAGCTCCGAACACGGAGGCTTCGACATATCTCGGCAGCAACCTGCCGAGAATCACTTCGGGTGATGGCTCATAGGAGTAGGCCGCAGCTGTGGTGGCTGCCTCGCCGGTTTCATCCGACGGAGGCGGTTCGACTGGCATCAATGTGAACTGTGCGACATCCTGCGTGAGGGCTGATTTGAACTCTGTGTAGTACACCAGCAGCGATCGCACGTTCTCTCGCGCATAATCGTCCAGAACGATGTTGGCGATCTGGCGGGCGTCACCGTACACGGGGCGATCTGTCATGCCCAAAAAAGCACGTTGGATGTCGTAGCCGCGATATCGGAAGTAGCCCTGAGCTTTCTTGCCGACGACGTAGAGTCTCGGACGTTCTTCGAGCCGCTCGATATAACGCTCAGCGGCTCGAATGACGTTGGTGTTATAGGCGCCTGCCAGACCCCTGTCGGACGTGATCACCATCACTCCGACATCTCCCACACGGTCGTCGGCGAGCAGAATGTGATCTGACGATCCGGATGCGGCAGCAACGTTGCGGATGACATTGCGTAATTGCTGAACGTAGGGAATCGACTTCGAGACCCGATCCTGAGCTTTGGCAATCTGACTGGCGGCGATGAGCTCCATCGCTCGCGTGATCTTCATCGTCGATTTGACGCTTTTGATCCTGCGCCGGATGATGCGGAGCTCAGCCGAAGCCATGAGCTAGCTGCCCGGGTCGAAGGAGTCGGTGAATTCGGAAATAACCTCATCGAGGCGGTCGCCCTCGGGCAGGCCTTCGGTGACGATCTGGTCGAGCAGGCCCTGATGACGTGTCCTCATGAATTCGAGAAGTCCCTCCTCGGCATTCTTGATCTGGTCTACCGGTATCTTGTCGAAGTTTCCGTTTGTGACTGCGTATATGGCAACCACCTGCTCGCCCACGGGCACCGGCGAAAATTGTGGCTGCTTGAGAACCTCGACGATGCGGCGCCCTCGTGCAAGCTGTGCCTGTGATGCCGCATCGAGCTCGGATGCAAATTCTGCAAAGGCCTCTAGCTCACGAAACTGTGCGAGGTTGACACGGAGCGGCCCTGCCACCTTGCGCATGGCCTTGATTTGAGCGGCGCCGCCAACGCGGGAAACCGACGTTCCGGCGTCGATAGCGGGACGAACGCCAGAGTAGAAGAGGTCGCCGTCGAGGTAGATCTGGCCATCGGTGATCGAGATCACATTGGTGGGAATGTAAGCCGACACGTCGCCCGCTTTCGTTTCCACAATCGGAAATCCTGTCATTGAGCCCCCGCCCAGCTCATCAGACACCTTTGCGCAGCGCTCGAGGAGGCGACTGTGGAGATAGAACACGTCGCCGGGGTAGGCCTCGCGTCCCGGTGGTCGTCGTAGCAAGAGCGAAATCTCGCGGTAAGCGATCGCCTGCTTCGAGAGATCGTCGAACACGATGAGAGCATGTTGTCCGTTGTACATCCAATGCTGACCGATGGCCGATCCCGCATACGGCGCGTACATCTGTAACGCCGCTGGAGCCGACGCCGGCGCATTGACCACAACGGTGTACTCCATGGCGCCGGCCTGCTCGAGTGCGTCGACGACTTCGGCTACGGTCGACGCTTTCTGCCCGATGGCAACGTAAATGCAGTTGACCCCCTGGCCCTTCTGATTCATGATCGTGTCGACGGCAATCGCAGTCTTACCTGTCTGGCGGTCGCCAATGATGAGCTCACGTTGACCCCGCCCGATCGGAATCATCGAGTCGATGGCTTTGATACCGGTCTGCAGCGGCTCGTGGACAGGCTGGCGTTCAACGACTGATGGCGCCTGCGTTTCGAGAAGGCGGGTCTCGGTAGTGAGAATCGGGCCCTTGCCATCAATCGGGTTGCCGAGGGGATCGATGACCCGGCCAAGCATGGCATCACCGACGGGAATAGACAGAACCCTTCCCGTCTGCTTCACGGGGTCTCCTGCCTCGACGTGATTCGACTCGCCCATGAGAACCGCGCCTATCGAATCCTCGTCGAGGTTGAGGGCGACGCCGAGCAGCCCCCCCGGGAATTCGAGGAGCTCGGACGCCATGACATTCGGCAAGCCGGTGACCGTCGCAACGCCATCAGCTATGGTTTCGACGTGGCCGACGGTTTCGGCCTCCAGCGACGGCTTCCAGCCTTCCAGGTTGGAGCGCAGCGCCGCCGTTATGTCCTCGGGGTTGATGGTCAATTCTGACATGTAGATCTATCTCCTGGCCTGCTACTAAACCTTCTGTACGTCTTCCCGAAGCTTTCGGAGCCGGGCGAGCACGGAACCGTCGTATACGGTGTCGCCGACCCGGGCGATGATTCCTCCGATGATGCTCGGGTCAACGACGATCTTCGCCTCGATCGCTAGTCCCGTGGTCTGGCTGAGTCGATCCTCGAGCTTGCGCACCGTATCGCTATCGAGCTCGTGAGCACTCCGAACCTCGGCGACGGTCTTGGCCCTCGTTGAAGCCGCCAGCTCCGAAACTCGTTGTGTGATTTCCGGGAGATCATTGATGCGTCCGGCAGCGGCAACCATGGTTACGAATCCGGTTGTGATCCGATGCGCTTTGTCGCCGAGCAAATCGTGAATAATCCCCTCTTTTCGTTCGAATGGGATGAGTGCGTTGGCGAGAGTTGACCGCAGCTCATCGGAGGTTTCGAACAAACGCCCGAGTCTGAACAATTCGTCAGACACCTGGTCGACCACCTCCTCGCCACGTCCCATCTCGAGGGCCGCACGGGCGTATCCGTCAATCACCGCACCCACTTAGTTGTTCACTCCTCCGAGTTCGTTGAGGTATTGCTCGACGAGCGCCTGCTGAGCGCTCCGGTCAACTGTGCCTGCAACAACTTTTTGCGCCATGTCGACGGACAGGCTGGCAACCTCGCCTCGCATGCCTGAAATGACCGAGGCACGTTGGGCCTCGATGTCGGCTTTTGCTTTGTCCGCAATCGCAGCGGCCTCATCCTGAGCTCTGGCAACAATGTCGGCCTTCATGGTCTCAGCCTGGTGTCGTGCCTGTTCGACGATCTGTGCGGCTTCGGTCTTGGCTCCTGCGATCTGGGCCTCGTACTCGCTCTTCAGTTTCTCAGCCGCTTGCTTCGTCTGCTCGGCGTCCTGCATCTTTCCGACAATCGCGGCCTGCCGCTCGTCTAGAGCCTTCTGGATTTGAGGCAGAGCAAACCGCCAAACGATGAGACCGACGATCGTGAATGCGATCAGCCCGGCGATCAGCTCGGACGTCGCCGGCAGGATCAGGTCGGTCCCTGACGCTTCTTCCGATGCGGCGACGAGCTGTTGTGACAACAACATCGGCCTAGCCGCCTGCGATGAAGAAGAGCACGAATCCGATCAACGCCAGGGCCTCGGTGAACGCGATGCCGAGGAACATGGTGGTACGGACCATGCCGGCCGCTTCGGGCTGACGGGCCATTGCCTGGACAGCGTTACCGGCCAGAATGCCGATGCCGACACCCGGACCGATGGCAGCCAGGCCGTAGCCGATCAGGGCCAATGGGCCTGCGATATTTCCTTCCAACATTTCTTCCTTCTCTCCTTAATGCTCAGGATGCAGCGACGATTCGATGTACACCGCACTCAACAAGGTGAATATGTATGCCTGTAGGAACGCCACCACCATCTCGAAGACAAAGATCGCGATACCCAGCAAGAACCAGAGAACTCCCCACAAGGGATTGAACGTGAAATCGAACGGCTGCACAAACAAGTAGGTGAAGCCGGTGACGAGCAACAAAGACAACATCACGTGGCCGGCGACGAGGTTGGCAAACAGCCGAACCGCCAGCGTCAAAGGTCGAATCAAAAAGATCGAGAAGAACTCGATGATGCCGACAACCGGCCGCAACCCGATAGGTACCGACTTCGGCCAGATGATTCCGGTCAGATAACTCAATCCGTTCTTCTTGAAGCCAACGAATACGAAGATGATCCAGGTCATCACAGCAAGCAATGCCGGAATCGCCATACGAGATGTGATCGGATAGTTGACGAACGGTGTGATCTCGAAAAAGTTGCCAACCAGCACGAATAGGAAGATGGAAAGAAGGTACGGGACATACTTGGATCCTTCGGGACCGATGATGTCCTTTGCGATGCCATCTCTGACGAACGCGATCATCTCCTCGACGATCAACTGAAATTTGCTCGGGACTGCCTTCGGCTTACGAAGTCCGAAATAGACGATGGCAGCAATCACGAGGACGGCGAGGAAGAAATAGGCGATTTGACGGGTGATCTCGATGTCACCGATCGTGAACAACGTCGGGAGCTCGAAGAGCTCATTGACCGTGGGCGGTTGGCATACGACATCGGTTGCCGTATCACATTCAAATGCGACTAGTTCGCCCAATCGAGTTCCCTTTCTCGTCCGTGGGCTACCGCCCAAGCTTCAAATCCAACGAGCGCCAAATGGCAGACAACCGCAGC